>DIZZ01000170.1:0-36047 GCA_002428045.1 Verrucomicrobia bacterium UBA6015
CCCCTCCGTGGCGCGGCTACAGAGCTCCCGTTTTCCCCCTTGCTAGGTCGGCGTATTCACAACGGCCTTTGCCACGGACGGCACGCGCGACTCCCACGCCGACTCGTCGGTTTTCAACCAGCCTAGCCTGCGGGCCTGGGCGTGGGCGACGTCACAGAAATAGGCCACTGGCTGGTCATACGCACCGTGTTCCGACCAGGAGAGCGCGGGGCACTGCTCGCAGAAGCCATATAGGAAACACCGGGCACAACGCGCTGGCGGAGGCTCACACCCCTTGGCTGCAAAGGCCCTTAGCGCCTCGTCCAGCGTCAGGCCAGCGGGAGCATCACTGCCGTAGATATTCAGCGACCGCGCCGGGTCGCGCAAGGCACCGCATGGCTGCACATGACCATAGGCGTCGACACAGACATGACGGCCCGCGCCACAACCGGCGGCCAGCCCCGCATAACGCTGAATGAATTGCCGGGCCGATTCGGCATAGGCCGCCTCATGCCGCCGCANNCCGGCGGGTGAAATTCGCACTGATTGAATCATCCGATTACGGACCGGATCATCGCGCCGGTCGCGCAACCGGAAGAACAGGACCAGGCTGGGGATACCGTCGATGGCGCCGAGACGGCGGCCCCATTCCTCGAAGGCATCCAGTTCATGCCGGTTCGCTGGCAAACAGGCATACTTGACAACGAAGGGAATTTGGTTTTCGCGCAGCAGCCGTACCCCGGCCTGTAGCCGGGTATGGGTACCCGCCACGCGGGTGACGGTCTCGACCGATCGGGCGGACATGCCATAGACCGTGACCTCGATCGGTTCCAATGGAGGGACAGCTTTCATCAGCGTCGCCAGCGGCGGGGTCAATAACGTGGCGTTGGTAAAGAGCTGCACCTGGAACCCCTGGCGTCGCGCATACAGATAGAGCGTCTCGAAATCCGTGCGTAACAACGGTTCCCCGCCGGTGAAGCAAACCCGTTTACAGCCCAAGCCCGCCGCCTCCCGCAAGACGCGCATCACCGTTTCAGTATCCATCTCGCGCGTCTTGGCGGATGCATCCTGCGCCGGCCGATTGATGCAGCAATGCTGGCAATCCTGATTGCATCGCTCGGTCAGCTCCAGCGTCAGCGATAAGAGCCTGTCCGATGCCTCCCGCGGGTCTTCAGTCGTGACATACGCGCTCATGACATCCTTTCCGCCAGCCGCTTGACGATATTGCCGGAACGATCAAATTGCATGATATCGACATGACTTTCGCGAACCAGGGATTCCAGCACCCCGAGCACTGTACGCCACCAGGTATCGGTTGGCAGCGGACGGATCAGCACCGCTAGCAGCGCATGCAGGATGGCGGATGGATCGGTCACGGGAATCAGGCGGTTCTCGCCGCTTTGCTCCAGCAGGAAAATGCCGCCGAGGGGCGCGGATGCTGGCGAGACATCGGGAATCGACCCGTGGCTCCAGGTGCCGTGAACCTGCCAATGGCCATCGAGCCTGCGGACGATGATCCGGTCGTCGCAAAGCACCTCCGTCTGCCGGAAACATCCGGCACGGCGAAGCAGCTCCACAGTGGTGGATTTACCGGCGCCGGATTTGCCGGCAAACACGAAGGCCTTGCCATCCAGGATGACCGCGGACGCATGCAGCAGAAGCCCCTGCCGGTCGGCCATCAGCGGGCACAACCAGATCTGGTCGGTCGGCAGAAGGGCAATCGAGGACCATTCGCCGCCCACGATACCCGCAGCGGTTTCGGGGCGGTGATAGACACAGGCATACCGGTAGTCGTCCGAGAAGACAGCCAGGCAAAACGGAGAATCCTCCCCGGCCGCCACGCAACGGTAGAACCAGATACCATCCCGTACCGAGAGGATCCAAGGCGGCTGACGGTAGGCAACCGTGCCGAGATCAAGGGCATCGAGGGGGGGCATGTCGAACACATGCGAGAAGCGGATCGCCTCGGCCCCCGCCTGCTCAACGGCAAACGCCAGCAACTGGGGCTTGACGCGGAATGAGGCTGGATCCAGCGTGCTGCGCAGCCGCACATCGACGCCACCCACCCGGAACGACTGGGCATGCCGCCAGACCGGCCTCATCGCCTCCAGCCCTGGCCAGGTCAGCATGTCGATTTCAGGATGCATTCGGTTTCCTCATCGCCATCAACAGAGCCCCAGCAGCCTGCGGCCTTGCATTCCTCCGCCGACGTTGAAAAGCCCATCCAGTGCTGCCAGGTAGGGCACGAATTCACCCTTGTGGGGATGCTGGGGATAAACCGGGTGCTCAAACGTCTGGAATTCGAGCGTTAGCCCTTCCGTTGCAAAACGGTCGATATCCAGATAATGCCGTCCACCTGCACCGGACAAATAGGTGTCGGCACCCACCTGTCGGCAGATATCGATCAACCGCAGGGTTGGATCATCCCGCAACCCGTCCATCCGCGAACTGCGCCGTACAGCGTTCCGATCCATCTCGAACACATTCATCAACCACTCCACACAGGCAATGTTCAGTTCCGCCAGGTTCGGCCAAGGTCGCTGGATCAGATCGGCGAACCCGGGCATATAGGCCGCGAAGAATGGCGTTTTGGCATAGTTCACCTCGAGGGTACGCAGCAGCTTGCCACGCCACTTCGGCTCATCGCTCAACTGGACCGCATTCAGGCAATCCCCGAACCGGAACTGAACCGGCGCCGTGATCCACTGCGACATGCCGCCCACTCGCATCCGGTTCCGGTTCTGGTACTCGTTCTTCTTGAACTGCACATCATCCAGAAACACGAACACATCCGCCGCCTGAATCTTATGCAGGTACCCAAGCCAGGGAATGAACTGCGGTTGATGAATGGCACATTTCATGAAAGCACCTCACGATAAAGCTGGCATAAACGTTCAACCATGTATGACTCCGAGAACAGGGGATCCATCGCCCGCATGGCTTTTTGCCCGGCCTGCTGGCGGAAACTTTCATCCGTCGCCATGCGAACCATCGCGGCGGCTAGCGCGGCGGTGTCTTCTTTCGGGAACAGGATCCCGGTGACGCCATCCTGGATGACCCGGTCCACCCCGCCCGTTGCCGGTCCGATGGCGGGCAAGCCGCTGGCCATGGCCTCGACAAACGCCCGTCCCATCCCTTCGTTCCGACTGGCCAGCACGAAGCAATCCGCCGCGCTCAGCACTGGCGTAACATCCTGCAGCTCACCGGTGAAGACCACGCGTCCGGCCAATCCCGTCGTCTCGACAAGGGCCTCAAGGACCATCCGTTCCTCGCCATCACCGACAATCACCAGCCAGATATCCTGACTGGCCAACTGCCGGACGACATCTGCAAACGCCGTGATCAACAGATCAAACCCCTTGATGGGCGTCAGTCGACCAACGGACGCAAACACCACGCTTTGCCCGGTCATTCCCGATCGGGATCGAAACGATCTACCGACATCCTCCGGCACATTCCGGAAGACATCCAGTGGAACACCACTGGGGATCGTGACGAACTGCCCCGGGTGGCCGATCTTGCGTACCAGCGATTCCTCGGTCTCGCGATCCGTCAGCGAAACCATCCGCGCGGTCATCGGTGCCGCCAGACGTTCAAGCCAGACAAATACATGCGTCACCAGCGTCCCGAAATAGCCATAGAAGATGTGACCATGCGGCGTATGGATGCAGGGGATGCGGCAGACCCACGCGGCCAACCGACCCAGGAGTCCGGCCTTGGAGGTATGCGTATGCACGAGGTCGAAACGTTCCTTTCGAAAGATGGAGACCAGCTTGAAAAAGGCGCGCCAATCATCCAGCGGGGAAAAGTTGCGTTTCAGGCATGGCAGATAGCGCACATCAAGGGACCGGCCAGCCAGCATGTCGGCAAGGTGTCCGTCCGGATCCGCAGTGTAACCGTAGATCAGGGTGGTCCCGAATCCGTGCTCGCGCTGGCGATCGGCAGAGACTAGGGTATTCGTCGCCGAGCCACCCTTGTCAAGACGGGTGATAACGTGGGCGATATGGGGCTCGATTTTGACTATGGTGGGGACTTCCACGCACAGGCTGGCTGCATCGTAAAGCTGCCTGCTGATAACCGCGTCGCGAAACAGGGCATGGGCACGTTCCATTCCCTGACGACCGAGCTGCTTGCCAAATGCCGGGGAGGTCAGGATCCGCTTGATCGCATCCGCAATCACCGCTGGTGATTCGGGGACAACCCGTAAACCACTGACACCATCATCCACGGCATCTGCCGTTCCGCCGCTGCGTCCCGCAATCACAGGCAGCCCGCATGCGTTTGCCTCAAGATAAACAATCCCAAAACCTTCTGCGCCACTTTCCATGCCCGATTGCTCTCGGCTAGGCATAACAAACAAATCAGCAGCATTATACCAGTTGATTAGTTCGTCATCCGGTATTCGCCCGACAAAGCGCACATGCCCCCCCAGTGCATGTTGCTGCACAAGCGCTTCGAGCCTGCCTCGCATGCGTCCGCCACCTCCGACAATCAGCAGTATATCAGGAATTTCCGTTGCCAGCAGAGCTACGGCTTCTATTAGCCGATCGGTTCCCTTATGGGGATCGAGGCGGCAAACCGACAGCAGAACTTTGCGATTATCCAAGTCGAGCTGGTTGCGGAGTCGTGCACGGTCCGTTAGTGGATGAAACCGATTCAAATCAACCGGTGGATTTATCACTTTAATCTTCTCTGCCGGAATACCGTATTCGATCCACAGGTTACGCGTCCACGAACTATTCGCAAAAAGGCAGGCAGCCCGTATAAGTACCGGCCTCAGCACCAAACGCCAGAAACGGTGGTCTGCGAACTTCGCCCGCTCGCCGCCGTACACATGAATGCCATAGGGTATACCGAAAAGTAGATTCAATAGGCAGCAAGCCCAGCCTCCAGCGCGGAGCTGTCCGCAATGGATGAATCGGATATAGCGGCGTTTCCTCCAGCAAAGCACATGCAGGAAAAACACCAGCGGCATGGCCCACCCCCCGGCGCGCACCCGACGCACATCCACGCCCTGCATGACGGTTTCCGTCCTAGCCGTCCCGGGCAGCAGGCGCGTCAGCACGGTCTTCGTGCCGGGATAGGAACGCGTGATCAGCTCAAAATACGTGGACTGCCCGCCACCGGTAGGCGGGTAATCCGCAGTAATGAACAAATCAAACGATAGTCGTTCCATCCGCATGCTCTCTCTCCCCGTTCTACCAGCGGGTCAGTATTGCCTGTGCCAGGCGTCGCCCAGCCTCCCGATACTGCTTTGGGGTCATCAGGGTTTCCCGACAGACTGTGTAGGGCGTCATGATGGTCAGGGCGCAGCAGCCGCATGCTTTATGTGCGTATTCCGACAGGCCCGCCGCCCCTGTTCCCTGCGTGTTTTCCGTCATGCGGATGAAGGGATCGGCAGCAAACTCAGGGCCTAGCGCCTGCTGCATGATATGCGTCCATGCCAGACGGTTCCGCTCTGCGTCCGGTGCCGCCGAGTCGACGGAAACATGGATGCCGTCGTTATCGCGGATCCCGGCCGCCTGCAGGTCAACGATCAGTTCCGGGCGGCAGCGCTCCGCCCACCGGCTCATGTCAGCTTGCAGGACAACGCCTTCGTATCGCATCGGCGGTTTCGTCCACACGCGTCCTGCCGTGAAATCCCCGGCGTGGTCGCCAGCAATCACGCCATCGAGGTTGGCGAAGGGTGTGCTCCATATACACCAGTTCGCGGGGCGGGCACGGGAGAGGGTTTCAAGCATGCCATCGAGAATCCAGGATCCCGGAGTTTCTCCAGGATGCTGCCGGGCTAGGAGATATAGGCCGCGTGGCGCGGTGGTTCCCTTGCCTTTGCCGCCGACCCGGTTGTCGAGGCGTGTCAGCAGGCGCCCCCCCTGGGTCAGTCCGATGCATTCCTCGCGCCAGTATCCCTTGGCGCGCTGTAGCATCACGTCGAGCTCATCCCGTCCATAGGGATGACAAAGGGCGAGCTCGACCCGTGCAGCCGGATAGGGAATGGTCCAGTGCAGCAGGGCTTGTCCATCGTCAAGCGTTGTGACGGTAGGTGCGCGCAGGCGGTTCCAGCTCTTACCGGTCTCGCGGATCACGGGACGGCAGTCTTCGGGATTCATTTTTCCCGGGTACACATCGAAAAACCTCAGGGTCAGCGCCATCGCCTCGGGAGCGGGCACTGGAGGATCGGAATCCTCGATCCGGAAATAGAACCACAGCGCTGCGGGGCCGCCATGCGGATCGGGGGCGAAAACCAATTCCGCAGTCGGGGCCTGCGGGGTTGACAGCACGCGCACATTCGCGCCAGGGAAGCGGTTCAGAACACGAATAGCCATGGGGTTACCCTCCTGTTTTCAAGTATCTCGTTAGAACTGATGTGACCAGGTCAGCAGTGCGCCGACCGTGTCGCGCGTATACACCATATCGGGGTTATCGCTGGTGCGATCCGCATGGGATGCGTACAGCGACAGCAGGGTGTTACGGGTCAGGCGGACGCCGGTCGACAGGCTCACCGTCAGTGTCTCGTAATCGCTGATCAGATCCGCCGGGAGCGTATCGTCAACCGCCTCGTCATTCATACGCATCGCATACGTCGTATTCAGCGTCAGCCGCAGCAGCCGGGTGAGCTGGTGCTGCAGATTGAGCGACGTCGTCCAGTCGGAATAAGGATTTCGGTTATCATCCTGCGGTTCCTGACTGGAGTAGGTCGACGACAAGCCGCCGGGGAACAGGCCGCGATTCCAGCTCAGGGTATATCCGATGGTATCGCTGATATCGACGCCCCCGACGAAGGACTCTTGCAACGAACGCTGGAACGACAAGCGCTGACCGTAGGCGTCCGAGATTTCATGATTCAACCCCAGGGACGCCTGCATACTGCTACTATCGGAGTCCGCCCCGCTGCCGCCACTGCTGGTCGATAATTGATAGCCCAGCGATGTATCCGCCGTCAACCGGCGGGCCAGGCGCAAGCCGGTGAATGCGCTAAGGCCGTAGATGAAGATATCCGCCCGTTCAGATTCCGTATAGAAACTCTGGGAGGCTGTCGACAACAGGCCGCCCGCGATGAATGGGGTGAACGACCGCCGATAGGAGAGCATCTCGGCATAGGTTGCGCCCTGCTGCGCTTTGAATTCATCGTCGAAGGGAATCGTGTCCCGACGCGAGGCGGCGGACGAGAAACTATCAATCAGCGACGGCTTCCAGTCCCAGTCCATGCCCACGGTATTCTGCAGGCTGGAATACTCGCGACCGCCATACCGATCCGTCAACCCGCGCGTATCCACATAATCCGTGCGGTAAAGAATGTCATCATAGACGAGGATACGGGAATCTCGCGACGGGTTGAACTGCGACGAGAACGTCGCAAAGATGCCTTCATCTGTAAGGTCAATCTGCAGCTCGTCCTCCTGCGTCTGCATGGGGAAATAGCGGTAATTGACACCGAGGTTGATTTCGAGATCCAGCTTGCGGGTGATCATCAGGTAATTATTGAGCGTCATGCTGGAGACCATCGGGAACTCCATGCCGTCGTCAAGCACATCACCGCGCCGGTTCCCTTCCAGGTAGTCGATCCCCGCGCCGGAAAGTCGCGTATAGCTATAGCCGATGCTCTGGGCGATGCCGACGGTCGAGAAGAACGGTCCGAGGCGGATGGTGGCATATTCGGGTGGCTGGATCTCGCGATGCTGGTCGTACCGTAGCATGGTCGACTGGCCGCCCCGAGCACGCACCCCGCTACGGGCGGAGCCGATCGACGCCGCCCCGCCGGGCATCACCGCCGGGGCCATATCAGAACGCCCGCCCGTATCGACGCCTGTTGACGATTCGCGCTGTTCGACCTCCTCAAGACTGTAGTCCGCCGTCTGTCCCGCAGCCGCCTGGGCAAGCGCCAACAGCAGCACAAGGATCCGTGCATCGTATAGCCTCATGGTGTTTCTCTCCGTCGATAGAGGCGCAACCGGGTTTCCCCCTGGCCGAATTTCGCGATCTCAAACAGCGGGACATAGTGCTCAGCAATGGCCTGCTGCAACAGAGCTTGCGTGGATTCGGCGACCGGCACGATCCGGGGGGCATGAATCGCCAGCCACCAGTCGCTGCACGCCACCACGGCAGACTGGCCGCTTTTAATATGACCGCGGAGCAGATTCGCATTCAACACATGAAACCGGCGCGCCTGCGCATCGTCCAGATCTGGAAAGAAGCAGAATGGGCCCAGCTCCATGCCATCCGGTACACGTAAGCCGGCCTCGACCGCCAGATAGGTATCCTGCGTCAGCAGCAGCGAATCGGGGGCGACGGTCGACGTGACCTGCTGCGCTGCCGAACGCAACCCCTGCAAGGGCGTTGCCGTCTTCAACGGCCACCAGATCCGGTCGCGACCGGAAACCATCCACCCCTGCAGGAGCGGGGACGAGAGGCTGTGCGCCATCATCAATGCCATGGCCCCGGCCACCGCCATGGCACGTCGCCCCGGACTCCACCCTTGCCGAAACAGCAGACTCACCGCAGGGGGTACCGACAGCAGGACGGCCAGCGGCATGGCGAAGACCTGGTAATCATCATAGGGAAACGGTGCCGCCAGATGGACTAGGGTAACCCCCGCCAACCCCCAGCCGCAAAGCCTCGGCAGGCTCCGTGCCAGCACGTTGCAATGTCCCGAATCGGCATGATCACGTCGACGCCAGCCAGCCAGCCCCAGCGCCGCGACGACAAGCAGCGGGAAGTAGAAACCCGCGACCCGCAACAGGAAGCCTCCCTTATAGATCAACAGCAACAAGGGACTGGAAATCTGGCGGGCCGAATGATAGTCCAATAGACCAAAGCGAACCACATCCGGCGCGTGCACAAGAAACGGACCGTACAGGGCGGCCAGCGCCGCCGTCCCGCCCGCCAGCATCCCGGCCAGGATGGTCAGCCCTCCACGGCACCGCCCGTTGCGCAGCCAACTCCAGGCCAGCGGCAGCCACACGGCGGGCAAAAGGATGCCTGCAGACAGTCGGGTTGCCGCCGCCATCCCGAAGCAGGCGGCCGCCAGCAGTCCGCCGCCAAACGCCCCCAGTCGACGCCAGGCGACACCTTCACCGGAGGCCGAGACACCGCTCGCCGACCGAATCGCCGTTTCCAGTCCAAGGAAGCCAAGGACGGTCAGCAATCCCGCGAGACCGTAGGTCTTGACCAGCGAGGTAAAGTAGACATGGTACAGATTCAAGCCCAGCAGCCCGGCCACCAGCAAGGCGGACGTGTTGGCTTCGGCGCGTAGACTGCGGCGGTCATTCACAGCCCCCAGCAAGACCATCCGGCGGCATAACAAGGCCGCCAACAGTAATGTCAGGATCCCCAGCAAGGCGGTAAAAATGCGCCCCCCAAGTACCCCGGCAAGCTGCACCAGGGGATACGCCACGCTGTAAGCATAGGCCATGAGCGGCCCTTGCGGGGATGCAAAATCGAGAAACGGATGCTTTCCCTCATGAACCAGGCGGGCGGCATACAGGTACCAACCCTCATCCTGATTCAAATCGCCCAGCCACACGGCCACGGCATAGAACAGCCCCACGAGCAAGGCAAGGCCACCGCTCGCCACGATACTCCAGGACCGGCCACCTGGCGTTCTCTTCTTCACGGTCGACTGCGCGTTGTGCCGTTTTCCCATCAGGACCCCGGATGCTCGGCTTTCGACCCCGTCTTGCAAAGCGGACATTCCGCTGGCGTCCACACGGTTGGAGCCATCTCGATCAGGCTGGTCATCGGCACCTCAAACCGTGCGGTTCCCGCGCTACGATCAACGAGGACGGCCACCGCCATCACCATCCCGCCGCCAGCCTTGACGATATCAATGGTTTCCTGCACGCGTCCGCCGCGGGTCACCACATCCTCGGCGACCACATAGCGGGCTCCCGGCGTAATCGAGAACCGCCGCATCACCAGGATCCCATCGGCTTTCTCGGCAAAGATCGACATCACCCCCAGCGCCCTGGCCACCTCGTGGCCGACGATCAAGCCGCCCAGCGCTGGCGAAATGACCGCATCCACGCCCCCACCGGCAAGCTGCGCCCGCACACGAGCCGCCAGCGCCTGGCAGAGCTTCTCGGCTGCCTCGGGATAGCGCAAGGCATTGGCACATTGGAAGAATCGATCACTATGGAGCTTGGAGCGCAACTCAAAATGGCCCGTCAGCAGCGCCCCGGTGTCTGCCAACAACGTCAACACATCATTCTCGTTCATCATAATCCTTTTTTTATATCATTTCTCAAGCACGATCCCACGCCGCTTGAAAGTCGGTGTATCCAGATCCTCCCCATCGAGGATGGTGGCGGGGATATTCACAAAACGGCCCCGCGAACCGGCGGGAGCATCAAACATCAATTCGCCCTGTGCGGCAGTTTTTGCCTTGGATCGAGATCCACTCGCTGGCATCGGTGCCGCCGGCTCGGTTCGGCGGCCCCCCCCGGCGCGCGGAGCGGGCGTCACGGTACGTCGGCGATCGGCCACATAAACCGTGATCAGAATACGGTCGTCCCAACCCTCATTGACCACGGTACCCACCTGGATATCACAGTCGGCTGGCAACGCACCGCACACTGCGCTGAAGGCATCGCCGACTTCATGCAGTGTCATGTCGTAGCTCCCCGCCACACAAACCAGCGCGGCCCCGCAGGAGCGCAGAGAGGCACCCTTCTCCAGCACAGGGCCTTCAAGCAGCGCCTTGACTGCATGCAGTCCCCGCCCTACCCCCGAGGCCGTTCCGAAACCAAACAGGCAGGCCCCACTGCCCTTCCCGGCTAACGCACGCAACCCGCCCGCGTCCACCCCGATCAGCATCGGCTTGGCCACCATCTGCCAGAGACTGCAAATCCCCGCCGCGAGGATCTCATCGGCACGGGCGAACAGGGCCGCCATCCCGCCCTCGGATCCAACGCCCGACACGAGCCGGTCATTGGGGATCACACTGACAAAATCGGCCATCGCCGTCACGGTCTGCAGACCTTCCCGTGCAATACGGTTGCGGAACTCCCCCTCGAAGGCAAACGGGGTGGTCGTCATCACCAGGGTCAGGATGCCTGCCTCCCTGGCTGCCGCCAGCACGACGGGAGCCGCTCCGGTTCCGGTGCCGCCGCCCAGTGCCACCGCCATGATCAGCACATCGCAGTCACTCAACAACCCATGAATCATCTCGATATCGCGTTCGGCGGCGGCTTTGCCAACGGCAGGATCCCCGCCCGCCCCGCCATCGGCGGGGCCATGCCGCCCGATCAGGACCTTGGTCATGGCCTTGGAATTCTCCAACGCCACGGGATCGACATTGATCACCGCGATGGTACAACCCTCTCCTGAGCCCCCCCCAAGCACGCCAGCCACCGCGCGGCTCCCGCCATCCCCGATGCCCACCACACACACCCGACGCGAGACGGATTCGTCGCTATGCCTTATCAGCTTGAACATGGTATCACCTTCTACCCAAAAGTGTTTTCATCAACGATCCAAGTATCGATTTCGGCTCATCGCTTTGCGGATCCCTCGTCCGGAAGGTATATTCAAGAAGCCCGCAACAGGTGGCATACTCCGGCCCATCAACGCCCTTTTTCAAGCTAAGCACATGGCGCGGACGCCCGACAAAACAAGGCACGCCCAACACCGATGTCGCTAACTCCGTGATGTCCTTCATATTGGCCCCGCCTCCCGTCAGGTACACGCCACCACCCAGCCGTGACAGAACATCGACCTCCTCGAGCCGCCGCCGGATCTTGAGCAGCGTTTCCTCCATTCGCGCATGGACCACGACATGCAGCGAGCGCAGATTCACTACATTCACAGGAAACCCCAACTCCGCCGGGAGCGACAACCGGGGCGGCTCCACATGATCGGAAACCAACGCGCGCCCATGTTCCTTCTTGATCTTCTCGGCCCGGATCTGGGGGATATTGAAGGCCAGCATGATATCGTTGGTCACATGATCCCCGCCCACCGCCAGGGAACCGCCGCAGGCGATCACACCGCCCGCATAGGCCACATAGTCCGTTGTGCCAGCCCCTAGGTCGATCACCACCGCCCCGCTGCGCTTCTGCTCGGGGGTCAGCACCGATAGCGCGGCAGCCAACCCGCTGAAAACCGTGTCCTGAACCGCCATCTGTATCCGCTCCACGGTGCGGTGGGCGGTCATGAGAATACTGCGCACGCCATGGAATCCAAGGATATCCAGCGACAGTTTCGCGCCGACCATGCCTTCCGGATTCTCCACGGGCTCGTGGTCATCTACACTGTACCGCTGGTTGATCGTGTGGATCATATCCCGGTCGGCAGGGAGCGAGACGGCGCGGGCCAGCTCCTGGACCTCTTCCATGTCATCCTCGCAAATGGTGCCGTCAGGGGCGCAAACCGGGGCGGTGCCATTATAGACACTGCTGCGGATATGACCGCCTGTAATTGCCAGCACCACCTCGTTAATATCCACATTAGCACCGTTCTCGGCATCCATCAGCGCCTTTTTCGCGCCGTTTGCCGCACCTTCCGGATCCGTGATCTCGCCTTTTTTCACGCCAGCACTGGGGTGCTCCCCGCGCCCGGTGATCATCAGGCTGCCATCCTCGCGCATTTCGCCCACCAGCGCCACCGTCTTGGATGTCCCTATTTCCAATGCAACTACAGGAATCATGATGTCCCCTTCACCTACCGCACATAAACCCGTCCGGGAATCGTGGCGTCATATTCGGTATGCCCGCCCCGATCCTGCTGCGCCACCTGCCTCACTTCGGAAAGCCGCTGCATTAGATTCGCCTTGGCGTTCTCCGTGCTACGCCCCATGCCGTCCCAAGATAGCTTGGTCTCTTTGATCCCGTCCGACGTCAGCAGATGGATCCGCAAATAGTCATCGCGGCTGACATCCACACCGACAAGACGCAGCCCCATCCTCGGATTATCACACGCAACCAGCACATCAATCGCCGCCTTGGACATGCCCTGCACCGTCCGTCCAGGCATCAGTTCGGGATCCTTGTCACCGATGATGACAGGCAGGCTATGCAAATCGCGGTTCAACCGGAAGACAAATCCTTCCCTGTCCGCGACGAGGGCTCCTCGCTGCCCCATCCGTGCCAGCGGATCGCGCTCACGGATCTCCACCACCAGCGTGCCGGGCAGCTTGCGCTGGACCTTCATCTGCTTGACCAGCGGGTTGCGCTCAAGGTAGAGCTTCACCAGTTGGTCGATATCAAAACCAAACAGATTGCTGCCTGCCGTGATGCCGACATGCGCCAGGTATTCAAGGATAAGCGGTTCCGTTTTGACACGTCCGGCCGTCACCTCGATGGCTTGGATACTGAACCGGTCATTCTGTACGAACAGTTCCTGGTTGAGGTAGCGAATGCCCGACCACGTGACCAATCCAACACCGACCAGCACCAGCAGCAGGAAGATGACGGCACCCACGGGATACCATCTGGGGCGGGCCGTGGGCGAGGGCGGCTTCATCCGGGCACCAAGCCTCACGGAGCGTTGTCGCTGGGAACTATAGGGAGCCATGCCCACCTCCACGTCCGGCCCCGTACCGGGCGGTCTGCATCAAGCGGTGGCACAACTCGGGAAACGGGATGCCAGCCTGGGCGGCCGCCTTCGGCAGCAGACTGGTTTCGGTCAGGCCCGGGATGCTGTTGAGTTCAAGCACGAACAGCGATCCATCCGCCTGCAGGCGGAAATCCACACGGCCCACCCCCTCGCATCCCAGCGCATCAAAAACCGCCAGCGAAATCCGCCAGGCCTCATCGCGCACGGCCTCGGAAATCGCCGCTGGACAATGATACTGCGTCTGTCCCGGCGTGTACTTGGCGGTATACCCATACCATCCTCCGGGTGCCGCGATCTCCACCACTGGCAGGGGGTGGCGATCAATCACACCAACCGTCAGCTCGCGCCCGTCGATGTAGGTTTCCACGAGCACCGTGTCATCGTACCTGAAGGCATCCGCCAGGGCGGCCTCGATATCGTCCGGCGAACGCAATAGGTGAACGCCGATACTCGATCCTTGCCCGGACGGCTTGACCACGGCAGGAAGCGGAAAGGAAAATGCATCCCCGCGATGCAGGATCCGGTAGGCGGGGGAGGGGATGCCATGCCGGTCAAAGGCCGCCTTGGTCAATACCTTATCCATCGCCACTTGGCTGGCCTCTGCCCCGGAGCCCGTGTAGGGGATACCCATCTGATCAAGCACCGACTGCACCCCGCCATCCTCGCCAAAGGCACCATGCAGGGCAATGAACACCGCCTCGGTACCGGGGGGCAACTTGAATTCGCGCCCATGCACATCCACGGCCTCGGCATCATAGCCGCTATCCAGCAGTCCGCGCAGCGCTGCCGCCCCACTGCGTAGCGAGACCTCCCGCTCTGCCGACGGACCACCCATCAGGACAGCCACCTTCTTGTATCGTTTCTGTTGCGTCACGTTATCTACTCCAGAAAAATCACTTCACGAACCAGCGAAACCCCTGTCACCTGTCGAACCCGCTGCTCAATCCGCTGAATCAGCGCCAGGACATCCGATGCCGTGGCGTCCTTTTCGGCAACCACGAAATTGCCATGCCGCAGCGGCACTCCAGCCCCCCCGATTCGCGTTCCTTTCAACCCCGTCTCCTCAACCAACCGCCCCGCATAACCGCCGGGCGGATTCCTGAACACGGACCCCGCACAGCGCAAGCCACGCATCCAGGACCGCTTCTCGGCAATCTCCCGGCGTCGCTCGCGAATTACCGTCGGATCCTCTTTGTCCAGCCGGAAAGCCGCCTCGATCACGATCATTTCACGCAAGGATTCGCACCCGCGATAGCTCCACTCCAATGCGTCGGTGGGCACTATACATGATTCCCCGTCGCGTTTCAAACCACGAATCCATAAAATTCGTTCCCGCACTTCGTGCCCGTAGGCACCCCCATTCATCCGGACAATTCCGCCGACACTGCCGGGCACACCATCAATGAATTCGAGCCCCGCAAGCCCCTCAACCGTAAGGGTTTCCTGCAATCGCGACAGCGGCACGGCACCGCCCACCGTCACCACGGGTGCCTCATTCAAAGCGATCTGATGGAACATCGGCCCGGCTAGCCGCAGAATCACCCCCCGCACACCAAGGTCGGTAACCAGGATGTTACTGCCAGCGCCCAGCACCTGCAACGGCAGGTTGGCCTGCCGGAGATGACACAGGACTGCGGACAGGTCCGCCGCGTCTCCGACCTCGATCCATACGTCGGCCGTGCCGCCCACCCGGTAGGTCGTATGGCCGCTCATCGGCTCGTCAAATCGCACAACCGAGTTGGGCAGCATAGGAAAATCGCCAGCATCCTGAGGCGTTTCGCCGAGGCGGCAACCTTCATCCCGGGCCCACCCCGCGATCTTCTCCACATCGCCAGCACCGACCACTAGCAGCCAGTCGCCCGGCTGCAGTTCCCGCCGCAAATACCCCCAGGCCTGCTTCAGCGAGGTGGCCAGTAGGGGCACGGGAACGTCGACCTGCGCGTTGTCCTGGAAGTGGGCATACAGGTCGCAGGACATCCCTCCGGCCTGCATCGGCTCCGATGCGGCATAGACCGGGACCAGCACCAGCTTATCCACCCCGGCAAAGGCGGCCGGGAAGGCGGCCCCCAGCGCGGCGGTGCGGGTGTAGCGGTGCGGCTGGAATACCGCCACCAGGCGGCCGCCATGCTCGCGACGGGCGGTTTGCACCAGCGCGGCGATTTCGGAGGGATGATGCGCATAGTCCGAGATCACCTTTACCCCGTTGCTTTGGCAAATCGTCTCGTAACGCCGCCGCGGCAAGGCCAGCCCCGCCGCTCCCGCCACCAACGTCGCCATCGGGATGCCCAGTTCCAGGCATACCCCCAGGGCCGCCAGCAGGTTCAAGGCGTTGTGGCGCCCCGGCAGCACCAGCGGCAACGTCCCGAGCAACACGCCGTCCCGGAATATCCGCATCTGCCTGCCGTCAGCCGCCCACTCGCCGCGCAGATCGGCATCCTGCGCAAAGCCGAACCCGATCCCGTTGGGCAACGCGTTGCCCAGACGGCAGGCCCGGGGATCATCACAGCCGTAAAAGACGCGCCGGGAGGCCGCCTGCATGAACACGGCGAAGCACGATTCAAACGCGTCGACCGACTCAAAATGCTCCATGTGATCAAACTCGATATTGTTGACGACGGCGATATCGGGGCAGTACAAAGCCAGCGTCCCGTCACTCTCATCGGCTTCGACAACCAGCGTCCCGCCGGTGCCGGCATGAGCCACCGCGCCAAGGACGGACGATTGGCCACCGATACACCACGAGGGATCGGATCCTGCGGCCAGCAAGAGTTGGGCAATCAGGGTGGATGTCGTGGTCTTGCCGTGGGTTCCGGCCACCGCCACACTCGAGCCCTCCGCCATATTCACCAGCGCGGCCAGCACCTCGCCACGCCGCCATACCGGCATCCCGGACGAACGGGCAGCCACCATCTCCTCGCCATCATCCGCCACGGCGGGCGTCCGGATCAGCCATGCGCAGCCAGCCACATGCGAGGCGGCATGCCCGGACGCCACGTTAATGCCAGCCGCCCGCAGCGAATCCACAACCGAGCCTTCAGCCGCGGCATCACAGCCGCTGACCGGCAGCCCGCGGGCACGCAGCAACAGCGCCACCCCGGCCATGCCAATACCGCCGATGCCGGTCATGTGCACCGAGCCCTGCTCCTGAATCAACCGCGTTATTCCGTCCATTCAATATCCCATCCAAAAAATAGTCAGACATCCACGAACCACACGCCCCCCCTACAATACCTGCCTGCGGCATCAACAGGCAATAAGAACTGCATGACTATCGCTAAAAAATGGGTTGCACAGATCAAGATTGAAAACCTGTAGCCTCACTATTTCTAATGAAATCAGTAACGCTTTATGCTATCGTCAAGGGCTGGCGCAATCAATTTTTACGACGCTTATTGAAACAGGTGACTTATGAATATGGATCTTTATCGTCCCTGCCCTTGCGGCAGCGGCAAGAAATTCAAGTTCTGCTGCAAAGAAAAACAGCGAGAACAGTCACCTGGCCCTGCCTTGCTGTTACTCTCAGGTTCTGATGAGTTGCCTCAATGGTCAGAGGTATCTGATGAGTTTCGGAATGCCGTACTTGGCGGCGATCCGGTGGAATCACTGCACCCTCTCAGGGCAGGAATGAAATTGATGAACAATGGCAAATACAAGGATGCAGTGCCCTTTTTCAAGAAAGCACATAAGACGGCACCCTTCGTTTACAGCGCCCTCAATAACCAATCCCTCTGCCTGATGGCCATCGGGAAACTGGATGAGGCTATTGCAGCCCAGCAGCAAGCGTTCAAGGATTCCCCGCTACCCAACCCATTCGGCATGGCCAACCTAGCCGCCCTTCTATTGATGGCAGGCAACGACGAAGATGCCGAATCCGCCCTGGATGTGGCCCTTTTCATGAAGCCCACGCATGGGGATGCCTGCCTCAAGATCTGCGAATCGCTGGCACGCTTCAAACGGCATCAGGCGATTCTCGATTACGCTGACCGCTGCGCATTCGGCGACTATCCGGGCATCTCCTTCTTCACCGGAATCGCCGCCGCCAACCTTGGCAATACCGAACGGGCTTTAGAGGATTTACGTCGCGTTAGCCCGCGCCACCCGAAGTGGGATATGGCCTGGCGCTACCTCAAGCACCTGAAACAAAACATGCACCCACACACCGTCATGGGCGATTGGCCTTATCTTATGTCCTATGAGATATGCGCCTATGGTTCGATGGCGGATGAAATGACCAAGGCAATCGGCTGGGGCTCCCGCTCAATCGCCGTCAAGCTTTGCGAGGCCTTGCTCAACGAAACAGAAGCCACTCGGGACACGGCTCGCGAATTGTTGCAATTTCTCAAGCATCCCGACTGCATCAATCTCCTGTTGGCAATCGTCAAGGGGTCATTAGGGACGGACGATCTTCGCAAGACCGCCCTATTTCAGCTTCAGCAACGCGGCGAAATCAAACGGAATCAATCTGTCAACATGCTGATCGACGGCAAACGCATTGATGTTTGCACAGCAGGAACGACCGTCAATCCAGACCTTCGGTATGGGCCTCCATTGCCAGCTAAACTTGAGAAACGCTACGCCATCGCCTCCGAACGTGCCATGGGGCACCAGCCGGACTGGAACAAGCTGGGACCTGAATTCCAGGCCATCGCACAAGCGGCTCCGAATTATTATCCGGCCCGCTACAACTATGCCGCGAGTCTGCTGAACCGGGGACGTATCGAAGAAGCCGAGCCGATCATGCGCAAGATTCTCGACGAAGCCCCCGACTACCTGTTTGCACCAGCCACCCTGCTACAGATCTATATAAGGCAAAACCGGAATGAGGACGCCCGTGAACTGATACGCAAAATTCATCCTCCCGAAGTGGCCCATCCGATGGCGTTTGTCGCCTGGATGATCGCCCAGGCGATGTTCTACTCACAACAAGGAGACCTGAAGGCGGCCACGGAATGTATTGACACCGCCCACTCCATCGATCCCGACCACCCCTACGTGAAAAAATTGCGGGCGGCCCGGAACACATTGATGTGAACCTTTGCGCAGATCAGTACGCCCTACCAGATCGTTGGATCGCCGCGTTTCTTGAACTCCTCGATGGCTTCCGGCGTCAATGCAAAGGGATCGTCCTTGCCTGCACGCGCTGCGTACTCATGCATCCGCCGCACCTGCTCGTTCATTTGCAGACGGCGTTCCGCCTCATCCACTTCGGTTTCGAGCAGCGGCTCGGGCGGCGGTGCCGAGGGCTCGCGATGGGAGAACCGGTAAAACACGGAATTTGTCGTGGCCGCCTCCGGCGTTGCCATTCTGCGGGATGGTGCTGCACGGATAACGGAGGGTTCAGTACGGGGCACCTGCACCACGCGCTCCGCAAGATTGAGTGCCCCGTCGGGCTCCGCCGTTGCTTGCCGCGTACGTAAGCGGTCTTGGTGCAACACGAAACCGGCAGTCATGCAGCCAACGACCAGGAAAAACACCGGATAGGAAATCTTCATACCCCCCCCTTATCACAAGCCTAACGGTCACTCCAGTCGGTCCATTGGTAGGCGTTCGGAACCACCGGATATCCCGGTGGAGGCTCGGTTTGGAACCGGCTGTCATACACATAATTCTTCGTATATCCGGTCCCACTCGTGGTGCCCACCGCCTGCCTTGTCTGGTTCACAATGCCGCCATAGACATTCAGCATTCCCCGAGACCCGACACTTGAACTGTCGTAGTTAACCACACCGAAGCCACCCTCGGTCGCGATCATATGCGAAAATACATCCAGATTATTCGGTGCCGTGGTTTGTACCATGATATGGCGCTTGGCGATGAGCCCCAGCGCATCGTCGGACATCGGGAAGTTAATCGGATTACTGGCATAACGAATGTGATTGACAATCTGGATATCACGATCAGCAACGATGGTCAGCCGACCGTTAAGGCCTGTTGGCGCCGAAAGTTTCAAGTCGCCAGGGCGCGTGGCATTGTCGCCGGTGGTAACGGTCTGTACATAGATCAGACCGCCGTCGGGCACCGGCACGGTGCGCTTATTCCAGCTCCGCCGCGAATTCGTCACCACCATATTCGTCCCCGCCAAACTGATTTCCGTGGTTCCCTGCAAAACAAGAACGGCATCGCCCCGCAGCTCATTAAAATTGATTGACGTTGTATCCTGTGCAGCCACCCCCAGTGATATTCCGCGGTCAAAGACCGGTTGAACGGCGTCCGTTTTCCTTGTGTAGGACGCCGCAGCGCTCGTGGTACGGTCACAGAAGCGGGTCTGACCACGCGACGCCACATTGTAGGAATGGAACCAAAACTGGACATTCGCATGGACGGGACCCTCGAACCGCTCCCCGCCAACCATCCACAATTGCATCGCCTCGTTGTTGTACCAGAGTGCATACCGAGCCCAACTGATGGCATGGAGACCTTGAATCGTTACTCGTCGCGAGCGTCCGTTGACGGTGCCCTCGGAAAAAATCTGGTACCGCGTGTATCGGGCGGAAAGGCCAGGCAGGGCTCCATCCGTGAACACCGCATTGGCGGCATTGATTTCCAGCCGCCAATGCCCCATGGCCTTCTGGGGATGGTCATTGTAAATGCGAACCGTCATCGCCGATGAATTGATGTCATAGATCACATTATTCTCGATCGTATAGGCCCCGCCATCAACACTCAGCCCAGCCTGTGAACCACCGCCCATCGGACGAAAATGCACACGCTTGGCGGGACCGTTATAGCCGTCAAAACCGTCCAGCAAATCCTGGCGGGTGATATAGGATCCGTCTGGAAGCATGGCAAAGAAGGAAGCATCCGGGGAATTATTCGGGTTGATGCGGATGGTGCCGTTGACGACACTGCTGCCTCCCGCCGGGTTTTCCACCAGGATCACCACATTGAACCCACCGGCTCCCAGTGATTCAGACAATGTCGCAGGAACCGGGAGTCCGTCGGCGATGTACTGCACCCCGCGCTCGATACCCCCCTCGGCAATAAAGAAGGCCTGTTCGACCTGCACCGTGCTGCGTGCGCGTAAGGCGAAACCGGCCGCCATCGACCCCATCATCGCCACCGCCAGCATGGCGGGGAACGTCAGGCACAGGACAAGCAACAGTGCCATCCCTTGCTTCGTGTTCATGTTTTTTTTCATGATGCCCAACTTTCGCTAATTTCGCCATTTGACGATGGTTTCCATTTGCTTGCTGGCGGCGTAACGCCCGCGTTCGACCCCGACACGGATGGATAATGCCATGGCATCGCTGTCAATTTCCACATCGGCCTGGGAAACCGAGTCAGCCACCGGATGTACCGTCGCCGCATCGGCAGGAGTGTAGACAATGGTACCAAGATCTGAACGGTACTCAAAGGATCCTGCAGAGGCCCCGTCCGCGTCCTTGACATTAAGCACCCAGCCATGGCCGGTATCGGTTCGCGTCACGTCGCTGGCCGCTCTCAAGCCGCGCCCCTCCACACCGAAACCGTAGACCATGCGACTGATTGCCAGGGATGCCCTGTGCGTCGCCGTTTCCTGAACGGAAGCCTGATAATACGAATTCTGGATGAAGAAGAAGAGCGCGAAGGCGGATGACGTCACCAGCGACATGATGGCGGTCGCCATCATCACTTCGACCAACGTGAATCCGAAACGTCGCGATTTACATAGGTTTGTTTTCATGGCCGCAACGCCTCACTGATCATTGTCGTCAAGGTTTCCGTTCGTGCGGCATCCGTACGGGGATCGCGCCAGACCACGGACACCGCCACCTGCTTTCTCCGCCCCGACGAACCCGTAACCGGCGATACCGAGCATGTTCCCTCGGCACCCCCCATCAGCGAATGCGTCCCCTCGGTCAACGCCGCATGATGATAATTGATCCGAGACAGCAACTCGAGTTCAGCGCGAGCGGTATTCACCGCCACAATGCGCCGACTGGACGCCTCGTTCCAGCGCCAATACATCGTGACGGACGCAACGGCACCGCCTAGGGTCAGGCCCAACAGCGCCATCGCCACCATAACCTCCACCAAGGTGAACCCATCCTTTAAATGTATGCCGCGAACCATGGCGACCCTCCTCTATGCGAATCAAAGTGTTTGCAATAGTTAAGTATAAGCAATAATTATGCCAGACTTTAAATGTATCGAACGAACGCTAGACTTTCCCAATAATGTGATAGTAACAGGCATTGCCAATACGATGCAATATGAGTTTATTTATTGTTTTCTCAAATTCAACAATCGATATTTCGGTGTTTTGTTGAACGAAGCTGCTCTGCGACAAGAAATAGAGTGTGATGACTGGCGCTGTTCCCATCCACCGTTATTTAGAACGCTTCTTTTTTCTCAGGGAACAATAGTTGACTGAGAATGCTGACGGTTTCTTTCGCGGCAATCTCCGGTGTTAAAGCGGTGTCCGCGATTCCGGAGACGACTCGGGTGATGTTATGATCGATTTCCCCCTTGGCCCATGTCGTTTGGTCGGGGGCTGAAATGTAGGCGGAAAACGTGTGATGCATGGTGCCGGGCCGCTCTCCGATGATATGAATGATGGCTTTGTGTTCCCCGGAATCCGGCGATCCCCCAAACAGGCACTCTCCGATACGGTATCCGGCACGAACCCGTCCGTGTTGAAGCGCCAGAATTTCAGGGGCAAGCCGAAAATTGTTTTCCTGCAGATTGCTTTTCAAAGCGTCAAGATATGGGGTCAAATGGCCAGAATCCATGATGGCGAGCGCGTTCAGTCCATCCGAGACGATAATTTGCACCTGTATCATGCCGATTCTTTGAGACGTTAATGCCTGGAGGGTTATAAGCGAGGCGTCGTCCAGCATCTCTCCGGTTTGCGGGTGCAGGATATAATCAGTTCGATTGCACGAGCGGGTTTTTAAAAGCACCGATCCCGGCACGGAGGCGATAAATGCAGGATTAAATTCAACCCAGATGCATTTTTTGGAATCCTCGTAAAGCGTGCGGATTTCGCGATCAAGCCTGGGTTCCATGTTCCAGACCTCGCGGTCATAGCCCTGCGCCAGATAAACGCCGCGCGCACGGACTTCCTTCATTTTCTGTTTCCCTTCGCACTGAATTTCCAATTTCGCCCGTTTGTCACCCAGAGCGCGCCGGTATTGGTACCAAACCCACAAGGGATCTCCAAAATGGGCGGTAGGCTGTCCTTGGGCGTCAATGACACCCAGCCGCCGGAAAAAACTCATCATCGGCTCGTTGACCTGATAGCCGAATTTTTCCCGCAGGCGTAAGTGGTCCTGGAATGCAGTGGTTAGATACCCCAGCATGGGATCGTTTTTCGTGGGCAACGCCATGAGGTAGGCGGGGTTGGCCGGCATGATCTGATCCTGGCACCAGTCCAGGTCATCGAGCGTTATGTCCATGTGCAGGGTAGCGCAGATATCCAGGCCGATGGTCAGGCCGTGAAGCTTGCCCATGACGATGTCTTCGAGGCAGCAGCGCACCAACTGTTCGCGGGTTCTAAATACTTCCGGACCGATGAAGCCGGCAACATCGTTTAAATGCACCCAGGGGGCTTCAGGAACCCCGCCCTTTCGCTGCGCTTCGGAAACCTTGTTTTTCAGCAGTCTCGCCACACCATATTTTCGCGATTCATGGATGACCATATCGGTTCCCTGGCCGCTGCCATTGGTGAAATCCGCACCCTGGCCGGTTTCAAAATAAAATCCATAGCGGCCTGATCGTGTTTCGGCATAGGCAAGCATTTTTTCTAATGTGAGATCAAACGTGGCGTTTGCATGGTCGGAGCCCGCCAGGCTCTGAAACCAGATACCCGTGGTTCCGGGCTGATTTTTTTCCACTTGGGCCTGAATGTCGATATGGGCCAGGATGCTGTGGGGAATGATGTCTTCCAACTGAAAGGTTTGGCGAAGGTCTTGGAGTGTTGCTTCCAGAAGCGCAACCGATTGGGGATCGCTGCCTGCCGGATTAACCCCCAGCACAACGTCGCCAGTCGCGTAAGACCATCCGTCAAGGATCTGCCAGATCACGTCATCGGGATGGTCCGTCGGGGAATTGGGCTGGATGCGAGCGCCCATGTACCCTTTGGCACCGATATGGCTACCAGGGAGAGGATTGAATATTTTGCGTCCTACCGTGATCAGCTCTTCATTGGACATGATTTTGACCACGCAGCCGATGACATCACTGCACAGTCCATCCAGAATTTCATGAATGGCGGATTCGTTGGCCGATAAAAGAAATTGGCGGAGCTCTCCTAACGTCAGGGGATTCGTTTTTCTAACCAGATCCGACGGGAGTTCCCTGGTCAGGCGCAGGTATAGCTGGTCCTCAAACAACGGATGGTTGAGAATATCGACCAGTTTGGTATTGGACAAAAGGAGGCGCGCCTTTAAGCGGACTTCTTGATCAGCGGCGGCGACACCCAGTATTTGATCGCCTTCTTTGAAGTCATTGGCCGCGCCAATCAGTTGCTGATACGTTTTGCGGTCGAACCGGCCCACGGTGCGGCTGATAAAAGCAAAAATATCCTCTTGCGTTTCTGCGTCCAGAAGGTTGGCCCTCACAAGCGGAGGCAGCAAGCCTGATCCAACCAGTGATGCCGCCATCATGCCGCAAAATTCTCTTCGGCTCATATGTCCGACGCTCCTCATGATCCCCTCCGCCCTCTGTGTTCTGAACGGCACCATACCGATCCTGAAACAACTGATGGAAAGATAGCACGCAGGTCTGGGTGTGGATACAACAATCGATGCACTCGGTATGGCGTTTATTAATTTCTACAGATCCTTGGACGAGATGAGCTTGCGTGGCGATGTGTCCTAGAACACCATGTCCAGTGTAACGCCGAAGTGAGCGGGATCCCCGTAGGTCAGGTAGGTCTTCTCCTCGTAGGCGGGTGGCTCAAGACCGAACACATAGCCTTGCACGACATACTGCTTGTCCAGCACGTTGTAGCCCCAGAAGGTCAGGGACCACGCCTCCCAGCGCCAGCCAGCCTTCAGGTGCAGGAGTTCATACGGCGAGGTCTGTGCATCATGGCTGGGGGCTAGGTAAAACCGGTCGCGCCCCTCGATTTCCACGCGGGCAAACAGACCTCTCGCCGCGCCAATCTGCAAGCCGGTGCCGTACCGGTAATTCGGGGCAAACGGCTGATCCCTGCCATCGACATCATTGATGCCCCCGGCGGATTCGAAATTCTCATAGCTGCTGTCCAGCAGGCTGAGCAGGCTGAACCACTCCATCCGGGGCATGAATCGGTATGTCGTGCTCACCTCCACGCCCCGGTTGTAACCCTGGGCGGCATTGTCCGTGAAGTACACGAAGGCGGTGGGATCGGACGGATCAGACTGCACGGAGGTGGCGATCTGCAGGTCATCCCGGAACATGTAGAAGAGTGTCAAATCCACATCCAGGCGTTGATCGAGGAAACTGCTCCTGGCACCCATCTCGACATTCCAGAGCGTTTCGGCATCATAACTGCGCTTTGCCGCAGGCAGTGCTGGATTCTGGTTCACCCCGCTGCCTTTGAAGCCGCGCGAGACGGCGCTGAACAGGGTCAGCGGATCGAACCCGCGGGATTCCAGGGCCAGCCGACCGCCCCACATGGTATCGGACTCGTCCAGTGCCACCCCGTCGGCATCCGCATAGTCCGTCATGCGCTCTTCCACCCGCAGGGATGAATACAGGATCAGTGCCGCTGGCAGCCGCGTGGTAAGCTGGCCATACGCGGCACCGGAGGTTGCCTCGTAATCACTCTGCAGCAAGCGGAATCCATTGAAATCATCCGTCTCGTTGAGCACGGAGAAGAACCCGCCCACATGCCAAGCCGAGGAACCGCCAAGGATTTCCCCGCCGGGTTCCGAGATCAGCCGGAAATCCTGCGTGAGCGTCTTGCGCACACGATCAAGGATCTCGTAGAAGTCGTAATCATAGCCCTCGACCGCCGAATTCCATGCGTAGGGTGCCGCCGCCCAGAAGGGATTGTTGCCCCAATCGGCATCGTAGCTATAGACCGCACGGGTCTCGACATAGCTCAGGATGTTCAGCACGCGAAAGGCATCCGGCCCCATCCAATGCAATCGCAGGGTGCCGCCGACGCTCTCCTGGGAGTCCTCGCCGGGGTGGTCGCTGTAGGTGGTCGAGCGGTGATTATCCGGCGTGAAATGATCGTAGCCGTTCTGCACGTCGGCAAGCAGGCCGATGACATCGATGCGCCAGTCATCGCAGGGCGTCCAGTATAATTTCAGGCGGCTGGTGAATGCCTCCCGCCCGGCGGTGTCGTCGCGGTCGAGATAGCGGTTACGCCGGAAGCCGTCCATCGCGGTTTGCTCGGCGCTGATGCGGATCTGCAACGTCTCGGGATCGGCGGTCACGGGGCCACCCGCCGCCGCCGCCAGGCCGTAGTACCCGTCCGTCCCGGCCGAGGTCTGTAGGCGGATATCGTATTGCGCCGAGGGCTCCCTTGTGCGCATGTTGATGAGACCTGCCAAGGCCTTGGAGCCATAGATTGCCGCCTGCGGCCCGCGCAGCACTTCAACCGTGTCCACGTCGAACAGCGAGGCATGCATGCCCATGCCGCTAAAGTCCATATCATCGACCAGGAACCCGACCGAGAAGTTCGGCGGTCCCTCGCCGGGGAACTGGCTGACCTCGCCAACTCCGCGCATCTGGAAATAGCGTGGCTGCGAGGTGCCGCCCGCCCAGGTCAAGTTCGGCACCAGTGCGCTGAGTTCCTGCAGGTGCCGGGCATTGGCATCAGCCAGGGAATCGGCATCAAAGACCACCGCCGATATCGTCGAGTCTGGCAGACGGCTTTCGCCCGGTTCTGAGCGTACCGTCAGATCCTGCAGTTCCAAGGGTTCGTTCGTTGCTTGCGACAGCCCCCGCACAACCATGGCCGGCACTATGGCGACCGCCAGAAAAACACTCCACATTATGTTGCGCATCATCTTCCTCCGCCCGCATTTATTCACCATCGGGATCATGCGAAAGAAGGGGCACGCGCAGGCAGCATCCATCCCTCCGCCGGCATGATCCGGTTCAGGTTCAAAGGGTCACCGGGAACAGCCCGGTATCTCAGGCCTCTTCACAAGGCCTCCCCTAGGACGCCGCGCAACCTATCGCAGCCAGGCCCTGCTGTCAATCCGCAAGTTTTGGTTGTGCGGTCTCTGGCGGTTCATGACCCAGGGCCTTCCCGGCCCAGCGGGGGGCTTCCGTCTTGAACGTCAGTCGCTTGCCGGTGTGTGGATGATTGAACGTGATGGAATAGGCATGCAGCATCAGGCGCTTTGCGCCGGGCTCCGGCGGTCCGTATTTGCGGTCGCCCACCACGGGGTGGCCGATATGGGCCAGGTGAACGCGGATCTGGTGCTTGCGTCCGGTCAGCAGGTCGATGCTCAGCAGGCTGCGATCCCCGTTGTCCTGCAGTCGTCGCCAGGCGGTGCGGGCGGGTTTGCCCTTGGCGGCATCCGGTGTGACATACACGCGCAGCGCGGTGTTTTCGGCCAGTAGCGTGGAGATGACCCCTTCGCTGGCCTTGGGCACGCCATGCACCAGCGCCAGGTAGGTCTTGTCGACGGTTTCCCAGTTGTCCTGCAATTTGCGTTTGGCCTCTTCGGAACGGGCAAACACGAGGATTCCAGAGGTTTCGCGATCAAGCCGGTGTACGATGAAGATCCGTTCGCGGGAACGGGCACAGCCTTTGCGCACATGATCCGTCAGCATCCGGTAGGCGGTGCGCGTCCGCTCATCGTCGGCTTCGATGGTCAGGAGCCCGGGGGCTTTGTCGATCACCACCACCTCGCGGTCTTCATAGACGATTTCAACCCCTGGCATGCGATGTCGGTTACTGGAGCTCATGGGTTATCCTTTCGGGGTTCCTGACCCTTTCTTCGCCGTAAGCCGCGGTCAACATCGGGCACGGCGTCAATCAGCCGTCTTGTGTACGGATGCGAGGGGGACTCGAAGACCGTATCACTGTCGCCCGATTCCACGACCTTGCCCTGAACCATGACATAGACTCGCTCGCACATGTACCGCACGACGGCCAGGTCATGCGCGATAAAGAGGCAGGCGATCCCCAGTTGGTCGCGGATATCCTTGAGCAGATTGAGGATCTGGACCTGGACCGAGACATCCAGTGCCGAGACCGGTTCATCGGCCACCAGCAGTTCCGGTCCGGCCGCCAAGGCCCGCGCAATACCAATGCGCTGCCGCTGCCCCCCGCTGAGTTCATGCGGATAGCGACTTCCGGTGCTGGGGTCCAGCCCGACCTGACCCAGCAACTCGGCACAGCGGGCACGTCGCTGCCCGGCCGTTTCAAGTCCCGGCAGGGCACGATACACATAAAGCGTCTCCTCGATCGCCGCCTGCACCGTAAGGCGCGGATTGAGCGCCCCCATCNNCGGATCCTGGAACACCATCTGCACCCGTCGCCGGTAGCGCCGCATCCACCCCCGGTCCGCCATATTCACGGGTTCGCCATCAAAGGTGATCGCCCCGCCCGCCGGAGCCACCAGCCCCATCACGGCACTTCCCAGCGTGGTCTTGCCGCAACCGCTTTCGCCGACGAGTCCGACCACTTCGCGCCGCCCGACCTGCAATGAGACCCCGTTGACCGCGCAGACCTCGCCCCGGCCATGACGCCCCGGATAGGTGACCCGCAGATCGCGAACCGTCAGAAGTGGGTCGTTGCCATCACGCATGCTGACCTCCTGAGCTGACCAACGGGAAATAGCAGCGGACGGAATGTACCGGATAGCCTTCCGACACCGCGATTTCCGGCGGCACTGCCTCGCGGCACCGCGCCGCCGTGTGCGGGCAGCGATCCGCAAACGGGCAGCCGGACGGCAGCCGCCCCGGCGCGGGCACCATGCCTGGAATGCCGGACAACCGCCCCGTGACCCGTTCCAGCCTCGGCACCACATCCAGCAGGCCCCGTGCATAAGGATGCGCCGGATGCCTCAACACGACCTCCGCCTCCCCCCGTTCCACCAGCATGCCTGCATACATCACGTTCACGCGGTGGGCCACATCGGCCACCAATCCCAGATTGTGCGTGATCAGCAGCACGGCCATCCCCAGTTTCTGCTGCAGTTGCTTCAAAAGATCCAGGATCTGGGCCTGGATTGTGACATCCAACGCCGTGGTCGGTTCATCCGCCACCAGCAACACCGGATGCCGGGCAATCGCCAGGGCGATTACCACCCGCTGCTGCATTCCGCCACTGAGTTCGTAGGGATACGCCTGGAAGCTCGATGCCGGAAGGCCGACCTGCGCCAGCAGATCCAGCGCCTGTTCGCGCCGCTGCTGGCGATTTCCCGCCAGCACCTCGCACAACTGGAAACCGATCCGGAAGACCGGATTCAAGGCCGTTCCCGGGTCTTGGAAGACATACGCGATGCCGCTCCCCCGCACCGCCTGCAGATCGCGGCGCGATAGCCGCAGGGTATCGACCCCTCGGAAACGCACCTCTCCGGTAGGGTAGGATACCGGCGGCGAGGGAATCAGCCGGGCCAGTGAAAGGGCGGTCACGCTTTTACCGCAACCACTCTCCCCGACCAAGGCAACGGTCTCGCCCGCGTCGACCGTGAAACTGACGTCCCGTACCACGTCGATCCGGCCGCCATCCTCGGCAGGAAATCCGATCGTCAGATGGCGGACATCCAGCAGCGTCCCTTCCTCTTGCGTAGGTTCCCTCATGACTGCGCGTGCTGCAGCGCCATTCAGGAATCCCGCCGGCGCATCAGTTCTTTCACATACTGCGCCCGGGCAAACCCCTGACCGCCGCCCGCCTCCGTATCGGCCAGCTTGCCACGGAAGTCAGCGATGCGGGAAAACCCATGCCGGTCCATCCACGCGGCCATGTCGGCCTGCATCTTCCCCAGCACCGACACCCCGGCTGGGGAATACAAGGCGGAACAGACCTGGACCACGTTGGCCCCGGCCAGCAGCCCCTTGATGGCCTCCTCGGCGCTATGCACGCCCGTGGTCATCGCGATATCGCACGGTACATGCCGGCGCAGCAGGGCGATCCAGCGCACGGGGAAGCCGCTGTCCTGCGGACGCGAAAGATTAAGCCCCGACTTCAGGGTCAGCGCCTCGATATTGATTGTCGGCTGGAAAAAACGGTTGAAAAGGACCACGGCCTGCACATCCAACGCGGTCAGCCGACTGATGAAATTGGCTAGGGACGTGTAGTTCGGTCCCAGCTTCACGGCCACGGGGATGGTCAGCTCGGCCGACACGCCGGCAACCAGCTTCAAATGCCGTTCCTCTACCGCTGCCGACGTTTCCGCCGGGTTCTGGGGAATATCATACACATTCAATTCAAGCGCATCCGCCCCGGCTCGCTCGATCTTCCTGGCATAGGCGATCCAATGATCCTTGGTGGTACAGTTGAGGCTGGCGATCACCGGGATCTTCACGGCGGCCTTGGCTTCGCGGATAGCATCCAGATATTTTTCGGGACCGACCTGCATCGGATAATCCGCGCGGATATAGTCATAGGCTTCCGGATTGTCCTGCCCCTCCAGCGCGGAGACCATGTCGCTGACCTCGGCCCGGATCTGCTCCTCGAAGATCGACCCGAAAACCACCGCCCCGGCCCCCGCCTCCTCCAGCGCCTTCACCTTGGCGGTTGTGGCCGAGAGCGTCGAACTCCCTGCTATGAAAGGATTGGCCAGCTTCAACCCCATATACGTCGTCGTTAGATCCGGCATCATTACCTCTGCTTCCCATGCAAAACAAACCTTAACCCCAACCCGCCACACGACAGGCCTGCAAACCCCAGCATCATACGGAGCCCGCCAGTCACTGGCAAGCGTAAAGCCAACGCATCAAGCACCGGTGGTCGACAGCAGCCGTCGCAGGTTCATGCCGACCAGGCAGACGTCGTCATCAAAGCGTTTGCGGCCGCAGAACGTGCGGACATCCTGCACCAGTGCCTCCAACACACCGGTCACATCCAATCGGGCGTGTCTGCTGAGCGACGCCTGCAGGCGGGCGTTGTCGAAGCTATCATTTTCACCATTCTCGGCCTCCACAATGCCGTCGGTGAAGAACACGATGGTATCCCCCGGTTCGATGCGCGAAATATTCTGCCGGTAGACCGTCCCCGGGAACAGGCCGAGCGCCGGGTCGATCGAGGCGGTGCTGGATTGCAGGAACGCCGCCTGGTGTGAATGCGTCTTGAGCAGCACCGGGAAGGGGTGGCCGCCACCGGCATAGGTGATATTGCCGGACAGCAGATCGAGCACCATGTAGAAGGCGGTCACGAACATGGTTTGCCCCGGATTGCTGACAATCCGGCACAGGTCGCTGTTCATGTGTGACAGGAACGCGGCCGGATCATAGCGGAAGGGGCCCAGCTCTTCGATCAGGCCGCGGATCGTGGCCACGATCAGTGCCGAGCGCACGCCATGCCCCATGACATCGGAGATAAAGATTCCCACCCTGCTTTCCGAAACCGCGAAGATCTCGAAGAAATCGCCTCCTACCGCGCCGCTGGGGATGTAGACGTGCCCGAACTCCAGCACGGAGGCCGTCGCATCGACCTCGGGGGGGAAGACCGGATAATCGCGCTGGATGAACGCCAGTTGGAATTCGTTGGCCAGATTGAGATCCTCGGCCAACTGGGCATTATGCTCGATCAGCTCATGCATGATGCGCTTTTGATCACTGACATCAAGCAACGACCAGACCATGCCGATCACGGCACCGTCGGCATCGACATTCGGTGCCACCGACGCCTGCAGGAAAAGGGACTCGCCGGAAGCGCACCCCATTTCCAACTCGCCGCGCCAGGTTTCTCCCCGCCTCACGGTGTCCTGGATCGTGTCCGCCAGCCGGGGATTGCTGAGGAAGGCGGTGATCTGGGGCGATGGTTTCTGGCCGGTATCAATCCCAAGCAGGGTCCGCATCGCCGGGTTGCAGTATTGCAGGCGGGCATCCTCACCGGTCACAGCAATGCCATTGCCCGAGTTCTGGATGGCCGCATGGCCGGTACGCAGCCGCTCCTCGGCCTCCCGGCGCAGGGTGACATCACGGATGAAGAAACTGATATAATCACGCTCCGAGATGCGCAGCATGTTAACAGAAACCTCGGCCGGGAAGGTGGTCCGGTCCGACCGCATGCAATAGGCCTGGATCAGGATGAAACGGTCATCCTTGAGGCTCTCGCCAATCGTCTGGATCAGTGATTCATCGGACCCCGCCAGCAGATCGGTAATATGCAACTGGCAGAACCGGGCCACATTATAGTTAAAGAATTGTTCCGCGCGGCGGTTGACACGGATCACGTTGCCTGCCGTGCTGGTGATCACGGCCGCATCATATACGCTTTGCAGTAGCTCGCGGAAATCGGCACTGCCGACAATCTCGCACAGATCCCCGGCCGCCTCCCCCCTGGGATCGGACAGCGCAGGGGGTGGTGCAGGCGTCTTGGCGGACGTCTGCAACGGAATGGACGAATCCATCTCGATACCCTCTTCGGCATCGGACGTAAGATCAATCCGCATCGTTGACGAGAACTTCGTATTCGGCATGGCGCGTTATCCAACTCCTCTTCTGTGCAACCCAATCGTCCGTGGCACGCTGAAATCTACCACAGCCCGGCCAATGAACGCAAACGGCAATTTACATGATTTCTTGCTTGCAAAAGCACACCGTTTCCGATTGGATTCAGACGAACGATTACCGACAATAAACGCCATTAGAGAGGAACATACATCATGGACGAAACGCCGCAATCAACCATCGAGGGCCGGCTCGCCTTTTATCACCCGACATCCACCGGCAGGGGCGCGGCGGTGCGCTTTGAGCTCCACCCAGCACGGCGCGGGCACGACGGATACATGTTTGCCGAGATCGCGGCCCAGAAAACCCTTGCATCCCGCAGCACCGCCGGCATCAAGGGTGCCACGTTCGATTGGGATGCCAAGATCGGCATGAAGCTCGGCATTACGGATGTATGTGCCCTGTTGGCCGTTCTCGAGGGCAAGACCGCCTCCGCCGGGGGTGAGAAGGGGTTGTTCCACCAGAGCACGTCCGCCAGTACGGTGATCGGATTCCGCCGGGTGGACGCGCCATCGGAAGGGTTCTGCCTGGAGGTTTCGCGCAAGGAGAAGCAAGCGGGGGCCACCGACCCGGTGCGCCTGCGCGTCGTGCTATCCGAGGCGGAAGGCATCGGCCTGCGGCAGGTGCTGGCCGCTTCCATCTTCCATTTGTGCTTCTATGCGGTTCCTGCGATTCGCGATTGACCCGGCGGGGATCAACCGCTAGATTAGCCGCATACGGAAAGAGACAGCAAAAGGTATGCCAAGCCAATCATTATCGTTAAGTCAGAGCCAGCAGATGCAAATGGTGCTGGCACCGCAGTTACGCCAGTCGCTGGAAATGCTGCAGGTGCCCATCCTTGAACTGCGTGCCATGGTGCAAAAGGAACTCGAGATGAATCCCACCCTCGAGGAGCTTGCCCCCGAGGGACCTGCGCTGGAGATCGAGCATACCTCCGATGAACCCGAACCCGCCGCTGACACCGGGGAGATGACCTTTGACAAGGAATTCGAGGTGCTGGCCAAACTCGATGACGAATGGCGCGACTATTTCTTCCAGGATCTTGACAACCGACCCAACACCGTCGAGGCCGAGGAGAAACACCAGTTCCTGATGGATTCCCTGCCGCAGCATGAATCGCTGCAGGAACACCTGATGCAGCAGCTCGGCTTGACTGACCTCGATCCGGCCGACCGGCAGATCGGCGAATTGATTGTCGGCAGCATCAATGAGGATGGGTATCTGACCGTCTCCTTGAAGGAGATGGCCGAAACCACCACGCTCCCGCTCGACCGGATCCAGAATGTGCTGCTGGCCGTCCAGGAGTTCCATCCCGTCGGTGTCGGTGCCGCCGACCTGCAGGATTGCCTGCTGCTGCAACTGGAGCGGATCGGCAAGGCCGACTCCGTTGCCGGCGATATCGTGCGCGACCACATCGAGTTGCTGGCTGCGCACAAGCTGGATAAGATCGCCCGGCTGCTGAAGGTGTCCGTGGAAGAGGTCAAGGCCGCGGCCGCCTTTATCGCCACCCTCGATCCCACCCCTGGCCGGGCGTTCTCGGACAATACCTCCGCCTATATCTTTCCGGAAGTGGTGGTGCGCAAGGTCGAAGGGGAATATGTGATCATCCTGAACGACGACCGCCTGCCGCATCTGCGGATCAGCCGCCACTATCGCGATCTGATGGAAGCGGAGGACACCCCTGCCGACGTGAAAACCTATATCCGCAATAAACTGCGTTCGAGTACGTTCCTGCTCAAGAGCATCGACCAGCGGCAGCGCACGATCTACCGGATCGCCTCGGAGATCGTCAAGCAGCAGACCGAATTTCTGGATCACGGGGTCTCGCATCTGCGCCCACTGACCATGAACATGGTGGCCGAGCAGGTCGGGGTACACGAGACGACCGTCAGCCGGGCGGTGAACCAGAAGTACATGCGCACCCCGCTGGGCACGTTCGAGATGAAGTATTTCTTCAACCCGGGCCTGCGTACCAGCACTGGCGAGTCCATTTCCAACAAAACCGTCAAGGATATCATTGCCTCCATCGTTGCCGAGGAGGACAGCAACGCCCCGCTTTCGGATATCACGATCATGGATGTGCTCAAACAGCGGGGCATCACGGTGGCGCGCCGCACGGTAGCCAAATACAGGGATATGAGCGGCATCCCCCCCGCCCACCTGCGCAAACGAAACTGAGACTGTCGTGGATCTGACCGCCGCCATCAAGCATCTTTCCCGACTGCTCGACCGGCCTCCTGCGGGCGATGGCAGGCTGCATCTGCCGCCCATGCCGCCCACCGCCGAGGCGTTGCTGGCCTGTGCCCTGAACGCCAGCCAGGCTGGCACCCTGCTCTGGGTCACGCAGCAGCCCGAGCAAATCGAACAGGCGCGGCGCAACCTGCACACGCTGGCGCCCACCCTGGATCCGTTGATCCTGCCCTTTCCCCCCGCCATCGAGACCGGCGGGGTTCGTGAGAACGACGATCCCGATATCGCGGGCCGCCGGATCCATACGCTTTACCGCCTGGCCGAGCTGTCTGCCTCTTCGACCCCGATCGTGATCACCTGCACCCATGCCCTGCTACAGACCACCCTGCCGCCGGGAGCCCTCGCCAACCGCACGCGGCGCATAGAGCTGGATCAGTCGATCGACGTGGCAGCGCTGTGCCAGCACCTCTCGGATAACGGCTATCTTTTCGAATCTGAGGTGGTCGACAAGGGCAAGGCCTCGCGGCGCGGCGGCATCCTTGACCTGTGGTCCCCCGACAGTCCATGGCCTGTGCGGATCGAGTTATTCGGCAACACGGTGGAATCCATTCGCCTTTTCGACCCGAATACGCAGCGGGCCGTCGAGAAGAAGGCGGCTGTGCTGATCTCCCCGGCCTACGAGGGAACCGACAGCAAGACCGCGGCCACCGCCTGCCTGCCGGATCACCTGAAGGGTCGCGTGACCGTGCTCTGGAGTGATGCCGAAGCCATCCGTATCCATGCCGAGGAGCTTCGCCAACCCCACCCTGCGTTACTGTCGCTCGATACCCTGGAATCGCAACTGGCCGCACGCTGCGGCACACGCCATCTGGACACGGCATCCGATGTCCCCGATACCGCCTTTCCGATCTTCACCCCCCTGCCCAAGGCCGTCACGCTGCCTGCCACGGCGGGAACCGTTCAGCTCGAACAGGCCCGCCGGGTGTTGATCGCGGATCTCTTCGTCCGCACGGATCTGCGGCAGCATGTCCAACTGTTCTTCGACACCCAGGGCTCGCTGGAGCATTTTCGCAAGCATCTGATCCAAGGGCATGACGTCGAGCGCCTGGCCCTGCAGATCGGCCATCTATCGGAAGGCTTCTGTAACGAGGCCCTGAAGCTGACCGTCGTGGCGGAGTCCGATCTTTATGGACGTCGCAAATCCATGCAGCGATTCGACCAGACCGAAGAAGCCCGCGGACGTGCCGGACGCTATGCCGGATCCCGTATCAGCGATTTCACCGATATGGAGGATGGCGACCTCGTGGTCCATGTCGATCATGGCGTGGGATGTTACCTGGGTGTACGGCAGATCACCTTCAGCGGCCAGCTCCAGGAAGTGCTGGCGATTGAATATGCCGAGAATACCATGCTGTATGTGCCGGTCACGCATGCCCACCTGCTCAGTCGCTATGTCGGCATGGCCGGTCGCCACACCACGCTGCACCGTTTGGGCGGCAACCGCTGGCGGCGGGAAAAGGGAGCCGCCCAGGCAGCGGTCTATGACCTGGCCGCCGAATTGCTGGAGATCCAGGCCCGTCGTAATCTGCTCCAGGGGCACGCCTTTCCGCCGGACACCCCGCTGCAGCACGAATTCGAGAATGCCTTTGCCTACCAGGAGACGATCGATCAGGAAACCGTGATCCGGGACGTCCGGGCGGATATGGAATCGGTACGTCCCATGGATCGGCTGATCTGCGGCGATGCCGGCTATGGCAAGACCGAAGTGGCGATGC
>DIZZ01000170.1:36095-36232 GCA_002428045.1 Verrucomicrobia bacterium UBA6015
CAGCATTACCAGACGTTTTCCGAGCGCATGGCCGGTTTCAATGTCCGCACCGGCATGATCAGCCGCTTTCAGAGTCCGGGGCAGCGGCGCGAGATCCTTGCCTCCCTGGCGCGTGGGGATCTCGATATCATCATCGG
>DIZZ01000139.1:0-11870 GCA_002428045.1 Verrucomicrobia bacterium UBA6015
GCTGGTGCCAAACCGGCGGCTGGGGCTAAACCGGCTGCTGGGGCTAAACCGGCGGCTGCGGCCAAGCCGGCCAAGTCGGGCAAATAGCCGCCGTGAAGCTGGTTGTCGGGCTGGGAAATCCAGGGGCGGCCTATGCGGGATCGCCGCATAACGCGGGGTTCGAGGTGGTGGAGGCGCTGGCGCGACGGGCGCGGGCTGGTTTCCGCGAGAGCGGGCGGTTCCGGGCGGCGCTGGCGAAAGGGGAACTGGCGGGGGAGCCGGTGGTGTTGATGAAGCCGCTGACGTTCATGAACGCCAGTGGCGAGGCGGTTGGCGCGTGGCTGCGCTGGCACCGGATGACGGAGACGGATCTGGTGGTGCTGCTCGATGATGTGGATCTGGAGCCGGGACGGCTGCGGATCCGTGCCAGGGGCGGCAGCGGGGGACACAAGGGGCTGGCATCCGTCATCCAGCACACGGGCTCGGACGGGTTTGTACGGGTGCGGCTCGGAGTCGGCCGCGGGGATGGGGAGCGCGAAGACGTGATCGCGCATGTGCTGCGGCCGCTGACGGGGGCGCAACGTGAGACGGCGGCGGCCATGGTGGCGGAGGCGGCTGACGCGGTGGAGATGATCTTGAGGCAGGGTGTCGACCGGGCGATGAACCGCTATAATACGGTCGCCGGCGCGGATGAGAAGACAGAGAGCAAGAAACAGGAGTGCGGACATTGAATACATATGAAGGTTTGTTTATTTTCCCCGAGCTGTTGAACGACGAGGAGCTGGAGGCGGCGCGGTCGCACGTGCTGGCCGAGATCCAGCGCCAGGGCGGCAAGGTACTGGGCCAGCGCAAGCTGGGCCGGCGCGAATTCGCCCGTGCGCTGGGCAAACAGCGTTCAGGGGTTTTCGTGCGTGTGGTCTTCGAGCTCGACGGGAGCAAGGTGGCCCCGCTGCGCGCCCGTTACCGGCTCAGTGACGATGTGACCCGCGTGCAGATCACCTGCGGCGATGAGCAGAGCATGACATGGGTACAGGAGCGCTCCGCCGCAGTGGCTGAGTCGGCTGTGGCCTGATGTTGCGGAGCGAATTTTAAATGGCCAGTTTCAATAAAGTAATGCTGATCGGCAACCTGACGCGCGATCCGGAGGTGAAGTTTACGCCCTCCGGGATGGCCGTTGCGGACATTCGTCTGGCGGTGAACCGCCGGTATCGTTCGGCGGACAATCAGGAGCACGAGGAAACCTGTTTTGTGAACGTCACGGTCTGGGGGAAACAGGCCGAGAGCTGCGGACAGTATCTCAAGCGGGGCCGCCCGGTCTTTATCGAGGGGCGCCTCAAGTATGACGAATGGGAAAAGGACGGCCAGAAGTTCAACCGCTTGAGTGTGGTGGCTGAACGGGTGCAGTTCCTAGGCGATGGAACCGGCGCAGGACGTAGTGGCAGCTCCGCGCAGGACGGCTCGATGTCGTCCGGTGGCGGATCTGGCGCAGCACCTGTGACGGCGGCGGCTCCCGCCGCAGCGAGGGGGGCGGCGGCAGGGACCGTTGCCGAGGCAGACGACGAGATGGGGGCGGATGACAGGGCGGATGATGAACGGGATCCGCTGGCGGGGGATGCGGATAATCTGCCGTTCTGACGATGAATGGCAACCGTTGGCATAGTGTAGTTTAGAAGAGAGGAAAATAGCATGGCACGTATGGAAAGAGAAAACAGTCGGGACGATCGGCGCGGGTCACGTGGTGGTGATCGCGACCGTGATCGTATGGATATGGGAATGGTCAAGCAGCGTCGCAGCATTGAAGGCGTCAAGGGCATTGATTGCCGTGACTATGACCTGCTGAGCCGTTTTGTAACCGAGTACGGCAAAATTCTGCCGGCGCGGCTGACCGGGGCAAACCCGAAACAACAGCGGCAAATCAAACGTTCAGTGCGGCGGGCCCGCAACATCGGACTGATGGCGTAATGCGGGAAGGATCACGATCATGGCAAAAGAAGTCATTTTGATGGAAACGGTCAAGGATCTCGGCAGCGAAGGCAGCGTGGTAACCGTCAAGGATGGATACGCACGGAACTACCTTTTCCCGAGGAAATTAGCGGCACCGGTCACGGCGGCAACCCGTCGGCTGCTGGTCAAGCTGCAACGCGATCGGGCAGCGGCGGCTCAGGAAGTCCTGACCAAGGCGCAGCTCCTGGCGGCGAAAATGGCCAGTGTCTCGGTCACCCTGGCGATGAAGACCAGCGAAGGTGGGCACTTGTACGGTTCGGTGGGACCAGCGGAAATCGCCACGGCATTGCAGGCCCAGGGGTTTGAGATTGCCCGTGATGCGGTCGAGGTGCCTGAGCATATCAAGGAATTGGGTGTTTTTGAAGCCAAGATCCACCTCGGGGCAGGTGTGGATGTGACGGTCAAGGTATGGGTCGTCGAGGAGTAAGAGGCTATGGTCCGCGACTTGGGGGCAGAAAAGCCCATCGCCAGAGCGGACCGTTTGCCGCCTTATAGCGAGGAGGCGGAGCGGGGGGTTCTTGGTGCCATCCTGCTGGAGTCTTCACGGGTGATGGATCTGGCGATTGAAAGCCAGATCACACCCGAATCGTTTTTCGTGCCGGGCCATCGCCTGATCTATGCGGCCATGGTCCAGATGGTCCGTTCCGGTCAGGCAATCGACCTGCTGACGGTCGGTAACTATCTACGTGGGCACGAGGAGCTGGAGCAGTCGGGTGGGGAGCTCTATCTGGAGCGGCTGGTTGATTCAACCCCCACCGTCGCCCATGCCGAGTATTACATTGATATCGTCCGGCAGAAGTTCTTGCTGCGGGCGATCATCAACTGCGCCCGTGATGCGGAAGCCGCCTGCTACGATCCCGAACAGATGGCGGACCGCCTGCTGAGCCAGGTTGAGCAGGACTTTCTCAACATTACCGAGAACCAGCATGGCAGCGTCGCCGTCTGGGGGGATGCCGTCGCCGAGGTGATGGAGCATGTGGAGCGCGTCTTCACGACCAAGCGCGGTCTCGGATCGGCCATTTCAACTGGCTTCGCCAACATGGACAAGGTGCTGATCGGGCTGCGTCCTGCGGAAATGATCGTGCTGGCGGCGCGTCCCTCGATGGGCAAGACCTCGCTGGCGATGAATGTGGCCGAGCATGTCGCCCTCGGGACCAAGGATCCGGATGGTATCGGGCGTGCCGTGGGAATCTTCAGTCTGGAAATGAGCTATGCCTCGCTGGTGCAGCGCATGCTCTGCTGCCGTGCCGAGATTCAGGGGTTCCGGTTGGCCCAGGGGTTTGTCTCGGATGATTTCCACCGTCGCCTGGTGCAGGCGGCCTCGGTCCTGCAGAAGGCCAAGATCTACATGGATGATACGGGTGGCCTGGACGTCATGGAGCTGCGAGCCCGGGCCCGGCGCATGAAGAAGAAGTACGGGATCGAACTGATCGTGATCGACTACCTGCAGCTTCTCAACTGCCGTGAGTATGCCAAGCAGGGGCGGCAACTGGAAACCTCGGCCATTTCATCGAACCTAAAGGCCATGGCCAAGGAATTGAATGTCCCGGTACTGGTCCTTAGCCAGTTGAGCCGGGCACCGGAGCAACGCACGGGGAGCGATGGCCGGCCCAAGTTGTCGGACCTGCGCGATTCCGGGGCGATCGAGCAGGATGCCGACGTGGTGCTGATGCTGCGGCGTCCCTGCAAATATCCGGGATCGGAGCGTAGCGACGACACGACGCTGGCCATTGTGGATGTCGCCAAGCAGCGTAACGGTCCAACCGGCGAGATCGAACTTATTTTTGAAGACAGCTATACCCGGTTCCGCGACCGTGACCATGGAGTGGATGGTTATGCTGGCGGCCCGCAGGTCGAGATAGATGAGGTGCCGGAATGAAAACATCGAACGACAAGGCGGTTGCTATGCATCACGGGCGTGGGTTGGTCGGCAGGGTTGGCCTTGGGATAATCGCTTTGATTCTGACCTTGGTGGCACCGTCCGCCATGGCGGCGAACATCGCCGATATCGAGATTGAGCAGCGGGGTATGGGACGGACCGACAAGGATTATATCAAGGCGCATCTGCAAGCCTCCGTGGGTGCCGAGTTCAGCGCCTCACTCGCGGCGCAGGATGTCAAGCGGCTGCTGGAGACGGGGCAATTCACGACGGTCAATGTGCGTGTGGAGGAAGGCGCGGGCGGTGATGTGAAGGTGATCTTCACCGTGCAGCCCAAGTGGCGCCTGGCGGCGCGCCCCGAGTTTCAGGGGGTACACCGGTTCCGCCAAGGGAAGGTGCGCAAACTGATGGAACTGGAGGATGGTGACCTGGTGGATGAACAGGCCGCTGGCGTGGCTATGCGCAAGGTGATCCAGGAGTACCGCAAGAAACGCTATCCCCGGGCCACCGGCACCTGGACCTTTGAAACGGTCAATGAGGCGCGCGGGCTCGTACGGCTGGTATTTGTCTTTGAGGAAGGCAAGCCTTCATTCGTGAACGAGATCGAGGTCAAGGGGAATCAGACCATACCGAATCGTGAGTTGCGCGATGCCTTGAAACGACCCTGGGTGCTGAACCCCTGGTATTGGATTGTGCGCAAGAAATACGATCTTTTTGAGCTCGGGGAAATCGAATCCAACGTCAAGCGACAGTACATGAACCAGGGGTTCATGGATGTGCAGGTGAGCGTATCCTCCGATAGCGAGGAGGGCGGACGCCGTGCCGTGGTCAAGGTGCAGGAGGGGGAGCGGTACCAGTTCGGTGATGTACGGCTGGTCGGCAACACGCTCTACCCGGACGAGGCACTGCGGAATCAACTGACCATGCAACCGGGTACGCTGGCATCGCTGGATGCGATCGAGAACAGTGCCGAGCGGTTGCAACTGTATTATGGCGACCGCGGCTATCTCAATGCAGGCGCCCGCCCGGTGCTCGTGCCGGATAGCCAGACCCGCAAGGTGCATGTGACCTACAACATCCGCGAGGGGGAGCTGGTCAACATCCGCAACATCATTATCCGTAACAATACCCGCACCAAGGACAAGGTGATCCGCCGCGAACTGCTGGTCTATCCCGGCGAGGTCTACAACCAGACGCGTGTGCAGCGCAGCGAGCGCCGCCTGAGCAATCTCGGCTTCTTTGAAACCGTACGTGTCATCCCCGAACAGACCTCGCGGCTGGCCGAGCGGGATCTTGTGTTCGACGTCACCGAGAAGCGGACCGGGCAGTTCATGATCGGTGCCGGGTTTTCCAGTGTGGACAACCTGCTTGGGTTTATCGAGCTTTCGCAGGGTAATTTCGATCTTCTAGGGTGGCCGTATTTCACCGGGGGCGGCCAGAAATTGAGATTGAAGATGCAAATGAGTTCGTCGCGGGCGGACTACGAGTTGAACTTTACCGAACCGTGGTTCCTTGACCGGCAGCTTTCCCTTGGATTCGATCTTTACCGGCGCGAGCGGGATTATACCGAATACGACCTGAAACGCACGGGTTCCGCCATACGGTTGGGCCGTGCCCTGCCCTTTGCCAGCCGGATCACCATGCAATATGAGATTGAGAAAAACGAGATCAGCGATATCTCCGACCTGAATACCTATTACCTGTTGGACACCTACGACTTCGAGACCCATACCGGAACGCCGTTCCAGTTCACGAGCGAAGAGGACGGCGTCAAGAGCGCGGTGACGCTGACGCTGGCCCAGGACACCCGCGATAATCCGTTTATCCCGACGCGTGGCAATCGGTTCAGTACCTCGTATTCCGTGGCGGGCGGCCCCATGGGGTTCGACTATGACTTCTACAGCGTTGGCTTGCAGACGGCGAGTTATGTTCCGCTCTGGTTTGGGCATGTGCTAAGCCTGCGCACCCGGTTTGATTTTGCCGAGCCGTTTGGTGAGGCCGACGAAGTACCCCTGACAGAACGGTTCTTCCTTGGGGGTGGGCGCACCCTGCGCGGATTCAAGTACCGTGATGTCGGCCCCAAGGTGATCCGCCAGGTTGAAGGATCGGATCGTTATTACGACCGCCCCTATGGCGGACAAAGCATGTTCATGGCGAATGCCGAATACACGATCCCGATCATCAAGATGCTCCGTTTCGGCCTGTTCTATGATACCGGCAACGTCTGGTCCGAGCAGTACACGGTTGATTTCAATGATCTGGCCAGTTCGACGGGCATGGGGTTGCGTCTGGATATTCCCGGTTTCCCGATCCGGATCGACCGGGCCTGGGTGCTGGAAAAGGATGATGAATTTACCGGTGAGGATAACTGGGTGATTTGGATTGGTTACGATTACTAACAGTAAACTCGAAAAGGAGAGCACATGAAAATGACGATCAGGACCATGATGGCGGGAGCGGCAGTACTAGGGATCAGTGCAACGGCAACGATGGCTGCAAATATCGGTGTCATCGATATGGAGAAGTTGATCAAGATGCACCCTCGCACGGCGGCAGACCGCGTTGTGCTGGAGCAGTATGTCGAGGATTTCGAGACCGAACGCGAGCAGCGTGTGACTGCGCTCAAGGCGCTCTCGGAATCGTTTGATGCGTTGCGCAAGGGTATCGAGGATGTCAGTCTCTCGGAAAAGGCAACCCAGGAGAAGCGTCAGCTTGCTCAGGCAAAGCTTGAGGAAATGCGCGAGGCGGAACGTGAATTACGCGAGCTCGCGAACATGCGTCAGAAGGAACTGACCGGTCAGGAATTGCGCATGCGGACGCGCGTGGTTTCCGATATCCGGCAGATCGTCTCGCAGGTCGCCGCCACCAAGAAACTGGATCTGGTGCTGGACTCCACCGGTCCGGGGGCGGCGGGCTATTCGCCCGTGATTTATTCCGACAAGACCATGGATATAACTGAGGATGTGACGGTGCTGCTGATCAAGGAATCGGATAAGAAATAGTCGCGCACGCCCATTCCCAATCACAGAGGAGGAGGTTCCACGATGCAGCTTGCAAAGATCGTAGAAAAGCTCGGGGGTACGCTGGTGGGCGACGGAAGTCTTGACATCAAGGGATTGGGAAGCCTGGCGGATGCGCAGGTCGGGGATCTTTCCTTCCTGGCCAATCCTCGCTATACCTCAGCCGTGGCATCGACCCTTGCCTCGGCGGTACTGCTGGCCAAGGACTGGAAGGGGGAATGCCCCTGTGCTGCGGTTTATGTTGAGAATCCGGATCGCGCCTTTGCGGAAGCCGCCCTGCTGCTTTCTCCGCCTCCCGTAGGGTTTGCGCCCGGCGTACATCCGACGGCGGTGATAGCTCCCGATGCGAAGCTCGGCGAGGGCGTGACGATCGGTCCGCATGTCGTGATTCAGCCGGGGGCGGTGGTGGGGGACCGCTCGGTGCTGGTCGCCAACTGCTACGTGGGTCACGAGGCGGTGATCGGCAGCGATTGCCGCCTGTATGCGCATGTCTCGATCCGCGAGCGCTGCGTGCTGGGCAACCGGGTGATCATCCATGACGGCTCGGTCGTGGGTAGCGATGGCTTTGGCTACACGCCCGACAAGCATGGCGTATGGCACAAGGTCCTGCAACTGGGCATCGTCGAGGTCGGGGATGATGTCGAGATCGGTGCGAATGCGGCGATCGACCGCGCACGTTTCGGCAAGACCCGAGTCGGCAACGGGGTGAAGATCGATAATCTCGTGCAGATCGCCCATAACGTGCAGATCGGTGACCATGCCGTCATGGCCTCGCAGGTCGGCATCTCCGGCAGCACGTGGATTGGTCGGCATGTCCAGCTTGGCGGACAGGCCGGATTGGCTGGGCATCTGCATGTTGGCGATGGTGCCGTGGTCGGGGCCCAGGCCGGCGTGACCAAGGATGTCGAGGCGGGTAGCTTTGTGTCGGGATACCCCGCCATGGATCATCGCAAGGCCACCAAGGCCCATGCGCACCTGATGCGGTTGCCGGAATTGAAGGAGCGCATCAAGAAACTGGAGGATCTGGTGACCGCACTCCAGCAGCGCGAGGACAAGGCATGAACGTATTCGTGACGGGCGGAGCTGGATATATCGGCAGCGTCACCAGCGAGATGCTGTTGGATGCGGGGCATCAGGTTACGATATTTGATAATCTTGGGCGTGGCCACCGGTCGGCGCTTGATCCACGGGCCACGTTTATCGAAGGCGATCTGCTCGATCAGGCGGCGATCACGGCGGCGATGCAGCAAGCCAGGCCGGATGCCGTGCTGCATTTCGCCGCCTTTGCCCTGGTGGGCGAGTCGATGGAAAACCCATCGATGTACTTCGAGAATAACGTGATCGGCGGAATCCATCTGGTCGAGGCCATGCGGGCGGGTGGTGTGCGCAAGATCGTGTTCTCCTCGACCTGTGCCACCTACGGGCAACCCGAGCAGGTGCCCATCACCGAAGAGACGCCGCAGCGTCCGCAGAATCCGTATGGGGAATCGAAGCTGATGTTCGAGAAGATCCTGCGCTGGCATCAGGAAATCAACGGGTTTCAACCGGTCTTCCTGCGCTACTTCAATGCCTGCGGGGCCACGGAGAAATTCGGAGAGGATCACACGCCCGAGACGCATCTGATCCCGCTGGTGCTGCGGGTGGCCCTGGGGCAGCGCGACTCAGTCAAGATTTTCGGGGATGATTACGACACGCCTGATGGAACCTGCTTGCGCGACTACATCCACATTGCCGATCTGGCCCAGGCGCATATGCTGGCGCTGGAGAAGGACGTCAGCGGCCCCTTCAACCTGGGAACCGGGACGGGTAACTCTGTGCGGGAGGTGATTGATGTGTGCCGTGCGGTCACCGGGCATCCGATTCCCGCCGTGGTGGCCCCGCGCCGCCCGGGCGATCCAGCGCGCCTGGTTGCCTCGGCCGGAAAGGCACATCGCGTGCTGGGCTGGAAGCCGGCCAAGGCCGACCTGCGCACCATTGTCGAAAGTGCCTGGGCTTGGCACCGCCAGCATCCGCACGGATACCAGTCATAGTCACCGTTTTTCGCTTGCCGGACGGGCAACCCACCCGAATCCTTAGCGAAGCAGGGAAAACCGTGACGAAAGGTTAAAACCGTTCTTGAATCAAATCACCTAATGGGTGATAGAAACACTTCATCGCCAGTCTTAACCGCCACCCTTTCTCGGATACATTGCCATTGCCAGGAACGTATCCGGAGCATCTTGCTCCGGATGGCAGAGCCAATGGGAAAGCACATGCGAAGGTCGCAGGGGCAGGACCGCATCACCCGTAGGGCCAGTTTTCCCGAAACTGGCCCCTTCGTTGCCTCTCCGATTACGCCCGCTGCACCGGGTCCATTTGGCACAACTGGACCTACCCGTAGGGCCAGTATTTCGGGATTCGGTTGCCGAGAACGGCGACAAGGACGGATAACGATGAACCAATCCTTCGCTAAGGATTCGGGCAACCCACGGAAACTGCAAAATATCTTGCAAAACACAAACAGATTCTTATTTTGCAAATATGAAAAAGAGGGCAATAACGGCACAGATTCAAACCCTGTTGGCGCATTATCCAGCATGTTGCGGGACAGTCCCTTTGAACTGCGGATTCCCAGTACGGACAACCATAGGATAATTGAATAAATCATCGACACGCTCTTTGACGACATTCACAGCCTTATTATTCGTGCTAGTAAAAAGAATACTCTTTCCATTTTTCCAGCAATCAGCAAGGACTGCAGCCACAACCTGACTTTTACCCGTGCCTGGAGGACCACTAATTACAGTCAATGGATTCTCAGTGTTGACGATTGCGCTAACCGCACGCCGCTGCGATTTTGTTAGCGGAATCGGCGACTGAAGTTCGCCATCGAGGCCCTTATCGAACGGCGGATGCCCTCCAGCTAAAATTCGCATACCACCCGGGTCGGCAGAAGTGGACAGCGCATGCTCCATCTTCTTATAATCACGGGCTAAATTAATCCATATACCGCCCGCATCCTCTGGTGGGCAGAACAAGATCCATGGAGACGGCATGTATTTGCCTGCAGGGATTTCAGCATCGGCTGGCACCTTACCGATTGGGAATGCCATTTCGGTGTCGCTGAATAATACATCCAAAATTAAGCGGTGGAGAGACGTCCCCCTGCCCGCATCTATGATGTTTTCTAAAAGCTTGGAAACAGCCGTGCGCAAGACGTCGGGAGCAGCTTCATCTTGAGCGCCACAGCGCCCCAACACCTGGGGTGAAACATTCCAGCCTGTCTCCTTCGGCGTGACTAGAAGATCCTCGTCACGAAGATGAATCTCCACTTCCTTATAGACAACAGGAACCCAAGAGTGAGGAGCCCAACCAGCACCATTATTCTTGCTTACCACATAACAAGCACCTCCGATATACACACTCTGCACTTGCGGTCCCTGAAGAGAATCGAGGAATTTGCTGCTGCGGATCGCACTGACAGGGATGGTCCATTCGCCAATGAGATCGTTGATGTGATCACCATCGATGCAAGTCCAGCGTTCATCGTCGTGATGCCAGATGGGTAAAGCAAAGACATTCTCTTCCGCCTTTTCGATGACGTCCTTGTGAAAACGGACTACGTTCAGCCAACTGATAGGAGCTTCCGTGGATGCGGTAGTTGTAACGGTGTCCGTTTCTTCCGGGACGACTGTTGCTTCACTATCATGACTTTGGGTTACTGGCATTGTGATATCCTCATATACTGCGTTTATGGCTCAATCAGCTGGAAGCAAGGGCAGGCCGAGTTCTTTAAGAAACGCGTTATGCTTTCCTGCGGCGGTTTTGATGGATTGGGCGATTTTAACCAGGTCGCTGTGGGTCGCGGCTAGGTCGATTTCCTCATCTGCCTGGGCGGTGCTGATGTAGCGGGAGATGTTTAGGTTGCAGCCTTCTTCGGCGATTTGGGCCATTGAGACGCGCTTGGAGTAGCGGGGTTCCTCGCGGCGGTGCTGGTAGGTCGCGACGATTTTATCGATGTGCTCTTCAGTCAAGACGTTCTGGCGTTTGCCCTTCTCGAAGTGTTCGGCGGCGTTGATGAAGAGGACGTCGTCGGGCTTCTTGCATTTCTTGAGGACAAGGATACAAACCGGAATGCCGGTGGAGTAGAAGAGGTTTGCGGGCAGGCCGATGACGGTGTCGATGTGGCCGTCCTTGAGGAGCTTGGTCCGGATGCGTTCCTCGGCCCCGCCGCGGAAGAGGACGCCGTGGGGCAGGATGATGGCCATGACGCCCTGGTCCTTGAGGTAGTGGAAGCCGTGCAAGAGAAAGGCGAAGTCTGCGGCGGATTTTGGCGCCACGCCGTGGTTCTTGAAGCGCACGTCGTCACCCATGTCGTCCTTGGGTTCCCAGCGGTAGCTGAACGGTGGATTGGCGACGACAGCGTCGAACTTCGGCATCTTGGCGGGGTTGGTCTCGCGCAGGATGTCCCAGTCGTTGGTGAGGGTGTCGCCGTGGTAGATCTCGAATTCCGTGTCCTTGACACCGTGCAGCAGCATATTCATGCGGGCGAGGTTGTAGGTGGTGATGTTCTTCTCCTGGCCGCTAATCCTGCCGATGCCGTGCGTGCCCATCTGCTTGCGGACATTGAGCAACAGCGAGCCGGAACCGCAGGCGAAGTCGAAGACGCTGCCCAGGTGCGGCACTTTGCCGGTGGCGGGTTCCTGGCTGTCGAGGGTGACGATGCGGGAGAGGATCGTCGAGATTTGTTGCGGGGTGTAGAACTCGCCAGCCTTCTTGCCGGAACCGGCGGCAAACTGGCCGATCAGGTACTCGTAGGCGTCGCCGAGGGCGTCGACGTCGGTGGAGAAGTCGGCGAGTCCCTTGGCGATTTCCTTGATGATGTCGCAAAGCGTGCTGTTCTTGTCGGCATGGGTCTTGCCGAGCTTTTCGGAGCCGAGGTTGATCTCGGAGAAGAGGCCGAGGAAGGCGCTCTCGAAAGATTCATTCTCGATGTATTTGAAGCCGTC
>DIZZ01000139.1:11957-23058 GCA_002428045.1 Verrucomicrobia bacterium UBA6015
TCGGCGATGTCGGAGGGGTTGTTGGCATACCAGATAGCCAGCGGGACGCGGGGATCGCCAGCGGGAATGGCGGGATAGTCCCGGCCCAGTTCCTTCCTGGCCGCGGTCTCGTAGTTGTCCGAGAGGTAGCGCAGGAAGAGGAAGGCCAGCATGTAGTCGCGGAAATCATCCGCGTTCATCGCGCCGCGCAGTTGGTCGGCGATGGCCCAGAGGGTTTTGCCCAGTTGCTTTTGGTTTGAGTCGGTCATGGTATTGGTGGCATTTCCGAAACGGTCGGGGTCAGCGTAATAGTCACAACCACCTCTTCGCCCTCCGTGTCGTTAACCCAGAAAATCGCAGGCCATATTTTTAGAGATCGAACAATGCCACTACCAATGCCTCGGAAATTGAGAAGATCAGGGGCAAACGAGGCCAATAAAACATTCCGGCTGCGCCGGACTCCACGCCGGATTTGCTCGACGGTGAGGCTGTTCGGCAATTTACCCGGACTCCGGATCTCAATCCGATCATCGAAGATGAACAGCTTGATGGAATCTTTGATAAAGTAGTCACGGTGAATCAACGCATTGACCAGCAGTTCCTCGAAAACCGTTTCCGGCACCTCAAGACTTCCCGCCTGGTTGAACGAACCCTCACCTTTAATGCGGGAATTCCAACGTTTCAGGAACCCCATGCATTCGTCATACTGTTCTGCCAATGTCCCGGTGATCGGTCGTTGATCATGCCATTCGGTCGATGCGCGCTCGGTGCCTTTGAACCAAATGGCGTCAATCTTCATTTCAGGCAATAGAACGGGAAGGCGTTTCCCAAAAAGGAGTAACCCGACCACCGTCACGCGGCCGGAATCCACCAACTCCAGGTTTTCCAAGGTCCTTTGGTAGGCTTCGCCGTCCTCGCTCCGATTCGGCGGCGTTTCAGAGTATTTCGCCTCGTAAAACCTCTCGAAACGATCATGATCAAAGTCCTCCAATGTCGAGGCTGCAACCACCTGGCTCTCCGCGTAAAGTTTTTCCCCTGACTGGAACAACCGCGCAAGTTCTTCAGGGCTTTGCACGCGGCGTTTGTCCGGTCCATTTTTCACCCAATAAACGCCCTTGTTGTCGCAATAGGGTTTAGACGCGCCATCGGGAATCTCGATCATAACAACAATCCCGTCGCCGGTAGGGATTGATTTCGATAAAATGGAAAACGGCGGGCGGACACTGTCCCATGCGACTTTGGCCATGTCCTCGCCGACTTTCTCAGCATCTCCGCCGATCAGACCGGCAATGGTGCCGTCTTTTTCAACACCGACGAAAATACGACCGCCGCCGCTGTTGGCGAAAGCTACGATTTCGCCCGCCATCTTGGCGTCAGCCGAAGGTTCACGCTTAAACTGACGAGTACTGTCCTCGCCCAGCATTATCTGGTTTCTCAGTTCAAATTCTTCCATAGTTGGTAAATTTCCTTTCTGCGCCGGAATGCGTCCTCGCCACCTTCCATAACGGTGACAATGCGCTGTTGGATTTCCTTGTCGTCGATGCTGCCGTGGTCGAATGAAAAGGTTTCCCCTTCTTTCCGGCAGACGATGGCCTGTTCCGCATCGCCCAGCACCGGGATATTAGGATTGTGCGTGGCGAAAACAAACTGCGTCAGCTCCTTCCGCTCCAGCAGTTGGCGGATGAAATGGCTGTAGAGCGTCTCGTTGTCGAGATCGTCTTCCGGCTGGTCGATGAGGATCACCGGATGACGCTGCAGGTGCATGAGAATGTGCAGGATCACCGTAGCTCGCTGCCCGAGCGAGTAACCTCCCAACGGCTTTTGGTGGAAAAGGATGACCGTTTCGTCCGGAGTTCGGAAGCTCAAGAAATCAGACAAATGTTCCAACAACGTGGAGCGTACTTTGACCGCAGCGCTCTCGCTCAGATGCGTCTCTAACTCTGCGCGGCCTTGATACAGCTCCCTCCCGTCCACGAACTCGGTTTCCATTGTTTCGTAGGATGGGCCTTGCAAGCCGCTGCCCCTAAACTTGGAACGAAGGAACTCACCAAAGGCCCGCCGTTTGCCTTTGAATTCCGTCTGAAGACGAATTTCCAGTGGCAACTCTCCCTCGAGTCGCCGCACCTCAGCTTCGCGTTCGGTGAACCGCTCTCGCCAGAAATCGTGCAGCTTGTTGACCGCCGCTCCAAGTAAATCACGCGCTGTTTGCTCGGTTTTGGAGCGTTGTGCGCCAGCCGCAAGCAACTTCACCAACTGATCGAGACGGGCTTTCTTCTTGCGGAACAGATCCAGATCAAGCTGGGGTTCGTTCAGTGTCTTTTGAAGCTGCGCCACCTCCTGCTTCATTTCTTCTTGCACAGGTGCGAGTGCATGAAGCGCCTCGCCCACTGATGCAAAAACTTCCCGCAATGACTGAAGCGCCGCTTGGGTGCTCTCCCTGGCCTGATCGGACTTCGCCTTGGCCGCCATGAGATCGGTCGAGATTGGGGCAGTCCGTTTGGATTTCAGCATAGGGAACGCCTCGTCAGCCTCGTCCCAATCTGCCGATTCCTTGATATTCGTGCCCAATTCTTTCAATGCCTGCTGCCACGCTATGACCGCCAGCCGGTCGCCATCAAACAGGGTCATCTCGGCGAGTTTCTTGTCCACGCCTTTGTCCGCGAAGACTTGGAGTTGCGCGTCCAACTCGTTCTTCTCCTTCTGCAGGGCGGCGATCTTCTCGGTTGCCTCCAGCGTCTCTTTCAGCTGGCGGGCAGCTTGGCGGACGCCTTCGATCAGAGCGGCCTCTTCCTGCGGCTTCGGATCGAGCCGGTCTGCCAGAAGCTTGTCGAGAAAGCTCTCGTCGAATGCTTCCGAGCGGGTCGAAAGGTCTTTCTGACCAAAGTAGAGAATGTCTTTCAGAATCGAACCGGGAGAGATGTCTCGATAGGTCCCATCCAAATATACCTCAGGTTGACCGGTGCGCTCTCGCTCCACTCTGACTTCGCGCCCATATTCATCTACCGCTTCCACCACGACTTTGCCAGCCGGAGAAAGCATGCGCTCCACGAGCCCGGATTTGTATCGTTCATCCGACACCTCCCGAAAGCCCAAGGCATGGCGCAGACACTCGATCACTGCTGACTTGCCGTTCCCACGCGGTCCTATCAGGCAATTCAGCGATGGTGAGAACGGAACGGCAATCCCGTCCAAGGCACCGCCATTGAAACGCACCTGCCTCAAAAGGACGGCCTGCCGTGGTTCGGGCAATGCCGAACGAACCCGATGTGCGTGATCGAACAGGGCAAACTTGGTCGCCTCGAACGATAGCTCTCCGAGTTTTAGATAGCTGGGCTTGCTCTTCCCGATCTCTTCGATGGCTTTCGGATCACTTCCTTCGACCTCGGCGGGATACCAGCTATTAAGCCACTGCTTCACCAGCACGCGGCAAGGATTTCCTTTACCTGCCCCGTCGTGGGTACGGACTTTCTGGAAGCCAAGCGTCCGTTGGCGGAAAAACTCATTTTCCCCAAGGTCGATCATACGTCCGCCGTCTAACTCGATCCAAAGCCCGCTGGGCTGCTCCACATGGGCAAAGACAAGAAAAAAATCCTTGTGGTAGCCTTCGAGCTTTTTGATCGTATCGAGCAGGCTCAAGGATGAACGTCCGTTCTCCTGCTCGTATTGTGCAGGGGTTTTCCCTTCGAACGCAACGGTTAGAAAGGGATTGATGTGGTCCTGGCCATTCTCAAACCAGGAGTCAGAGAACACAACGAGCATGTGAATCCCATTCTTCCCGTCATTCACCGAAAGCTCCACGCCAGGCAAAAGACCGATCTTCTTCTTTCGAGCGGTACCGCGGAGGGATTTGAATTCCTCGAAATCAAACTTGTTGTGGTTGGTGATGACTCCCAAACGGATGTCCGCCTTTTCAAGCGCATCGACATAAGCGCTGTTGTAAAAGGTTTCTTCCCCGCTATACTTGAACTCCCGATCAACTTTCGTGTGCAGATGAAAGTCCGCGCGGACCCATTCCGCGCCGCGAGGAAATTGTTTGTCAATGATTGAATTCATGCTGCTCATAATAAGCCTCTGCTGTTGAAACATCCATACTAATTGTCCTCCGTGGCGGGAAAAAGTTGCTGCATGAGGCCTTTCTTGTGGGTCTTGAGGGCTTCGACCTGGTCGCTTTGGGCGGCGATAAGGTCGTCGAGGGAGGAGAGACAGGAGATGATCGTTCGCTGCTCCGTTTCATCCGAAGGATAAGAAAACGGTATCTCCCGGATGAGTCCTTGGCTTAGGTTTTCCTGCCCGCCGCTGTTGCTGAGTTCTCGCAATTCCTCGTATCGGCCAGCCAAGCTCACGAACACAAAATGTGGATCGATCTCTTTCCGGGGCAAAATGGCTGCGCAAGCTTGATTGGTTGCGGCCTCAATGCCAAGCAATGCGACCTTTCTGCGGGTCTTCCCTTGGCCATACATCGCAACCAAGACAGTTCCCTTGGGGAAAAGCTTGGCGGAAGAGTTCTGTAGCCCAACTTCACTAATGAATTCCTCTGCTTCTGTGATCACACAGAAATCCACGAGTGAAGTGGTGACCCAAGGGATGTTTCCACCCCAATATGGCTGAACCGAACGACTAGGTGTGCCGCCAGACGTTGTTTCGAAAAGATTGCCCAGTGAGTCACTCCTCCATTCCGGACCGTTTTGGAACTCGGGGAAGCGGAGGCGGGGGCGGGTTTCGCCGTCGCGGGGGAAGAGTTGCTGCATGAGGCCCTTCTTGTGGGTCTTGAGCGCGTCGAGTTTCTGGCTTTCGGCTCCGATCAGGTCGTCCAGGGAGGAGAGGCAGGAGGCGATTTTGTGTTGTTCGGCGGGAGGGGGAAGAGCGATTGTGAAAGAAAGAAAAGTTTCAGCATGGATGCGCCTTGCTTTTCTGCTGCCGTCAGCAGTTTCGCCCAGCCTTTCGTAAAAGTCTTTACGCTTAACGTATTCCAGCAAGAACTGGGCACTTAACCCCTCAGCGATGTCAAAGCATGGCAAATCGACAGTTGATTCAAAATTATCCAAACTAGGCGGAATAATGCCGAATGCCTGATTGAGAAAGTCCAGTTTGCTATAGATGAACTGCCCTGCTTTGCGCCGGAAATACTGAGTATTGACGCTACCTTGGACTGCTTCGTTCTTTCCGAACACCCCGTTTCCCCAGAGTTTAACGGTAATTTTTTTAGCAACGTTTCCCTTGCTTCCTGGCAATCGGCTTTCGCTTAGAAAATCGTTAAGTGGTCTATCTTCCCACCCCGGCCCATCTCGAAACTCAGGGAAGCGCAGCTTGGGTGTGAGGTTTTGGGTTTCACACGAAGACACGAAGGCACGAAGGGGGCTGCCCACATGCTTCGTATTTCTTCGTGTCTTCGTGCCTTCGTGTGAGTTTTTCATGCCTGTGCCTTCCCCCCTCCCGCCATCACTCGGCCTTTTTCGGTGAGCCGGTATTTCTGGAGGCGGCTGTTGGGTTTGTCGGGGAGGGTGCGCTCGATGAGGCCTGCGGCGAGGGCGGGGTCGATATACGCCACGCGGATGTGATCATCGTCTTTGAGCCCAAGCGCGACCTGCAATTCACGCCTTGTCTTGGGTGCAACGCAAAGCGGAAGCAGTCTTCTGACTTCCGGGGTGACTTCCGGGGTGACTTCCGGGGTGACTTGCTCACCGACTTGCGCACCAACTTGCGCACCAACTTGAGGGGAGACTTGCCCTGTGACTTGCCCTGCGACTTCCGGGTTCCGCGGTGTTCTTGACTCTAGCCGTGACTCTAGCCGACCGACTGGTGCCTCGACTGGGGCCTCGACTGGGGCCTCGACTGGTGCCGTGACTTGTACTGGCTTTGCCTCTGTAGTGGGCGCTCCTGGCAAAGGGAGGATGAGTTCAAAGCCGTGGCGGGTTTCGCGGAAGACGGGTTCAGCACCCGTAGAGTAAATGGGCCAGTATTTATGGATATTGAGGACGCCGGAGCCGAGTTGGTCAAACCGCGCGATCTGGATCATGAATTTGCAGATGGCGGGGTTCTTCGGATGGGAACGAAGATTCCGGGGCGTGATCCGGGTGTGGAAGTAGGCCATGGCGGGATTGTCCAGCACGACCCGGTCCTTGTAGATCATCAGCCGCGCGGGGGTGGCATCGCGGTATTCGCGGTGTGCGATGATGTTGGAAATGGCCTCGCGGAAGATGCGCTCACGCAGGCTGATGCTGGCATCGTGTTCGAGGTAAAAGGGGTCGTTGAGATGCTTTTCAACAAACCCCATCATGAGATCGTAGGCGTCGATGAGGTTGGTATCAATCATGAGCCGATCGTCGTAGCGTTCAACGTCGCGGCGACGGAGCAGGCAATCGAAGGTGTAGGCAGGGGCGGCCTGACGAATGGCAACATCGGTACCGAAGAGCAGGATGGCCGCCAGGGTCAGGGTGCTGGATGGAGGATCGGACGGGGTGTACAGCCCGGCTGTACGCAGCAGGGCGTCCATATCGAGATTCAGCCAGGGATGATTCTGGTTCCGGCGTCGCATGAGGGTGCGGGCTCTCTCAAAGAGATCGGGGCGCAGGTCCTTGAGGCTGAAATGCGGCATGGGGGTCTGCTCAGTGAATATGCCGAGTTTGCGGTTCAGCAGCCCGGCAAGCTGGTGGGATCCCTTGACGCGGTAGTCGCCCTCGTCACTGCGGAGGTAGATTTCCCCTTTGTGGCGGTGCAACTGGGAACTCAGGGGAACCTGGATGACGAGGATTCGCTTATCGCCAATGATTTCCTCCTTGGGAAACAGAAGATAGGGCGGATCGATTTTCTGGGGGTTGTTGGAGATGCTGGCGATGTCTTTCGCGTAGCGCTCGATCTGATCCGGTTCAAGCCCCAGCACCTCACCTTTGTCGCCGACGCCGAGATACAGCGTACCGCCATCCGTATTCAGGAACGCGCAGAGGGTATCGCAAAGATTTTCCGGCAGCCCGGAACAGGCCTCCTTGAACTCGGTGTGGAGATCTTCGCGGGCGGGAAGGACGGAATATGTGGACGGGGGCTCGAAGACGAGCATATGTTCGGGCTCCCCCATTATCCGGTCGTCAGAAAAATGGTTCGCACGAAGACACGAAGGCACGAAGGGCGTATTCATCCGTTGCCTCCGTTCTTATCTTCGTGGTTTCGTGGCTTCGTGTGCGTTTCCATGCCGGGGTTCTGATTCACACGAAGACACGAATTCACGAAGGATTGGGGGCCGTTGACGATGCGCTTGCAGCCGTCCTTGAACGTCGGCAAGCCGAAATTGATCAGAAGTCCGAGTGGAAGATTGAGGAGGCGCAGGTAGGTGAGGACTTGCTTGAAATGGACCGGGGCGAGGTTCTCCACCGACTTCAATTCCACCAGCAGTCGATCCTCCACCAGCAGATCGGCACGGAAACCTTCATCGAAAGTCATCCCCATCAGCCGAATGGGCACAGGCACCTGGCGTTTCACCTCAAGTCCCTGCCCGAGCAGCATTTTGGCCAGAACAATTTCATAAACGGACTCCAGCAGCCCGGGCCCTGCCTCCACATGCAGCTTATAGCCACAATCCACCACGATACTGGAAAGATCTTCCACATCCCTTCGTGTCTTCGTGCCTTCGTGTGAGATTTCATTATTCATAGGCACTGAGTCCCGAAATATCCCGGCCGGTGGCGCGTTTCTTCAACAGGGGCACGAGGTCGGCCATAAGGGCGAGTTCGGCGTCGCGGCGGGCTTTCCACGCCAGCCCCAGAGGTTCCAGCAGTTCGGTGAGCTGCTCGCCGTCGAAGACCATGCGCTGAAGGATGGCATCCACAAAGGTTTCGAGGTTTTTGGGGGCGAGGTTATGCTTTGTGGCGATGGCTGCCAATTCGGCGGCGTGGCGCTCGTCGCGGAAGCGGCGGTAGCCAGCTTCGATTTCCTTCTGGTCGAGTCCCTGGCCAGCCTTGAGGGTACGGACGTAGTCGGTGATGGTGTCTCGCTCGTCCATGAACTTGGCGTCGGCTTGGATGACGCCAATGAGCTGCTCGCGGTTCATTTTCAGCTTTTCCGGGGTCTCGTTGGAGAACCGGGCAAGCAGGGCCATGATGTAGTCGTAGTCAATGTCGGCAGAGGCGAAGAGGACGAACTCGAAGTCGAGCTGATCCACGGCGAGGTTGACATGGCCGGCGGGGACGCCGGCGTTCCCAGCTTTGAGCCGTTGGGCGGTTTCAAGGTAGACGCCGCGGAAGGCGTTGAGCTGATTCACGGGGAGTAGCTGCTCGACGGTGGCCGCGGTCGCGGGCGGCAGGTCGGTGTATTGGTCGAGCTGGGTCTTGAGGCGCTGGACCTCGCGGAAGCGCTCGATGAAGGCGGCGCGGGCGTCGTCGCCCTTCAAGGCGGGGACGGCCTCGGGCACGGGCTCAAGCCCCTGCGATTGCATGAAGTCGCCAAGTTTACCGAGGGCGTCCTTGAGTTTCAGAACGACCTTGTCAGCGGATTCCACGAGCCAGATCTCACGGGCCTTGGTGCCGTTGTCGACGCCGGAAAAGAGGATGACGGCGGCGTCCACGGCGGTCTGCTGCTGGCGGAAGTCGAGGATCTGTCCGTGGGGCTTGGTGGCATTGAGCACGCGGTTGGTGCGGGAGAATGCCTGGATGAGGCCGTGGTGCTTCAGGTTCTTGTCAACGTAGAGGGTGTTGAGGTACTGCGAGTCGAAGCCGGTGAGGAGCATGTCCACGACGATGGTGACATCGATCTTCTCGCCCCCCCTCTTCGGGAGGTCGGCGTTGGGGAATTTCTGCTCCTTGATGCGCTTCTGGACATCCTGGTAATAGAGATCGAACTCGCCGACGGAGTGGTTAGCGCTGTAGCGGGTGTTGTAGGACTCGATGATGGCGCGGAGGGCAGCCTTCTTGCGGTCGGGGTCCTTCTCGTTGTCGGCCTTCTCCTGCGGCAGATCCTCCTGGAGCTGCTGCACGTCCTTGTTGCCTTCGGCGGGGGGCGAGAAGACGCAGGCGACCTTGAGCGGGACGAAGTCGGGGTCGGCCGCCTGCCGCCGGGTCTGGATGTCGCGGAACAGGTCGTGGTACTCGATGGCGTCGTCAATCGAGGCGGTGGCGAAGAGGGAGTTGAAGCGGCGGTTGTGGGTAGCGGCATCGTGCTTGACGAGGATGGCCGCTACGATTTTCTCCTTTTTTTGCGATTCATCTGGTTTTGGGGTAGGCACCGTGGCGGGAGCATCTTGCTCCCGCTTCTGGATGGGGGAGCTGGAAGCTCCCTCCACTTTGAAGTAGTCCACATGGAAGCGGAGCACGTTCTTGTCCTCGATGGCATGGGTGATGGTGTATCTGTGCAGCTCGCGCTGGAAGGTGTCGACGGTGGTACGGAAGGACGCCTGGTCGCCCGCGATCTGAACGCGGGAGGCGTTATCCTCGAAGATGGGCGTGCCGGTGAAACCGAAGAGTTGAGCGCGGGGAAAGAAGTCCTTGATGGACTGGTGATTGTCGCCGAACTGGGAGCGGTGGCATTCGTCGAAGATGAAGACAAAGCGCTTCTCGCGCAGGGATTCGAGGCGCTGGGAGAAGGTCTCGTGTCCATCGGCGGCCCGCTGCTGGTTGCGCTTGCTGCTCTCGTCTAGGGCGAGGCCGAGCTTCTGGATGGTGGTGACGATGACCTTGTCGGCCTTGTCGTCGGACAGCATGCGGTTGACGAGGGTCGCGGTATTGGTGTTCGCTTCTACGCAACCTTCCTGGAAACGGTTGAACTCCTCGCGCGTCTGCCGGTCGAGATCCTTGCGGTCCACGACGAAGAGGCACTTGTCAATGGCGGGGTTGTCCTTGAGGAGGGTGGCGGCCTTGAAGGAGGTGAGAGTCTTGCCGCTGCCGGTGGTGTGCCAGATGTAGCCGTTGCCATTGTCCTGCTCGATGCATTCGACGATGGCCTCGACGGCGTAGATCTGGTAGGGCCGCATCATGAGCAGCTTCTGCTCGCTCTGGATGAGGACCATGTAGCGGCTGATCATGCGGCCGAGGGTACATTTCGGGAGAAAGCGGTCGGCGAAGTCGTCAAGGTGGGCGACGGGGCTGTTGTCGTGGTTGGCGAAGCGGCAGACGGGAAGGAACTGCTCGGCGGCATTGAAGGCGAAGTGCCGGGCGTTGTTGTTGGCGAAATAGAAGGTCTCGGTCCGGTTGCTGACGATAAAAAGCTGGACGAAACAGAGGAGCGTGCGGGTGTAGCCATTGCCGGGATCGTTCTTGTACTCGACAACCTGCTCCATGGCTCGGCGCGGGCTGACGCCGAGCGTCTTCAGTTCAACCTGGACGACGGGGACTCCGTTGATGAGGAGGATGACATCGAAGCGGTGGTGACTGTAGTCGGTATTGATGCGGAGTTGGTGGACGACCTCGAAGTCGTTCTTGCACCAGTCCTTTATGTTGACGAGGGTATAGGAAAGCGGGGTGCCGTCGTCGCGGGTGAAGTCGTTCTTCTCGCGCAGGACACGGGCGGCGGTAAAGACGTCCGGGGTGATCAGCTCGTCGAGCAGGCGCTGGAACTCGCCATCGGTAAGGCGAACGCGGTTGAGTGTCTCGAACTTCTGGCGGAAGTTCTGCTCGAGTGCGGCCCGGTCGCGGATGTCGGGGCGATGGGTGTATTTAAGATCGCACAACTTCTCGATAAACGCGTCCTCGATGTCGCGTTCCCTGAGAACCAGCGGCTTGGTAGACGCGGTTTCCGGATAAGTTATGTTAGAAGGTGCGGTCATTGCCCTGCTTTATTGCACAAACATGAAAAACCCGCAAGTGTAAAGCTGGGTGGTGCTCGGGTCCAAGGAGTTCGTCGAGGACGTGTTCCAGCGCAACCGGAATCCGTTCGGACTCAAGCGCAAGCGCGGTGCCCGCATGCTGCGCCGGGCTGAGGCGGGGGATCTTTGCACCAATGGATGGATCCGGCAGAGACGTAATATCAATAGTGTCTCCCTAAATTCTCCTCACGGAACACGAGAACGGACGACGAGAACGCCTTACGAGTAGCCAATCCACACTCTCCTTAGGAGTCGTTCAGAAATAAACTTTACATTATACGGGAAAACCGACGAAGTGGTGCCGATTAAGGGTATCCGGTTAAGGGTGGGGATAAA
>DIZZ01000258.1 GCA_002428045.1 Verrucomicrobia bacterium UBA6015
GCGGGCACAGCGAGGGGTTTTGCAAGAGCCTCAACTGACTGAAATTAAATGTGACAAACTGGAGCCTGGCGGTGTATACCATACAGCCAGAGATTGGGAGGGGGGTGCCTTCCCGGCTGACGGAAAAGGGAGGCAAAGCGTATAATGGATGTGACGGACGATGCACGGATCGTGGAACAGGTGCTGGCAGGCGATCAAAGCGCCTACGCCGCGCTGGTTACCCGCTATCAGGACACCGTCTACAGCGTTGCTTACCGCTTGTGCGCCAATCATAGCGATGCGGCCGATATGGCCCAGGACGCCTTCATCACGGCGTTCAGGAAGCTGCACCAGTACAAGCATGAATATACGTTCGGGCAGTGGGTGATCGGGATCTGCTCCAACCGGACGCGCAACCTTTTCCGCAGCCGCTGGCGGCGCCAGCAGACCGAACAGAGGCATTACGAGGACGCCTGCGAGGATCCCCTGGTGACGCATCGTTCCGAACAGCAGAACGAGGAGGTCGCCGCCGCCCTGGCGCAGTTGCCGGTCAAGTTCCGTCTCGCCGTCACACTAAGGCATATCGAGGACTATTCCTACGAGGATATCGCCCGGATGTTGCGGATCGGCATCAGCGCGGTAAAGATGCGGGTCAAGCGCGGGCTGGTCGCCATGGAGCAGATATTGAAGGAAGAAAGGAAAGAAACGCCATGAAACCGAACCATTACGAAAAAGATCGCCAGCACCCCACACTGCCGTCATTGAAAATAAAGGCCCCGGCGGATTTTACGGAACGGGTCATGGCTGGATTGCCCCCCCCCTCCCCTATTCGCCAGCCCCGGTTCCGGCTTTCCTGGAGCTGGCCCCAGGGGCAATGGCTGGCACCGGCGCTCGCCGGGGCGGTGGCGGCGTTACTCGTCGTGTCCACGCTCCATCTCCTGCCTATCCCAACAAGGACTCCCGCTCAAACGGACACCCTCGTGCGAATTTCATTCGAGCTGCATGCCCCCGATGCCAACAGCGTCGCGCTGGCAGGAAGTTTCAATGCATGGGCTCCCGGTCAGATACAACTCACTGGACCCGACCGTACCGGCCTTTGGCATACGGAAATATCGCTACCCGAGGGCGTGTACGAGTACAGTTTCATTGTGAACGGGAACGAATGGATCGCGGATCCTCGCGCCCTGGCGTATCGCGACGATGGATTCGGGTCGCGTAATTCGTTGATTACGTTATAGAAAAAAGGAGGCGCTTCATGAGACACAATCATTATCAGATCGCGGTATGCCTTGCCAGCGCGATGCTTGGCACCATCAATCCGGGGCTTGCCGCCGACGAGCCCCGACTCAGCGCGATCACGCAGCAATGCAAGGCGGCAGGGTGGGAGGACACAACCATCGGAAAACTCAACGGCGTGCTGGCAGACGGCATGGACAGCGGAGTAGATCTAGACGTCCTGACCCTCCGGCTCCAGGAAGGCTTGGCCAAAAAGGTGGATCCAGCCAGGGTGGTTGATGCCGTCGGGACCCGGCTGGGAGCAATGAAGCAAGCCAGAACCTTGGCAAAAGCCCACGACTGCACATCGGACGAACTGGAGCAGACCGTCGGCTTCGCCCTTGAAGCGGGCCTATCGGGCGAGACGATCAGCCGCCTCCTGACCAACGGCAGCAAACAGAGGCCCGGGCAACTCGTTGCACTGATNNACTGATCGACGCGAGCAGAACCCTGGTCCTGGGTGGTTGGGAGGAGCAGGCGGCCTTTGGATTGGCTTCCGATTTCCAGGAACGAAACCTGCGCCGGAGCGAGATGATCCGGGCGGTACGCACCTTGTCCGAAATGGGTCCGTCCCCATCGGACCAGTTACCCAAGGTACGCGCCCGGCTGTGGGGGGGCGGCGGCCCGAGCGGCACCTCAGCAGGTCATACGCCAGCCGGCGCTCAGAAGGGCATGGGAATGCCGATGGATCCTGGCGGAAAAGGCGGAGGCGGAGGCGGAGGACGGCGCGGTGGTTCTGGCGAATCCGGACGTGGAGCAGGCCAATGAACCGGCGGCTTACATGCACGCTCACGTCCTCGCTTCTACTGTGTACCGTGCTTTTTGCAAGCGGTGCCGAGAGCATCATCTTCACGCCCTCGGTTATGCTGAGTGCCGGCGCGGAGGGAAACCGCTACCACACAGCCGACGATCAGCAGTCCGAATTTTTCATGGACGCCAGTCCTGCCCTCTCGCTGTTGTGGTTTGCCACGGAACAAGCCGACATGGAAATCGGGGCTTCATTCCTGCAGCGGAGCTATACCTCCGACGCCGGCGAACAGCAATCCCCCAGCCTCTCGGCGGGAATCCATTACCGCCTCGGATCCCTGCAGCTTGCCGCCACCACGTCGGCGGGTACGTTTCAAGACTCCGTCCTGCCCGACGATGATGCCCTATGGATGCAATCCACCCTGGCGGCAGGCTTTAACTTCCGTAGCGGCCAGCAGATCTACCTGCGCTCATCCTACCATAGGCGGGATTACGACAGCCGCATGACCTTGGCGGGCGAGGATCAGACCGCCGACATCACGGGCCTCATCGCCGGCTTCTTCACGCCCCTAGCAGATCGGATGACATGCTGGACCGAGCTTCAACAAACCCGCATCGCCGCCAACGAACCGTTGGACGAGGCAAGCGAGATCGCCATTGCCGCCGGGGTAGGTTTCCGCACCTCGGCCCGCGGCAACCTTGACATCTCCTTCAAATACGCCACCGCAACAACACCGGACGATGACGGCGTGGATGCCGATACCCGCCCATGGACCGTCGCCCTTGGCTACTCGCATCGCCTCACGGACTGGTGCTCCTGGCAAAACAGCATGCGGTGGGAACAAGTCGCGGATGGCCGCGACCTCTATGACGAATGGTCGATTGTCACAGCGATTTCCCTGGCTATCGACCTCTAGCCGCTTGAAAAATGGGGACCGACAGCCATTTTCTTTGGCTATGGCCTGGCGACACCGAGGAAGTCGAAGCTCAGGCGGGTCTGGAACAACGGGATCCTGGCGAGCACATTCTGCAGGTTCTGGCGTTCGATATCGGTCAGGGTTGCAAGGTCCAGTTCGTCGTCAGGCTGTCCATCACCTGTCGACAGTTGGTGGTAGAACCGGAGTTGCCAGAGATAATCCAGGGCATACCCCATTTCGCGTGCGGTCTGTTCAGGAATAACCTCCAGCTTCTCAAGCTGACGGATCCGATCAAGGGTGCCGATTTCCTCCAGATTGTGCCGCAGCGCGTATAGGCGTGCAAACGTCTCGATCGGTTTGATGCAATGTTTGATATCGATCGTTGTCTTCCCGTCCTCCCGATGCCCTTTGATGTGACCGAAGAGGGAGAGCGGGGGCTTATAAAGGAGGCAGTTGGTGGCGTAATGCATCAGGAACCCAGGATTCTCAAGGGTCAGTTCCCGCACATGGCTGCGCAATTCCTGAACCAGGGACTCGCTGCCGAAGGCGCAGCGGATGTCGAGGAACACGTTGACTTCGAGAATGGATGCCGGG
>DIZZ01000155.1 GCA_002428045.1 Verrucomicrobia bacterium UBA6015
CCTTGTTGGATATTGGATATTCGCTTCCAGACAGCTACTTACGAAAAACGCACACCCGTGGTTGGCGAGGGGGCGCGTGTGTTTATTTCTCGCCTTTTATCTCGTTTATGCTTATTTATAGACATTACTTTTAAAAGAAGGACTATCCATGAAGAGGCCGAATATCCTGCTTTTGTTCACCGATCAGCAACGGTTCGACACGATCGCCGCACTGGGCAATCCTGTCATCAGGACCCCTGCCATGGACCGGATCTGCCGCGAGGGCGTGGCCTTTACCAGTGCCTACTCTCCTTCACCGGTCTGCGTGCCCGCGCGCTGCTCGATGGCGTATGGGCAGTATCCCATGAACACCCAGTGCTATGAGAACCGCTGGCCGATGCCGACGGATCGCCCCTCGTTCATGCAGGCGCTGACCGATGCCGGATACCGCACGCACGGAATCGGTAAGTGCCATTTCACGCCGGATGCAAATGCGCTGCGCGGGTTCCAGACACGGGAAACGCAGGAGGAAGCTCCACGCCGGGCGAGTGACGACTATACGCGCTACCTTGAAACCATGGGATGGGGCGAGCTCCCCGAGCCCCATGCCGTCCGGGGAGAGATGTATTATGTGCCCCAGGTCTCGCAGATGCCTGCGCACCTGCACCCCACGCAATGGATCGGGGATCGCTCGGTGGCGTTCCTGAACGAACAGAAATCGAGCGACCAGCCCTGGTTCCTCTACTCCAGCTATGTGCATCCGCACCCGCCATTCGCGCCGCCCGCCCCCTGGCACAAACTGTACCGTTCGTTCGATATGCCCCTGCCGATGGTGCCCCAGGATGTCGAGCACCTGCAGACAGCCATCAACCGCAAGCAGAACCGTTACAAGGGGCGCGATCAGGGGATCGACAACAACCTGATGCGCAATATCAAGGCGCATTACTATGCTTGTATTTCCTTTGTGGACTACCAGATCGGGCGCCTACTCAGCACACTGGAGGCGAACGGCCAACTTGACAATACCCTGGTCATGCTGTCTGCCGACCACGGCGAACATCTGGGGGATTACCAGTGCTTTGGCAAGCGCAGTATGCACGACACGTGCATGCGCGTGCCGATGCTGCTGCGGTTGCCCGGGCGTTTCGACGGAGGACAGCGTTGCGAGGCGCTGGCCAGTCTGGTGGACGTCATGCCCACGCTTCTGGGGGCGGCCGGATGCAACGATCCGGCGCTGGCCCGCGACGGAGAGGATCTGCATGGCGTGCTGACCGGGCAGAGCCGGCGAAACACCGTCTACAGTCAGCTCCTGGAAAAGCATGAGGCGATCTACACCGCCGTCACTGAGCGCTGGAAATATGCCTACAGCGTACCCGACCAGCAGGAATACCTGTTCGACCGCAAAGTGGATCCCCTGGAAACACGCAACCGGGCGGGATTACCCACGACCAAGGACGTGGTCAAGGCACTGCGCAAGCAAACCATCGACTTCTTTGTCCAGGGCGGCGAAACCGAGGCGGCTGAAGGCGATCAATGGAAGGTGTTCCCCTATCGCGAGGTCGGTAACGACCCCGACAGCGGCTTGATCACCCAGGACCGCAAGGATTTTGTGCTCGATCTGCCGGGCTATACGGATTGAAATGAACTTATAACAACAAGAGGTTGATGAATGAGAACTTGGATCACAGCCATCGGGCTGGCCGCCGTGGTTGGCTCGGGGCTGGCACAGGAAGAAGAGATTTACGGGCCCCGTCCACTGCGCGAGACACAGGTGCGGGAACGCGATGCCGCCGCCCTTGCAAAGTATGCCGATGACAAGGACACGCTGGTCTTGCCCGGCTTGGTCGCCCACCGTAAGGAGCGCCGGGTGGAAGTGCTTGCCGAGAGCACCGGACTGGCAGGCGGCGAGCTGATCGAATATCTATTGGTGGACAAGGCTAGCAGCCACGGCTACGAGGCGCTGCTATGGTCTTATGCGAAGCCAAGCGATGTACACCGGGCACTGGAATTCATCGGCCTTAAACCCGGAAAACCCTTCAATCCACACGTGCTGCGCTTCTGGTCGGATGGCGACCGGGTACACCTGAGCATCACCCCCGAGGAGGGGGGCGCGTTGGTTCCGATCGAGCAGTTGGTCTCCGATACGGACACGCAGCAGACCATGCCCGAGGAGGGGTTTGTCTTTGCCGGCTCGATCAAGGTTCCCGCTCCCGACCAATCGGGCACGGAAGCCTATGCCGCCGATATCTACGACCCGCGCTCGGTGGCTTCCATCTATAGCGAACCGTCGGCCGTGCTGGATATGCCACGCCAGGTGCTCAAGGAGGAAGCCTATGGCAAGCAGGTTGTCAATGCGGAGACGGCCATGAAGCATGGGACGCTACTAACCCTCGCCATCGAGCCGATGGATGCCGCGGGAACCGCCACCACGCGACCAACCAACGTCACCCTGGCGATGGACACGGACGCTACGGGCAGCAATTACACGTACCGGCTGACAGGAGACGGGGGCAACGTCCTGAACACCTCCACCACGCTGGTCGCCGTGCTGGAGGCCGTGGTCGGTCTGCGCAAGCAGGATGTGCCCGCCGCCTTGACGGTGACATTCGCCCCTGCCCTGCCGATCTCCGAGGTCCGCAAAACCTGCGTCCCGCTGATGATGCTGGAGAACATGGGATCGATCCAGGTCGAACCTCCGTCGACAGGGCACCTGTACTACCGGGCCTATGTACCGGACCCCGCCTGGGCCAAGCCGGAGGGACGCCCCAGCCAGCCATGGGAACTGCGGCTGACTCGTCAGCCGGAAGGCGGCGTGTCCGGCAAGCTGGTATTGAACGAGTCCGTGTGGGCGGACGGGGCGTTGACTCCGACGTACACCCAGCGCCAGATCGACGCACCAACCCCCGAAGCCATGCGCCTAGCGCTGGCCGAGGATGCCAAGGCACGCCAGGAGGCTGGGAAATCGGCGTTGCCGTCGGCCTTGTTGGTGTTTACGCAGCCAAGCCTGACGTATGGGCAGCTTCATGATTTTATTGCCCCGGTGATCGGGGCGTATGGTACGGTCCATGTTTTTGTTGAATAGGAAGGAGATAACGTGATCGAGTTTACGAAAAAAGTTGGTGATGGGTTTGTTTGGAGCAGGGCGCATGAGCAACTGTGGGTTATGCCTTGGGGTCGCAACGGGGTACGCGTCCGCGTGACGCAGGAAGCCTCGTTCGGCGATGCGCCTAACGGGTTGCTGCCGGATCCCGCCACCCCCGCCGGATCGACGGTTGAAATCAACGGCACCGAGGCCCGGCTGGTCAATGGCTCCATCACCGTCACCGCGAGCGGTCGTTTCGCGCAACTGGCGTTTATCCGTAGCGGCGACGGCACGATGCTCCTTCAGGAACAGCGCAAGACGACGGCCGAGCACATGGCCCGCACCTTTGTGCCGGACCGGGGCGTCTATAAGATCGAGCAGCGCTTCTTCGCGGATGACGCCGAGAAGCTGTACGGGCTGGGGCAGCGGCAGCATGGCTATCTGGATCAGAAGGGCTGTGTCATGGACCTGATGCACCGCAATACCGAGGTGTCGATACCCTTCATGGTCTCCAGCAAGGGCTATGGCTTCCTGTGGAACCACCCCGGACTCGGGCATGTCACGCTGGGACGCAACGATACCCGCTGGACGGCCGAACTGGCCCATCAAGTGGACTATTACGTCGTGATCGACGATGCCCCCGCCGCCATCCTGGAGAGGGTTGCGGAAGTGACCGGCAAGCCATCGGAATTCCCCGCCTGGGGCGCGGGCTTCTGGCAATGCAAGCTGCGCTACAAGACACAGAAGGAACTGCTGGAGGTGGCACGCGAATATCACCGCCGCAAGCTCCCGGTATCGGTCATCGTGATCGACTTCCATCACTGGAAACATTCCGGCGACTGGTCGTTCGATCCGGAATGCTGGCCGGATCCGGCAGGCATGGTACGCGAGCTCAAGGACATGGGCATGGAATGTATGGTATCGGTCTGGCCCACGGTCAACGTGGCCAGTACGAACTATGCCCACATGAATTCGCACGGCCTGCTGCTGCGTAACGAGCGGGGAGCCGCCCTCCAGAACGGCGACGCCCTGGAAGCGTTCTACGATGCGACCAACCCCGAAGCTCGGGCGTATCTCTGGGAGCAGATCCGCAAGGGCTACGTGGAGCACGGCATCAAGCTGTTCTGGCTCGATACGATGGAGCCTGAGCTGATCCCGCTGCAACTTGACAACACCCGGTTCCATATCGGAACCGGCCTAGAAGTCGCCGGCCTTTACCCACGGTGCCACCAGCAGGCCTTCTTCGATGGATTGACCGCCGAAGGCGAAACCGCGCCGATGACGCTCGGTCGCTCGGCCTGGATCGGCAGCCAGCGCCTAGGCAGTGCCGTGTGGTCGGCCGACATCCCGTCGACCTTCGATTCGCTGCGGCGGCAGGTGGCGGGCGGGCTGAATATCGCGATGAGCGGCATTCCGTGGTGGACCACCGATATCGGTGGTTTCCACGGGGGCGATATTGATGATCCGGCATTCCGCGAGCTGCTGGTACGCTGGTTCCAGTATGGCGTCTTCTGCCCGATCATGCGGCTGCACGGGGTACGACGACAGGTCAACGCCAAGGTGCTGCCGGGTGATCCGATCGGCAAGGCCAATCCGAATCATCCGAATGTAGCCAACGAGGTCTGGGCCTATGGCGAGGAAACCTGCGCCATCCTGAGCAACCAGATTCTCTTGCGCGACCGGCTGCGTCCCTACATCATGGCGCAGATGCAGACGGCGCAGGAGCGAGGCCTGCCGCCGATGCGGCCTGTATTCGTGGATTTCCCGGGCGATTCGAAGGCTTGGCAGGTGGAGGACCAGTTCATGTTCGGTCCCGACATCCTCGTGGCTCCGATGCTCAGCCTGGGTGCCCGCTCCCGTTCCGTCTACCTGCCGGACACCGGCGCGGCAGCGGGAACAATGGCATGGCGCAATGCCTGGACCGGGACCTTGCACGCGGGCGGAACATCGCTCGAGGTCGACGCCCCGCTGGAGCATATCCCGGTTTTCCTGCGGGCGGACAGTAAATTGGAACTTAAGGAGAGCGGATCTTCTGGTAATGAACTCGATAGAGGTTAATTTTTTCTGATGAAATTAAAAAATCTTCCACACCCGATCCCCTATCAAGGAAGCAAGCGCAATCTTGCGCCCGATATTCTGCGATACTTTCCCGAAAGCATTGACATTCTGTATGAGCCATTTGCTGGTTCTGCAGCGATGACGATTGCCGCCGCCGAAGCAGGGCTTGCTAATTCATTCTACATCAACGATCTGAACAAGCCACTTGTCGACCTTTGGCACGAGATCATCAATCGCCCAGCCCAACTTGCAACGAAGTACGAGAATCTTTGGAATGAGCAACTTGCTAACCCAAAGGAATTTTACATCACCGTGCGGGGTGATTTCAATAGGACAGGCTCACCACACCTTTTCCTATATCTGCTTGCACGCTGTGTTAAAGCATCTGTGCGTTATAATGCCCGAGGGGAATTCAATCAGAGCCCGGACAACAGGCGAAACGGGATGAAGCCCCAGACAATGAAAACACAAATTATGGGAGCTTCATATTATTTGAAGGGTAAAACCAAAACCGCATCAACCAATTATCGGGATGTGCTAAAACTTGCAAAGCCCAAAGACCTTGTCTATATGGATCCGCCTTATCAAGGGGTTTGCGGTAATCGCGATACACGCTACCTGGAGAGCGTTCAGTTCTGTGAGTTTGTTGAAGCGCTAGCTGACCTTAATACACGCAAGATAAGGTATATCGTCAGTTATGACGGACGAACGGGGGACAAATCATATGGTAAGATATTGCCAGGAGAACTGAACCTGTCCCTTATTGAACTTGAGGCTGGCCGCTCATCGCAGGCCACGTTGTTAGGCAGGAACGATGTGACGATAGAGTCTCTCTATCTTTCCCCATCATTAGCAGATGAACTTGCGCACGTCCCTAACCTCTATCGGTATAAGCGAGGAGAGCAGCTTTGCTTGATGGAGGGGAGTAGGTGAATAAACCTAAATTACCAAAGGAATTTGTAGCAAAATGCAAAGCTGTCACAGCAAAACGTCCAAAGACGGTAATTGACCATCTTCTTGGTTACGGATTCATTACGACAGAAGAACTCAAGAATAAATATGGTTATAATCATCCACCTCGTGCTGTGCGCGACGTGAAAGAAAATGGCATTCCGATTGAAATGTTCCGAGTAGAGGGTAGCGACGGCAGGAAAATTGCAGCTTACCGTTTTGGCGATCCAAAGAAAGCAAGGTTTTCTAAACTGAATGGTAGAACAGCATTTTCAAAAGACTTAAAGGCGAGGCTGGTCGAAACAAGCGGTGCAAGATGCGCTATTTATCTGGAAGAATTTCAGGAAAGAGACTTGCAAATTGACCATAGAATCCCATTCGAGGTTGTCGGTGATGACGCCGATAACATGAATAACCCGGACGACTACATGCTGCTTTCGGGATCTGCCAATCGTGCCAAGTCATGGTCGTGCGAGCACTGCGCCAACTGGCTTGACCTGAAAGATAAGCGTGTTTGTAAAAAATGTTACTGGGCCTATCCAGACTCATATGAGCATGTCGCCATGCGACAAACTAGGCGTGCTGATATTCTGTGGTTAGGGGCTGAAGTCTCTGTTTATGATAAACTTAGAGAACGAACGATGGAGCTTCAGCAGCATTTACCTGCCTATATCAAAGCGCTGATCGAGAAACATCTTGAAGAATAAAGATTAAATTGGAGGATCGTATGAGTGTCGAGGTAGCCACGCGGGATCCGCGTTTCCGGTATTGGGTGCAATCTGCAAAGAAGGAGCTGGAAGGTAAGCTGGGAACCACGTTCTCGCTGTCCAACGGCATGCTCGGCCTGCGCGGTGCGCATGAGGAATGCCCGGCCTGGGGCCGGCCCGAGTTCTATGTCGCCGCGACCTATGCCGACGGCCCGGCAGAACTGCTCGGCTTTCACGACACCGACCATATCCTGACCCATCCCGACCGCATCACGCCGCAAGCGCTGGCCACCGTCGGACGCCAGTCGATCCAGACCCTGCCGAATCTACCGTTCCCCGTCGCCTTGCGGATCGCGGTGGGAGACGAGACCTTCTCGTTCGAGACCCACAAGGTCCTGACCTCCGAGCGGATGCTCGAGATCGATCATGCCTGTATGCAGCGCACGCTGGTCTTCCGGGACAAGGCTGGCCGACGGACGCGCATTGATTCCTCTCGTTTTGTCAGCATGGTCGATCCGAACCTCATCTGCCTGCGGGCCCGAGTACAGCGACTGAATCACGACGCCCCGCTGGCGCTGGGCGGGTTCCTGTATGAGGACGTCAGCAACACCAACGGGATCCGGCTCTGGCAGGCAGGGCGGAGGTTCGCAGAAGAAACGGTTCGCGGCATGGAATGCATCACGGTCGGCACGGGCCTGACCGTAGCCATCGCGCAGGCCGAACAGATCCGCGAGACCGCCACGGAGACCTTCATCGACCTGTTTGCCGTTGCCGGGGAAATGCCACTGGACGTGGCCCGCGAGCGGGCACAGGCGGCACGGGCCAAGGGGTATGACGCCTGCGCGGATGACCACCGCCAGCAGTATCAGGCCATTCGCGAGGCAAGCCGGGTCGAGTTTGATGCCAATGCCGCCACGGTACAGGGCTTCAACTTCGGCCAGATGCATCTGCACATGGCGTTTTCGCCCGTGGCCGAAAAAACCGGCGTGCCGATCAAGGGGCTGACGGGCCATGGCTATCGCTTCCTGACCTTCTGGGACATGGACTTCCATATGTTCCCCTACTACCTGATGACCCGCCCCCGTGAGGTGCGCAAGCTGCTGGAATACCGCTTCAACCAGCTTCCGCAGTATCGCCGCAATGCCCAACGCTGGGGCGCGGCAGGAGCCCAGGTGCCGTGGGAGACCAATACCCGCGGCGAGGAGGAAACCGCCCCCTGGCTTTGCCTCCAGGAACGTGAGATCCACATTTCCGCCGATGCCGCCTACATGTTCAAGCGCTATGCCGAGGTGACGGGCGATGCGCAGGTCATGCAGGACATGGGTGCCGAGTTCACCTTCGAGACCGCCCGCTTCTATGCCTCTCGCCTACGCTGGAATGCCGCGAAACACCGCTACGACCTGCCAGATATCGGCTGTCCGGACCAGTATCACACCTTTGCCGACAACAACATTTTCATCTCCCTCTGGGCGCATTGGAACCTGACCTATGCCGCCGAGATCTACCCCACCTACGGCAGCGTCGCGACGGCGATCGGGGTCTCGGCAGAAGAGGCTCGGCAATGGGCCGAGATGGCCGGAAAACTGTACCTTATCGAGCCGGATGCAGACGGCATCATCGAGGAGTTTGATGGGTTCTTCGGGCTGGATGCCGATCTGGACGGCATTAGCGAAACCTACTGCCGTCACTCCCAGGCGGTCAAGCAACCCGACGTGCTGGCCGCATTCATCCCGTTTGAAGCGCGCTATTCGCGAGAGATCCGTCGCCGCAACTGGGCCTTCTACAATGCCCGGACGCTGCACGGCTCATCGCTGTCTCTACCCGGAATGGCCTATGCCGCTGCGCGCTGCGGCTTGAACGACGAGGCCCTCTACAACCTTCACCAGTCCTGCCGCATGGATCTGGACGATGTCAACCTCGACACCGAACGCGGCGTACATGTCTCGGGGGGCGCGGTCGAATGGGGCGCGGTGGTGAACGGGTTTGGCGGATTGGATGCCACGGCCGAGGGGCTGATCCTGCAACCCAACCTACCCCGGCAATGGACCCGCCTGGCCTTCACGGTCTACTGGCATTTCCAGAAAGTTGATATCGAGATCACCCATGACGCCATCACCGTCGCGCTAGGCGCGGCACGGCCTTGCACCGTGCCGTTGCGCGTGGGCGACAACGGCTGGCGCGAGCTGTCAGCAGGCAGCCGGACCGTATTCGGAAGATAACCCGGATTACATATCGAGCTGCATGTCGTCGAAGGTCGGTATCGGCGCTTTCTGGGGCTTGTGCACTTTGATCAGCGCCTTGCCGGCGCGTGCCTGGATTTCTTTCCATTCCAGATATTTGTCATCCTTGTCCATGTGGGCCGCCATGCCGCCACGCAGACGCGTAACCTCGATATATTCAATGACCTGAGCCAATGCATCCGCCGCGATTTTAGCCTCATCCTCAGGCGGCTTTTCCATCCCATCGGCCGCACTGATAATCGCATGCGCGGCAACCACCGTGCGATCGGTCTTCTGCATCACGTCAAACAGGAGCTGGATAGACCGACCGGTATGGACCTTGCCCAGGAACTGGATGAGTCGGTTTTCCAGTTTCATATCCAATATCGCCTTGGCGAAATCCACCCGCTGCTGGTCGGTCACATCCCCCATTCCGTTGGGTCCAACCATACGGCGGACGCTTTCCGCCGCGACGGCATCGAGACGCATGCGATCAATCTTCGCCAGCGCCAGCATGACCTGGTCTGCATCGCGATCCGGCGCATAAGACAGTGCCTTGACGATATTCTGGACATCCTTCGGGTCTTCTGACGTCGCGGCAGCCGCCTGCAATGCAGCCAGGCTATCCGGTCCACCAAGCTGCGCCAGCACCCAAGCCAGCGAACGCCGGACAGGCACCGTGCGCTTCGGCAACCGTGCTATCGCCTCGTCCCGCACACGCTGGCAAAAGGCGGCATCATCGCGTCGCGAAAGCAACGCCAGCTCACATCCCCACAGGTCGTCGGGATGCGTGGTTTTCTCCATGAATGACAGGACGTCGGACAGCGCCTTGTCTCCACCCAGCGTCATGAGTGCCTGCACGGCGGCTTTGCGTACCACGCCTTCGCGATGCTGCAGGGCCTGACTAACCGCCTTCAGAACAGCTGGATCACCGGCATCCCGCAGGACCCGCAGGATACCGGCCGCATGCTCGCCTTGCACCGATGCCAGACAAGCCGCCAGCCGATCACCCGCACCCGCCTTCACCAGCCCCAGTGCCACGTTATAAGCATGTTCACGCAAGCGCCATTGCTCATCGCCCAGATAAGCGGCAGTGTCATTGACGGCCTCTGGACCGACAAGCACGGCAAGTTGCGAAAGCGCCGCCATCTTACGGAAGAATTGCTTGTTTTCCCGATTCGAGAGAACATCACGGCACAACTTGGTTTTGCCAGCGGCATCGCCCTTTGTCGCCAGTTCCTTCTCAAACAATGCAGCCGCGTCCGACGCCAGTGACGGAAACTCATATGATTTACTGTCCGCCTCAACCTTGCTAATAATGACATTCAAACCTACGGAACGAGACACCCAGTCCGACCCCAACCCAGTGGACTCCGCCAGAGGATCATCCTGCAGCCACTGTTTCATCGGAGCCAGGTAGCGGCGGTAAGCACCAGGACGCGCCTCGACTGCAATCGGGTTCAGGATTCCATAGTACCCCGAGGCCCCACCTTGGACGAAGATGACATTATAGCGCACGTCCCTCTCCAGCCGGCTTCTTTTCAGCAGGTTCACCACATCGCATTCCACCGCTTCACGATAGCCGTATTTCGCCAGCAATTCCCGTCCCATGAATAAACGGCCAGCCGAGAACATCTTGTCCATGAGCTGCAGCTCGTCGGCAATAAACACGACAGGACCGGCTAGTTCCACAAGCGTGTCACGGGTCCAGTCCAACGGTGCAACCCCGCTGGGATCCATGGTGATAATCTTTTCAAGAGCCGACCTGACCAGATCCCTGTCATAGCCTGCCTCGAAAGGCGTTGTGCCCAGTTTGGATGCCTGCTCAGCCTCATTTTTCTTGTCACCACTAAAAAGGGCTGTCTTGCACACCGTGACGACATTAGCGATGTCGCACGACATGTCCGGGTACTCGCCCGCCGCCATTTTCAACAGCATCATCTCTCTCTTGCTGTCTCCGGGCTTTGTCGCTCCGGCAATCGTGTTGATTGCCGTCATTCGCACAAATTCGGCTGTATCATTCAGCAGCTTTGCAATCCCTGAAAGATTGGCGAGAACCGTATCGGTTCCGCAGGCTGTCAGCGTCAGGCATGCACCTTCTCTCGCACGCGCCTCCGGACTGGCGAGCAACGGAAGGACCTTGCCGGGGATTGCCGTTTCACCGGCGGCAAAACGACGTCCGAGTTCCTTGGCAATCGCTTTACGCACCACTGGATAAAAATGATCCAGCATCGCGATCAAGGCATCCGTATCGCGTTCCGGCCAGGCTTTGCCGATCCCCTTCAGCAGCAACGGATCGGTGATCTGACCACGCGCACTGACCAGCAGTTCCTCCAGTTCCTCATCGTTAACCCACCAGGAAGGGTCCGCATCCTTACCCGTTATGATCAACTTCTGGAGCGGAACCGAGTAATAGATGGCATGCGTCGCCGTCGGGCTGCGCATGCCTCTGCCACCGATGCCAGCCTGATCTCCCTGGAAGACAAAGGATCCATCGTGCCGCCGTGCCAGCGTATAGAACCAGCGCATATTGCGCATGGAGGCCATGACCGCTTTCGGACCAGCAATCGTCGCACTCAGCGGCGTGTAATACCAAAGGGTAGGACTGCCATGGCCGCCACGGCGCGAAAAGGCGGCATTGGCGGAATGCATGGAGAAGAATTTCGCCTCGTACGGCTTTCCCAGCACATAGAATGCAAACGCAGGCCCGTAATTCTTGCCATTACTGTCGTCCGACGGCCAGGGGGCGTGATCCCCGTACGGGATACAACCCTTGTCGACATATGTCCAGAAGAACTGGCTGGCACGATCAATCGCCAGATCGATTTCCGAATGCTGGATGCCGAACTTCTTTGCCAGCGCCAGCAGGAAGAAACACCGACCACCGGCATTATTCATCCCGCCATAGCCCGGATTGCGCTTGTGTAATTCGCCTCCGTTGGACTCTGGAAACGAGAACGTATGTCCCCATGAGCCGCCACCGCTCTGGCCCATCGCCGCCCAGATCGCCCGTTTTCGGATCTCCGGCAGGATGAACTCGTCCCCCGTCGCATCATAATAGATCGCCTGTTCCAACGCCTCGAAACCCGCCGCCCAGCTCTGCATACCCTTGTAAGACATGTCATAGAGCGTGGTCTGGAGATTCATATCTTGACACACCTTCTGCCTATGAACCCATTGCTTGGCGAGCTCGACATACTCGGGATTCCCGGAGGCGACCAAGGCCAGGACACCCGGCCAGTCGCCACGGGAGTTACCTTTCTTATCAGGCCGAAAATCGCCCGCAATGAGCTTCACGGCACCTTCGCGAATCTTATCCGCCACCGGGCATTTCCAAGGCGACGTGCCACTGTAGGTTCCCATGATCTCGAGCTGGAGTGTAACGTTCGTATGCATCCCATCGATCGGGAAATCGTCATAGCCCTGATTCTTGACCGAAACGCTGCGTTCTTCCTCGCCCTCCCACTCGTAAAGCTGTGCCTCATCCGCCTTGCCTATCAGGGTATCAATATCGATGCCAAGCACATCCTTCGGCCCCATCCGCCGGGTCCAGTTGAGATCGCGCCAGAGGTGGATAGACAGCCGCCCCTGCCCGGCCTCCTCCTCCGCCTTGATGATCGCATTACCGATCTCTATCCCCAGATGCCCCCCCGCCACGAAATCCTTCCCCTGCACCCCCATGACAACATCCCCGGGAATCACCTTGCCTTCGGCTGGTGAGCCTGGCAGTACGGCAAGAACCTGTACCTGATCGCCGTCATACCAAGCGTTTGGCGTACCGACAATCCCGGTCTGGCCGAGGTTCCAGGAGCGTATGCCGACTTTCGGGGCTGGCGGGATCACCTCGCCCTTGGTCAGGTCTGGCAGCTTGGCGGGACGCGGCGGGGCGACCTCATCCGCACTATGCCCCTGTGCTGCGTCTTTGGCTCCGGCCTCGTCCCGCTCAGCCGCGAACGACGGTGATGCAAACGCCAAGCATGCCATGAGCATGACCGCCATGACGCGGAGCCAACTACACGATGCCTCGCTTGAAGCGCTCAGCGCCTGTGAAGGGTGATTCAATACTAATGTTTCCTGAGTGCGTTCAATGTTCATTCCGTATCCTTTGTTCTCGTTTGAAATAGTCGACCCTAAGCATCGTTACGCTTTCCGACCAGCCAGAAGCAGGAAGACGCTCGCGGTCCAGGTATAGGCAGGATCGCGCAGCGGGGCCCCGGTGATGGCGTTGTAATTCTCGGCAAAACCGCTCTTTGCACAGAGCTTGCAGAACCGGTCGGCAATCACGGCGGCCAGATCCCCATGCCCTGAACGCTCCAGACCGGTAACGGCCAGGAATGTTGAGGGTGCCCAGATCGGCCCGCGCCAGTAGCCATCCTCACTGTAGTCGGGACTGTCCACCCGCTCGGTCGCCAGCCCCCACTCGGTCAGATGCCTCTCGATGCCGCGCCGCAGGCAGCCCCGTACGGTTTCCGGCAGGCGCTCCCCCAGAACCAGCGGCAACCACGGAATCAGGCTCATCGATTCAACCGCCGTCCCATCATGTGCCAACCGGGCCACGAAATGGTCCTCGCACCAGAGTTCGCGCATCAGGGTGGCGAACAGTGCCTCCGCACGTTGCGCCCAGGCCGCAGCCGCCTCGGCCCAGCCCAGTTCCGCGCTCCATCGGGCGAGCACATCCATCTGCACCACCAGCAGTGCCGACAAATCCGGCGCCACCAGCGGAACCCCCCTGGCAAACATCGTGCTGTTGTCCCAGCCGGAATCATTGCCATGCAGATAATACGGCAATCCATCCAGCGAGGACGCCCGCCCCCCGACGCCCGACGCCGGGTCTCCGGGCACCGACTGCATTACCCGGTACGTCATCCACCAGTCCGCCTGCTTACCAAGCGAAACCACCATGGACTCCATGACCTCCCGCGACGGTGGCGCGGGCAACCGCGCCAGGATCTCGCTGAAAGCCAATCCGTGAACCGGCGGTTTCGAGAAGTTGTAGTGGATCTCAAGATCGTTGAACGCATCGGGATAGGATCCGAAATCATCCTGGTGATCGACTTCCGTCAGCATCTGGTCCAGGGCCAACTGCGGATGCCCAGATGCCAGTGCCATGGCATTAAAGCACTGGTCCCAGCTCCAGACATTATCCATCCAGTTCTTCGACATGAACAACGTCGGCCGCTTGATCAATCCCGTGGGATTGACCGTACAGGACCAATCGATATAAGCGGCCAGCGCCTGTGCCGACGCCAGTGCCGGCGAAACGGCGGGAAGCCGCTGCCGGAACGTCTCGAAGGCCTCGGCGGCAGCCGCCATGCAGGCATCAAACGCCTTGCGCACCGGTCGCCGCCAACTGCTCCAGAACTCATCGATCGCCAGTTCCCAGACGCCAGCGGCATCGGGGCTAATGATGATCGCCTGCATGCCTTGCTCGACGTTCTTCAGCACGCCGTCACCCTTGATTTCAGCCAGGTTGTCCAGGTCCTCGGCTTCCGACGCATACGCCCCCTTCAAGGCCAGCGAGCCACGCAGCGACTCGAACTGGTAACGCCGGTATGCCCGCCGGAAGTTAAAGACAGCCATTCCTGGACCATTGCCGTAGGCATGGTTGCGCTTGCAGGCCAGCCGCAAGACGCCCCCCCCCTGCCCGCGCAACCGGACCGAATCCGGCCCCTCGAAACAGATCTCGACACACCCCGCCCCAGTCTCAAGAACCAACGCCGACGCACTGGCCTTGATGACTGGCGTTACAAGGTTTCCATCCACCAGCGTCTGAAGCGTGAACAGATCATGCGACTTGAAATGATGATTCCGAAAGAAAAGCTCAGTTTTCCCACTGGGAATACTGATCGACATCCATGACCCATGATAACTGAACGGAACCCTGGCAACATCAAACATCGTATGTCCTCCTACCCCTAACACTGGTGGATGCGCCGCGATCAGGCATAGACCGGCCCGTAGCACTGGCAGGCACGGAAATCCGCCCCTTCCAGACCCTCGGTACCGAACGATGACCAGGCGCTGGGCCGGTAGACGTCCTTCTCCTCAACATTGTGCATGAACACCGGGATCCGTAACATGGACGCCAGCGTGATCAAGTCGGCACCGATATGGCCATACGAGAACGCCCCGTGATTGGCACCCCAGCGAGCCATGACCTCGTACACATCGCGGAAGGCCCCCTTGCCTGTGACACGCGGGGCAAACCACGTCGTCGGCCACGTCATGTTGGTGCGTTCATCCAGCTTGCGATGCGCCTCCTCGGGCAGTTCAACCGTCCAGCCCTCGGCAATCTGCAGCACCGGTCCCAGTCCCTTGACCAGGTTGACACGGCTCATCGTGATCGGCATACCTGCCTTGGAAACGAACTTGGACGACCAGCCGCCGCCGGGGAAATACTCCGTGACCGAAGGATGCCAGGTCGTGGCCTGCATGCAGGCCGCGATATCCTTCTTCTTGATTTCCCAGAACGGCTTCATGACCGGCTGTCCGTCACGCGTCTGTGCCCCGCTGCCATCCAGCGCTGCCGCCCCGGAATTGATCAGGTGGATCAACCCGCCGGAGGCCACGCCCTCCACCTGGTACCCCGTCACCCGCTTGATCGCGTCCGGGCTCCAGTAGGTCCGCACATCGGCAAACACCTGTGCCGTATTCGTCAGCAGGTACCCCATCAGCATCGCCACCCCGTTGAGACAATCATTCTCTGTCGCCACCAAGCGGGGCATACGAGCACCGTTCCAGTCAAACGAGCTGTTCGAGATCGCTTCGAGGAAATCGCCGTTGGTGAAACCATCGGTCCAGTTACGCTGCCCCTGGAACCCTGACAGAATGGCGTTGTGGCCACGGGCTTCTTCCTTGTAGCCCGCCTTCTCCAACGCTGGATTCCCAACCATCAGATCGCGGGTGATCATCGCCATCTTGACGGAATCTTCCCATTCCTGATCGAGATGCTTGCGCGAACGGCGGGTTTTCGGGCCGTTCGGATCGATTCCTTCCACGCAATTCTCCTTCACCCACTGCATGGCCTTGGCATACTCGTCCTTGTCAAAGATCCCGTCACGCATGCGCCGGGCGAATTCCGTCAGGTCAATCGCCTCCACACGCATGCCGAGATAATCCTCGAAGAACGGCTGATCAACAATTGAACCGGCAATGCCCATCGAGCAGCCGCCCATGGATAGGTACGACTTGCCACGCATCATCGCCACCGCCAGCCCTGCCTTGGCGAAGCGCAGGATCTTCTCGGCGACATCCGCCGGAATCCTCGAATCGCCTGCATCCTGCACATCGCGACCGTAGATGCCGAAGGCGGGCAG
>DIZZ01000252.1:0-28693 GCA_002428045.1 Verrucomicrobia bacterium UBA6015
ATCGAGAAGCTGCTGGCTCAGATCCCGGCCGATGAGAAACTCTACGGGAAGAAATAGAGGGGAACGGACCGATTGGACGGATCGGTCCGATCAGACCGATCGGACGGATCGTTCACCTGACACGGGGCACTTTGCTTATGCCTGAATACCTACCAGAAACAAACTACTTGGTTCCTGAGCTGCTGCAGAAGCTGGGCGATCTTGAGTTGGTTGCCCGCGAAGTCGTTGAAGGGTTGCGGGTGGGCAGTCACCGCAGTCCGCTGCGGGGATTCAGCACGGAGTTCGCGCATCACCGCCAGTACGCGCCGGGCGACGCGATCCGCGACATCGACTGGCGTGTCTACGGCCGTACAGACCGCTACTACACCAAACTGTACGAGGCCGAGACCAACTTCGACTGCCACCTCCTTGTGGACGCCAGTGCATCCATGACGTACGGTTCGGGCAAGGTCAATAAGCTCGAGGTTGCGAAATTCCTGGCGGCATCACTGGCGTATCTGGTTCTCAAACAACGCGATTCTGTCGGTCTTTCCGTCTTTGACTCCGAGGTACGCGCCTATATGCCGCCGCGTTCCGCGACGGGGATCATTGTCCAGATCGACCGGCTTCTGCGTGAGATCAGGCCGACGCCGAAGACAACCATTGCCCGTCAGCTGCACGATATCGCCATCATGATAAAACGGCGGTCGTTTGTGATCCTCATTTCCGACCTGTTTGCCGATGTGGATGATATCATGGCCGGCCTGGATCACCTGAGGTATGACGGACACAATGTGGTTGTTCTGCATACGCTCGATCCCTACGAGATCGCGTTTCCTTTCAAGGGAACCTGGCGCTTTGAGGGTCTTGAAAACGAGGAGCCGCTCACCACGCAGCCGGAGCGGATTCGTGACGACTATCTGGCAAGCTTTAATGAATACATAACGGCGCTACGCGCCGGCTGCATGGGGGCGAACATCGACTACAAGACCGTTGATACATCGCGGCCCCTGGACACCGTCCTGAATGAATTCTTTGCCGAACGCGCCATGACGCTTAATGGCGGATCCGTGGGGGCAAGGCGATGAGTTTTCTAAATCCACTGATTTTGCTTGGTGTGCTCGGCCTAGGGCTACCCATATTGGCTCACCTGCTGAATCGCTTCGAGGTAAAGCGTACGGACTGGGCGGCCATGCGGTTTCTTAACCGGAGCGTGCGTGTACGTTCCCGTCAGATTAAGCTGAGGGATATCATTCTACTGATCATGCGCTGCCTGGCGCTGCTTCTGATCGTATTTGCACTGGCAAGGCCAGCGACAAGGAATTCTGAAGGTCTGCTTGCTTCGCTGGGTGAAAAGCGTGCCGCAGTGGTGATCGCCCTAGACGCGTCGTTCAGCATGCAGCACAAGGAAGGGGCATCGACTCGGTTTGACAAGGCGATTGAAAAGGCCGGAACGATTGCAGAGGGGATTCGACCGGGCGATCCGGTGACGCTGGTTCTGCTCGGTGCGGAACATCGGGTTATCGTCCAGAATGCAGCCTTTGATCCTGATCATTTCGGAGAGGTGCTTGACTCACTGGAGGTGACGGACGAACCGCTGGATATAGACGGTCTCCCTCGCAAGCTAAAGGAGCTTGCCGCTGACTTGAAGGCCCCGCAGAAGGAAATTTATATCATCACGGATATGCAGGAGCAGGACTGGAAGCCTCGATCGGTCTGGCTCAATGCGTCTTTCAAGGATCTGGCAGCGCAAGCATCCGTCTTTGTTATCCCGGTCGGGAATGGGTCCGAGAACCTGGCGATAACGGGCCTGGAGCTGGTTTCCGGCGTGCTGCGCAAGGGCACATCCGCGCGTTATCGCGCGACCGTACGAAACAACGGCGCTTCGGTTGTGCAGCAGGTCCGGGTAAGCGGCCTCATCAATAACATCAGCGTCGATGTTAAAGTCATCCCGTCGATTGCGCCGGGCACCTCTGAATCGGTATCGCTGTTCATCCCTTTCCGTGATGCGGGTCCCGTGAGGATCACTGCCGAACTGGGTGAGGACGCGCTTGTTGCGGATAACGCGCGCCGCGCAGTTGCCGTGATCCGGGACAAGGTGGCGGTCCTTTGTGTTGAAGGGTCCTCGGAAGGAGCTGACGGCTCCGGAGGATTGCTGGCCGCCGCGCTGCGCGCCAGGGGCAACAGCACTGGACAGGAAGATCTCGAGGTGCAGTCAGTTTCATGGGTTAATCTTCCAGGCCAGGAGCTGGAGCATTTTGATGTGGTTATTCTTGCCAATGTTCCAGATATCACCGCCGAGCAAGCGGGCTTGCTGGAGGGTTATGTCCGGGAAGGCAAAGGCTTGATATGGTTTGCTGGCGATCTGGTCAAGGCCAATGTCTGGAACCAGCGATCGACACGCGCGGGTACCCCTCTGCTTCCTGCGGTGATCGAGGAGGCGATGCGGTCGAGTGACGCGATGGGGGTAGGGCGTCCGCTCGATCCATCGATGACCGACCATCCCGTTTGCCGTCCGCTGCATTCCCTGCCGAACGATTTGCTAAGCGAAACACGTTTTCACAAACTGATGCGGGTTAAGCCCTTGGCGACCAGTGCAAAAGTGCTTACGCTGGCCGGCAGCGATTCCGCAGTGCTTCTTGAGCACTCACTGGGTCGCGGGCACGTGTTCATGTTCACAACCTCTGCGGGCACGGCGTGGAACAATATGGCGGTAACCCCCGTGTTCCCTATGCTTCTTCAGCAGATGGTGACCTATCTGACGGCGCGTGAGTTCGAGATGCCTCGCATGGTTGGCGATTCGCTCTCGCTGTCCTACATGGATCAGCCGGACACGACGGATGCGGTCTTTGATGCTCCGTCCGGAGATACGATGACGGTTCCCGTGCGCGAATATCGGGGACAGCATGTTGCACTTCTCGATAATGCCCGTGAAGCAGGCTTTTATCTGGCGCGTGTCAACCTGCAGGCGGCGGGAATGCCGATCGCCGTCAATGTCGACACGCGGGAGTCGAATGTTAAAAGCATTGCGCCGCAGGAAGCAGAGGACAGCCTGAAGGGCACAGGCGTCCTGATCGCAAGCTCGGCGGAGGAACTTGTTGCGGGTACAGAAGCAGCGAGGAAGGCCCGGTCGCTGTGGCGTATGTTCCTGATCGCCGGGCTGGCGTTTCTGGTCATCGAGGGGCTTCTGGCGGAGATTCTGTTCAGGCGGGCGTCAACGGGTGGAGGAACCACGAATGGACTCGAATAGACACGCATTAAGATCCGCGTTGCGGGAGATCACGTATGTTTAATTGGGTTGCAAATCTTACCGGGATCAAGGAGCTGATGTGGGGGCAGCTGGTGCCGCTGGCACTTTTGCTTGGCGCCATTATGGCAGTGGTGGTCCTGACGGCTTTGCTTTACGGGCGGCAGCGCGGGTTACCCGGGAGGATCCGTATCGGGCTTGCCGTGGCGCGGCTGATTGTCCTGCTGCTGGTCGTGATTGCGCTCTTCGAGCCAATGGCGGCGATTGAGAAGACTCGCAAAATCAAGCGGCGGCTTCCAGTGCTGATTGATGTGTCGGAGAGTATGTCGATCAAGGACCAGCGCAAGCGCCCCGAGGATGTTGCTGATGCGGCGGTTGTGCTTGGCCTGCTTGAGCCCTCCGGAACTGGCGATGTGCAGAAGGCATCCATGGCGCTCGGCACCAGGGAGCGCGAGGCTATCGCGGCGGCCTCCCGGCTGGATCTGGCAGGAAGCCTGCTTTCGAAATCGGCACGACCGGTTTTCGACGCGTTGAGTCAGGACCTTGATATTGGCTACTACGTCTTCGGGACCACGCTGCGCATGCTTGGCGAAGGCGACCATCTTGCCACCAATGCACTATCGGGACTACTGGCCGAAGAAACCGGAACGTCCATTGCGGACTCGCTGGAAGCGGTGGTGGAATCCGGTCGTGGAGTTCCGCTGGCTGGCATTGTCCTTCTGACGGACGGGTTGGAAACCTCTTCCCAGCGTACCGAGTCCGTTCTGCGCAACCTCGGTGTCAAGGGCATACCGGTCTATGCGGTGCCCATGGGGCTGGCCGATCCTGACGACGTATCGATTCGGAATATTGTCATGCAGGAAGTCGCGTTTTCAGGTGACAAGGTTCCCGTGCGCGTGCAAGTCCGCTCAAAGGGATACGAGAAGCGAGCGGCGGTCCTGTCGGTACGCCTGAATGGACGCAGCGTGGCGACCCGCAGTATCCGGCTTGCCGGCGGTCTTCAGTTCGAGGACATGTTCTTTAATGTCGACCAGCACGAGAAGGGCGCGACTAAGGTCGAGATCGAAATCGAGCCTTTTGCCGATGAGGCAACCGCGGCAAACAATCGGCTGGAGCGCAGCGTCAGCGTGGTAAACGAGAAGATCAATGTGCTCTGCATAGAGGGCAGTGCCCGCTGGGAGTACCGGTACCTGATGGCCATGCTGAAACGGGACCCGAGGATCAATGTCACCTTTATTGCCACCCGTTCCGGTCCTGAGATAGCGCGCAATTCATCGGAATATATAGCGCGATTTCCGGAACGGCGCGAGGACGCTTTTAAGTACGATCTGGTTATTCTTGGCGATGTGGACTCGGCGTTCTTCTCCGGCGATGAATTTCTCCGGTTGGAAGAACTTGTGCGGGATCGTGGAGGATCGCTCCTGATGCTCTGTGGGGCACGCTTTGCCCCGTCCAGCTATTCAGGGACGCCCGTGGAGAAGATGCTGCCCGTCACATTCGAGCCCGATGCTGAATGGAAGGATGTTGACGATTCTGTATATCCCGTCCTGACCCCTGAAGGAAGAAGCAGTCTCGTCATGACCCTTGAGGCGGATCAGGAAGAGAACGACAGTGTATGGAGTCGCGTTGCGCCTCTGGAATGGGTGCCACCGCTGCTGGAAACCCGATCTGGGGCGACCGTCCTGGCAACCCTTTCCGATTCGAGTTCCCGTGTTGACAAGTATCCGCTCGTGGCATGGCAGCGTTACGGGACGGGAAAGTGCATGCTTATCGCGACTGACCGCATGTGGCTGCTCCGCTTCAAAAGCGGCGACAAGTATCACTGGCGGGTCTGGTCTCAGTATATCCAGTTCCTTACCCTTTCACGCCTGATGGGTGAGCATAAGCGTATTCGCCTGGAAAAGGACCGTGCGATCTATCCTGTGGATGGACACGTCCAGCTTTATGCGCATCTGCTGGACGACCGGTATGAGCCTATCATGCAGTCTGGCTTCGATGTCCTGGTGGTTCCGCTGGATGTTCCCGGTGCACAGCCTCAACGCGTTGCGCTGCGGCCCGATGCGGGGAATCCCGGTCTTTACGAGGGGTATTTCTCGCCCACCCAGCCTGGACGTTATCGCGTGGAAGCAAACGCAGGGGATAGCGATTTGGCGAATACGACCGAATTTCAGGTTTCCAATGTTGAGCCCGAGATGGCGCACACGGAGATGCAGATTGATAGCCTGCGCCGGGTGGCGGATATGTCGGGAGGGAAATGCCTTGGCATGCAGGAGCTTGGAGAGCTTGCGTCCCTGCTGGATCTTGAACGATATGAAGAGACCTACAGGTCAGAGGTGCCGCTTTGGGACAATGGATGGATCCTGGTGCTGCTGATCGCGCTGATGGGATCCGAATGGATTTTCAGGAGGAGGTACGACCTGCCATGAAGCTGCACTCACGTATACGAGCGGTTTGGCGGCGCGAGCAGTTTCTGCGCTTCACTGAAGGGCTCCTTGTTTTGCTCCGCTGGGGGGTGTTGCTGTTCGTTGTGGGCGGGCTTATTGACTGGCTGGCCAGCAAGTGGTTGGCCACGATTCCTGCCGCAGGACGGGCGCTGATCCTTCTTGCCGTGCTGGGTATCGCTGTCTACAAAGCATGGAAGGCCGGATGGAAACACCTTCGTCCGTTTGATGCCACGCGCACAGCGCTCCAGATCGAAGCCCACCACGGCGGAATGAAAAGCCTGCTGGTGACAGCCCTGCAGCTCAGTGATGCGGCTCGGCGCCATGGTACATCGGACGCGCTATGTAATTTGACCTGCCAGAAGGCTGAAGCGGCGGCGGGAGGAATCAAGCCAGAAGACACTGTACGTTATCAGGCGCTGCGACGCCCGGCGGCTATAGCGCTGACAGCGGCCCTGCTACTGGGGGGGATCGCCGTTACCAACGGCCCCTTGCTCAGGGCTGGTATCTTGCGTATTTTTACGCCATGGCTGGCCGTAAACTATCCAACGCGCACCCGACTGGATCTGCTGACGGCTGATATGGTCGTGCAGGAAGGCAAGTCTGTCCGTATCGCCGCGCGCGTCTCCGGGGTTGTGCCGCGTAAAGCAGCTATTCATCTGCGTACCGGGAAGAGTCGTCCGCGCGTGCGCAAGCTGTCCATCTTAAACGGTCAGTGTGAGTATGAGATTGAAACCGCGTTCCGCGGCTTTGAGTATCGTGTCACGGCCGGGGATGCCCGCAGTCCGTGGCACGCGGTGGACGTTATCAACGCACCCTATATCGAGAAGGCTGAAGTGACGCTTGCCTATCCAGACTATACGGGGCGGGCCACGGAAACCGTGGAGGCACTGACGATGACCGTTCCGGAGACCACCCGCCTCCATTGGAAATTGCTGCTCGACCGACCGGTTAGCGGGGCGACTCTGAATCTGGCGGGGGACGAACCTCAGCCGCTGGAAATCAGCGGCGATGGACGCACGGTTACGGGTGCGCGTCTTGCCGCGGGGTCCATGGCGTATAGCTTTTCGTGGGTGGAGCGTGATCACGGATTCCAGTTTGCCAGCCCGAACCACTACCTTCAGGTTTCGCCAGACCAGCCTCCGCGCGTTGAGTTGACCTCACCCGCTGGCAATATTGTCGCGACGATCGGGAGAAAAGTTGAACTGGCTTTCCGTGGGCGCGATGATCATGGTGTAGTGAAATCCGTGGTGGCGTATCGCGTCGATAAGACGGAAGAGGAAAAAATCTTATTTAACCCCGCAAAGCCTATCGACGGGGTGGAACAGGTGATCGACTGGGACTATCGCGCGGTGCTTACGAATCTGGTGGTGGGGCAGGCCGTCAGCTTAGCCGTTGAGCTAGCTGACGCTTATCCGGGAGAAAACGGACCGCATCGCGCCCGCTCGGAAACCCGGCGCATCCAATTCATGACGATGGAGGACTATCTCGCTCAGGTAGAGAAGCAGCAGAAGCGCCTGCTGTCGCAGCTTCGGAGCATTTATAGGGAAGAGCGTGAGGTGTATGAGACGGTGATGCGGCTGGACAGGTCTGACCCGATTTTTATTCAGACGTGCCAGCTCGAAGCCGTCCGTCAGGATCTGATGCGGGAGAGAATCAAGAAGCTGGCCGCGAGCATGGACGAATTGACACAAGACCTGGCGGCGAACAGTATCACGAACTTGGCGCTGACGGCATCGCTTGATCAACTGCGGTCCGATCTTCTGGTGATATCAGATCAGCATGTTTCTGAAGCGGCGGCCGCGATGCGGGCGCTGGCCAGCGATTCGGCCAGGAAAGGCGCCGACACGGCCCACGCTCACGCAGCCCAGAGGGTCAACAGCTCCGCCCGCGAACTTGGACTGCTTGTGCTCCATCTCGGGTTTGAGGATGCCGCCGATGTGATGGGTCGGGAAATGCACGCCGCCGCGCAGACGCAGGCGGCATTGCGCCTGAGGACGATTATGCCGGGTTCCAAGTTGCAAGAACTGGTAGAGGCCCAGGAAAACCTCGGGCAATGGCTTACCCGCCTTTTCGCCGCCAGCCCTAAAGGGAAAGAGAGCCGCATAGAGGACGCGCTGATTGAATTTACACTCACCCGTATCGTCAAGCAACTGGTCAACGGAGGCGTTGCCCTGCAGCTTCAGAAAGCAGCCACGCTGATCGGCGAGGATAAGTCGTCCGATGCGGCGCGAATCCAGTCTGACGTGGTGGCAGCCCTGCTTCAGGCTGAATTCCGTTTGCGGGTCGGGTCGGAACGTGAGGCGCTTGCCAAGGCGATGGCGCTCTTCGTTTCGCAGGAGGACGCCCAGAAGACGCTGAGATTGGAGATCAAAGCGCTGGACGAAAAGTCGTTCAAGAAGCGGCGCAAGGAGATGGCGGCGGCCCAGGCGGCCCTGCACCGGAATTTACAGTTGCTCTTGATGCCAGCGATTCCCGCTCCCCGTACGCGTCTTTTTGACGATACGATCCCGTCAGCGCCGCGTGTTCACGACCTGCTTGCCAATGCCGATGACGCCTTAACGAGGGCGGTGTCGGGCATCGAGAAAGAGGATCTGGTCGCTGCAGAGAAGGCGCAGTTGAATGCAGAGGAGTCATTCGCCGCATTGGCTGTCATGGTCAGGAAACGAATCGCAGCAATGACCCAGGCGGTGCGGATTGAGCGTCTGACGTACGGCGCCAAGGAGACGGATGAACGGTTGGGCCGAATTGCAGAGCGCCAGCTCAGTCTGCTGGAAAAGACAGAGGATGCTGCCGCCGACGGATCGAAGTCTGATTATCTGGCGGACCAGGAGTCGGCGGTTGTCGCCGCGTTAGATGAGCTTTCGCTGGAAATCGCGGACAGGGTCAGTCAGGCCGGCACCCCGTCAGAGGAATCGCCTTCCCTTCCGATCAGCATAGGCATGGCACTGGAGTCTATGCGCAAGACCGTGCCGCTGCTGGCAGATAACAGGCCTGGCGTGGCGGCCGAGCACCAGGAATCGGCAGTCTCGACGCTGAGTGTGGCGCGGGACATCCTCGCTGAGCACGGATCGAATATTTCAGCCTTTGCCGCGATGTTGAGCGGTACGAAGACGGCGGTAGCGCCGAGCCCGTATGTGGCCGAAATCGAGGAAGAACAGCGTGATATGCTTGATTTGACGAGTAAGACCAAGCCGGAAGATTTGCCGGCGCTGGCGATACCCCAGAAGAACCTCACGCATGCGGTTGACGCGATTCTGGTGGCGCTTGATCCGATCTCCCACTTGGTCGAATCAGGAACGGTGATGCTGTTTGCCAAGGATGATATGGATGCTGCCGGTAACGCGATGGCCGTCAAAGACCCGGTAGAGGCGCTCGATGCCCAGACGTTTATCATTGAAACGTTGGCGGCCCTGCGCGGCAAGATCGATGCGGTGATTCCGCAGTATCGGTATCTTCTTGAAATCACCGAAGCCCTGCATGAGACCATCCCGGAAGGCATTCTTATAAGGGAGGCCCAGCGAGCGCTTCGTGAGAAAGCCACGGACAAGACAGATGCGGCCGCGCTGGTCGTGGAGCAGACTGCGCTGAGGCTGAGAGCAGAGGAATACAGCAAGCTCATTAATGAAATCACCGGATTTGGTATCCTAATGAATTCAGTAACACACATGGCCGAAGCCGGGGACCTGCTGAAGAATGACGATCTGTCCGCAGCGGTGAAAACGATGCGGCAGGTGGAGCGGACTATCGGCGAAGACCTTGGCACGCTGCTCACGCTGATGCAGCGGCTTGCCGCTGTTCTTAGCGCGCCTGCACCGGCACAGCCGATTCCGGAGCAGTTCGTCTTGTTGCGTGAAGTTCTGGTCATGGCGGCCCGACAGAAAGATATGGTCCGCGAGAGCGCGGCGGCCAAGCCGGATGAGACAGCGGCCTTTGAGGCAAAACTGCTTGAGTTTGGGAACGTATGTGGTCCGTATATCGAGCGAGCCAAGCTGCATACGAATCCTGTGATTCTGGATACGGTCAAGAAGCCGAAGAAAGGGGAACCGGCGGTCGTAGAGCCGGTCAATCCGCTGCCGCCTGCGAACCTGCAGCGCAACCTTGTCGCCGCACAGGAATGCCTCGCCCTGGCGGCAGCGGGTGCCAAGGCAAAGGATCGCACGAAGTCTATTGAAAATCAGAAGAAAGCGGCAGAGTGGCTTCGTCACTTTGTAGCTGAATACGCGCTAAAGTTCTATGTGAATCAACCCGGTCCCAGTTCTAGTCCCGCGCCATCGGAAGACTTTAAGGAAGATGAAGATCTGCTGATGCTCTTTATGCCCGGCATGGTCACAGGGGTAAAGCCTCCGGACGGCAAGCAGGAATGGGAGGTGCTCGGGAGGCGTGATCGCGCAGCGCTTAACGAGAATTTCGCCCGCGAACTGCCGCTGGAATTCCGGGCGATTCTCAAGGACTATTACGAGAGGCTGGCGAAATGAAAATGCATGGCGAATGGTGCGTGTCGCAGCGCGGTCGGATTGGACTGATCGGTCGGATCGGACTGATAGGACTGATTCTTACTGCTCCGCTCATCGCGCAGCAGAATGATGCTCCGGAGCTGACAGCAAAGGCGTCGGAGGCGATTGACCGGGGGCTTAAGCATCTGCTTGCAACCCAGAGAGCCGATGGTTCATGGGCCGCCGGAGAGACTGGCGAAAGAGAGGTTGCGATTACGTCGCTGGCGTTGATGGCGTTCATGTCGAAAGCACAGTTCCCCGGTTCAGGCCCCAATGGTGACGCCTTAAACAAGGCCAAGGACTGGCTGCTCAAGAAGGCTAAAGAGGCACCGGATGGATACCTTGGCACCAGCATGTATGAGCACGGTCTTGCCACGCTGGCACTTACCGAGATGTGGGGCATGACCAGGGACCGGAGTGATGATGACGAAATCCAAAAGGCCGTCGAAACGGCAGTCAATGTAATACTTCGTTCTCAGAACAAAAGAGGCGGCTGGCGTTATCAGCCGAGTGCGGACGGTGGTCAGGATACATCTGTCACGGTGATGGTGTTTGTGGCCCTGGCTTCCGCGCGCCAGGCTGGCGTCGTGGTGCCCAACGAGACAATTGCTAACGTCGTAACTTATTTTGAGTCCGCAACGAGTCAGCAGACCGGTGGATTCAACTATGTGCCCAGTGGCGTGCAGAAGAATGATTCGATAGCCTGTACCGGGGGCGGTGCATACGCCGCCCAGTTGGCGGGTGAGCGCGGATCTGAAATGGTTCTTTCCGCACTGCGCTTTCTCAAGGAAAGGTCTCCCGGCATCATCGATAACAATTTCGGGCATTACTTCTACGGTCATTACTACGCCATTCACGCCATGGTGCAGGCGGGCGATGAATATTATGCCGAGTGGTATCCGCTCATTCGTGACGCCCTGATTCGCAAGCAGGGGGAAGACGGGTCCTGGGGCGGCAACAAGAACAAGAGCGGAGCCAGCGGGGCAAGTTACGAGACCCCGATGGCGATTATCATCCTGGCGACGCCGCACCGGTATATTCCGATTTACCAGAGATAAAAGATAAAATGATGAACTGCGTAATTACTGAAAATCGGGTAATTTCCTTGGGGATCCGGGGGATTGGCTGCTTGTGGATCTGTACCGCAGGCGCGTTGGCCGCGCTGCCGATTCCAGAGAGCGAAATGGTAGCCCTTGAGCAGACACTGGTCCAGGATGGCGACCAGGACACATCGCCCATATCAGCACGGAGGACGCTAAAGAATAGTGTTCGCAAAGGGCTCGCCCTGGTCGACGCCTCCCCTGAAGCGTCGAACCGCTTTGACGTTCTGGGAATCGTATTTCAGTGCCAGAAGCGACTGATTGCCGTCGATACCACCGAGCAGAACCGGACGGCACTGTTCGAAACCTGCGAGAAGCTGGCCATGGCCCCCGACACCTACGCAGCACTTCGTCTCGAGGCCGATATTCTGCTCTCTGACAGGGATCTCTCGGCAAAGGACGCGACACTGGCGACCCGCGCGGAGGCGTTGGCCGCATTGATCGAGCGTTATCGAGGAACATCGGCGGAGGCAAGGAGCCTGCTGATGGGCGCACTTATTGTTCAGAAATTAGATGCGCCAGAACTAGAGGATGCGATCCTTCGAACCCTAAATGAGGACTTCGCCGACGATGCGGAGGTTATCGAATTCCGGAGCAAGCATCTTAAGGCCAGCCGTATGGATGTCTTATTCAAAGGAAACTTTAAAAGAGTAGACGGCGTGACGCTCAGTTTTCCGTCCGATACCATTGGTCATATGAGTCTGATGGTTTTTTGGTCGAAAGACAACCCGGCGTATGAAAACTATTTTTCACGTCTCAAAGAAAGTCTGGTGCCGTTTCCGGGGATTGTGGACGTTTTCAGTATAAATGTGGATGAACTGCCTGATGGCGGCGAATCCATCCTGCGTGAGCAGGGTGTCGATTGGACCGTTCTTTGTTTGCCTGAAGGCAGAAACAGTATGGCCTATCGCGCCTATGCCAATAATGATCTTGTGGCGGTATTGGTTAACGAATATGGCATGGCGGTGATACGTCCAGCGGTTGTTCACGGGAACATGAGAATTGTTGATCTGGATAGGGTTTCCGATGCTCGCTACAGCGCGCAACTGCAGTCCCTGTTTATTGGAGATTTTCTTGTACAGGGGCAACTTACCAGTAACACACCGCCAACATCCGTCTTGCAGTCCATCGAAGAGAGTTTTCTCATGTATCCATTTCGGTATCGGTTTACAGCAAATGATGCGCTTACCCATTACACAAAAATGGCGACGCTGTGTGCTGAGGCGCTCAATCAAAAGCCTGAATCTCCGGATGCTCGCAGTATTCGGGATCGACGAATTATTGCGCTGCTGGGAATGTGGAACCAGGCTTGCGAGCCCAAGTATCTTGAGCAAGCGGTTACAGAGGCAGCGGCAGCGTTGTCAACAACGCAGCCAATGGGAGCGGATGTAGTGCCGCGTTTCTGTCTTGCCAAAGCGGCTCTGCGGATGGGTGACAAGAATGCAGACACCGAAGTGGCCCGCTTCCTCGATGATTGTGGTGGCAGTGATGCGCCTGCTTCGGTGCTGGCGGCAGCTTCCATTTTAGCTCTGGAGGCCAAATCGAAGGAACTGCATGAGCAATATCGCGGCTTGTTTCTGGAAAAATATGCCGACGACCCCGCGTTTTATGCGTTCACTTCGTTCTTGCGCGATAGGCATCATCAATACCGCCTGCTAAAAGCGAACCACATACGATCAGAAGGGGATTATCCACGCGGTCATATTGTGCATCGCGCACTCACTTTTACAAACGCCCTACCTGAAATTGAACTCAAAAAGCTTGACGGCTCACCGTTCATCTTGCCCAAAGAAACAAATGGAAAACTGACCTATCTCCTGTTTGTAGAGCCGCCGGCAGATCCAACAGCGGACTTTCCAGTGCTGATGGATCCTCGGGGGTGGGTATCGGAGTACGACTATATTCGTAGGGTGATGCGAATTGCATCCGATTTGACGGAAAGCCATGTTAACAAAGATATTCAGTTCGTCACTGCGTTTCTGACGGATGATGTTGATCATGTCCGATTTCTCGTGAAAACGAATGCGTGGAATTGCCAAGCGGTCATCGTGCCGCAAGGATTGAAAAATCCAATGGTACGGCAACTCGGAATTCTTTCTGCAGATCAAATTCCGAATGTATTCCTGCTTCGACGTGATGGATCGGTCGCTTGGTATTCATCCGGTCTAAGGTACCAATCCGAATTCGCGTTTCCGTATGCATTTTCTCTAGCCATGAAAACGCATGTCGAAAACTGCGACGTTGAAACGGGTTACAAGATGCTCGAAAACGGTGACTACCAGAATGCCGTACGATATTTCACGGTACCTTTTTCATTAGTTAAAAATGACCATTCCGGATGGCATTCACCAAGCTATTATGGGAAAGCCTTGGGATATATGGGGCTAGGCGCCTGGGATGGAGCGCTTGAGGCCATTGACAATGCAATCGACGCACACAAACTGCATCATTTTCAGGGACGGAGAAAATTTCCTCCTGCCGAATGGCAGAAAGACGCGGCGACGGTGGTCATAAAGGAGACCTGTGACACACTTAAAGAATTGTGGAGTACGAAAATTACAATTCTCGAAAAGCTTGGACGTAGGGTTGAGGCTGATGCACTGCGTAAACTGTGTGAACAGCCTTTAAAACCGCACACTCCCAACGTGTATAATGAGTTTAATGCCCGTTTGACAGAATTGAGTATGAAAAAGAAACTTGGAGATAAATAATTATGGGTGCACATAAAATATCGGGCATTGTTTTTTTCTCGCTGGTGATTGTTCTCGTTGGTCTGGATTCGTCGGCGAGTATCAATCCAGATGTGGCGTTGACCGGGCAGGGTGAGGCACTTCAGCAGAAGTATGCCGGGATGCTCGGTGCCATCCAAAAAGAGATCGCGGGGGCTGTTCCTGCGGTCGACGAGCATAAGGAGGCAGCCTTCATGGAGGCCCATGCGGCCGTGGAGGCCGTCCCCGCCCAGCCGAATCCCAACGGCAGCAAGATTGCCCCCCCGCGATACGCCCCATGCCACACGCTGTACGCAATAGCCCAATCCAATGCGGTCATAGCCGTGGCTGCATTATTTTCCGATACAGACGCCATCCTTGCCAGTGACTCACTGGACGCCAAGCTGGCGAAAGGTGCACTCATCGCCCACGCAACCCCCCAGGGACTGGCGGCCTTTGCGCAGCAGGGGCAAGCGCAGGCGGAACTGATTGATGCGCTTCTGAATGACGATGCGCTGATTCTGCAGATCATGAAGATGGGCGGGGCATACGAGGGAAAATACGGCGAGGCCATGCAGAATTTTAGGGCGATCCAGGCGGCCAGCAAGCGGGCGCACGAGGGAATGTTCCAGCGTTTTGCGCTGGCAAGCTGCCTTGAGCATCCTGACCGGGCCGTTCCGGAAAACGACATGACAGCAGCGGAACTTGGCATTGCACCCGACGATCTTGAGAAAACTGCCATCATCGCAGGCCGCACCCCCGCCGATGTGATGATCGAGATGTATATGAACTACGAGCAGGCCTATCTTGACGGCATCCTTGATCCGGCCTTTGACAGCTACACAGACTTCGACTATCGCTTCATCTTTCCTGAATTCGAGGTTGAACATGTGATCTGGTTCCGGGAGATGCTACGCAACTACCGTCCCGACCATATCGTCAACCCCGACACCCAATGGCGCTACTGTGCCGTTGTCAGGACGGATGTACCTTACACGGGAGGGGTTCGCCGTCCGGTGAGGCCCGAACTGAACCTCAGCAGGTTCCAGGATTACTTCCTTGAAGGCGGGATTTGCGGGCCGCGCGCGTTTGTCGGCAAACTTTCAACGGCGGCATTTGGCATTCCGACCCGCGGTGCGCGCCAGACAGGCCACGCGGCAATGAGCCACTGGACACCAGAAGGCTGGACGACCGTCTTCGGTGCGCACTGGACATTCAATAACTGGCGTGGCCGCTGTGGCCTGGACTTCTTCCTGGAAACACAGGCGCGCCGGGATCCGGATCAATTCATGAAGGTGCTGCGCGCACAGTGGCTGGGTGATGCGCTTGGCGAGAAAAAGGTGAATCCGATGGCATACGGTGTTGGCGGCGGCTTCTGGAATGCGTTGGCGTTTTATAAGAAGCTGGCCATCGTCGAGGAGGCAAGAATCGCGGCGCTCCCGCCCACTGGCGAGGAACTGGCCGAGTCGAATGAGGAAGCAGTCACGACTATTGTCGACCAGATCGAGATGACCCCGGCCCAGCAAACCATTGTGTTTGGCGACGGCGGCGTGATCACCATTCCAGCGGGCGCGGCGACCTCAACCGTGAACACGCGCAAAATCCGTTTCATGAAGACCATCGACGGCGAACAGGTGCAGGTACACTATGCGCTTACAGGGGGTCGCCCCGAGTTGCTCAAGTATGACCTGGAGGCCCCCAAGGCAGGCAAGTACGCGCTTACGGCAAGGGTTTGCACGGTAACGGTTGACAGGGAATTCATGCTGCGACTGAACCGGCGAACGCTGATCGACATCCCCCTACCCTACACCAAAGGCATGTGGGAAGACACCAAGCCCGTCGAGATAGAGGTAAAGGAAGGCAGGAACACGCTCCAGTTCACCGCCGAATCCCCGAATAAAGGCTTCAGCATAAAATACTTCACACTGACGCCAGTCAGCTAAGTGTTGCGGACCTCCGGGCGAGCCGCCCCCGTCGAACGCCGCCCGGCAGCAAAAAACGGTGCTGGTTTTCCGTCATTCTCTTTCTCTTTGGCGTAGCCATTAGCGTTCTCCAGTTTATAGGTAAGCAGTGGTTTCACACAATGACCGGCGGTGCTTTGCGCTTTCCTTTCGTTCTTCTCGCCACTATGCTGGTTGGCATGAATGTATTTACCCTCATTCGCGGTGATATCGTGGCCAAGGCCGAATGGCTGTATGGTGCAAGGACAGCCGCGTGCATGCTGAAAGCGTTGCTGACCGATGGAACGTTTGCGATGCTGATGTATCGGCTGATGCAAGCTTCGCAGCGCTATCGCCTCGTCCCGCTGGCGATGGTGTTCAACAAACTGAATGCCTTTTTCGGACGCTGCATCATCGGGCGCGGTGCCTCCTTTGGGCAAGCCTTTGTGCTGATCCACAGTTATGGCGTCGTCATTAACAGCGCGGTCTGCGGCGGGGATTACATTTACATCGAACATCTCGTCACGATCGGTGCCGAACGCGGGCAGTCTCCGCAACTAGGGAGTCATGTCTTTATCGGTGCCGGTGCCAAAATCATCGGACCGGTCCGACTTGGGGACCATACCCGCATCGGTGCCAACGCCGTGGTTATCCACGATGTGCCTGACCACTGCACCGCCGTCGGCATACCGGCCCGCAACCTGCCACCAGACGAACCGACACACAGGGTGGGTGCATGAAGATCGCGATTGCCAGCAGCGATATCCTCCATGCCGGGCACCATGGGGAGACCATGTCATGATGCCCATCAGCGTCATTATTCCCGCCTACAACGCCGCCGCCACCCTGACCGAGGCACTCGACTCCGTCGCCACCCAAAACGTCCCACTGCAGGCGGTGATCGTCGTCGATGATGCCTCCACGGACGGCACCGCCAAGGTTTTTGCGGCATGGTCGACGTCACATCAGGATCTTAATCCCCGGCTGATCCACCAGGCCCATAACCAAGGACCGGCCGCCGCACGCAACGCGGGGATCCGGGCCGCCACGAGCGATTGGATCGCCTTTCTCGATGGCGACGACGCCTGGCTCCCGGGCAAACTGACGTGCCAGATGCGTGCCGCCACCAGCCATCCTGAAGCAGCCCTGCTCTGCGGGGCAACGGTTCCGCTGGTTGAAGAATCCCGAGACTATTCCAAGGGAGGGCGATCCTGTGGCGAGTCGTGCTTAGCAAACGTTTCGTCAAACCTGACCATGGTCAGTCCGGCACCTGGAACCCACATAACGGTGCTTGCACTCGACACTTTCGTGACGTACAACCCAGTGGCTACATCAACGGTCATGGTCAAACGGACAGCACTGGAACAGGCGGGGCTATTCGATGCGCAATTCCGTGGACCGGAAGATTACGATCTATGGATGCGTATCGCCGCTATGCACCCCTGCCTGCGACTGGAATCTCCGCTTTCACGTTACCGTCTCACGGAGGGCAGCCTTAGCATGGATGATCGCACGTTTCTGCCGCAGGTACTTGGCGTGCTGCACAAGGCCTTTGCAAGGGGGGGAGCGCTGCACACCTACCGCCGACAGCGATGGCGGGCGTATGCTGACAAATATGCATCGGCCTCGTGGATGGCCAGCAACCGTGGAGCCCCCCTGGCCGCACTGGGGCTCCTGCTGCGCTCGTGGATCTACAGCCCGTGCACGATTCCCAAGGAGCGCGACCACGACAGCACCCTGCGTCTCAAACTGCTACTACGCTATTTGTCGCAACTGCTCCGCATCCAATAAAAAAGGCCGTCGGAACATGCAGTTACGGCGGCCTTCGGACACGCTTCGGCTAGAAGAACCAGCTTGTATTCAATGTGATCGACCAGTCCACGGGATCCTCTCCCCCATTGTAGATATCCTGGGTTGCCAGGAACAGGTTGAGCTGGGCACCGATGGCGGCATAATCAACAAAGAAGTACCGTGCACCACCAAATCCAGACACTTCGGCGTATGTTTTGCTTTCATTCCCATCATCGGCCCAGCCGAGCCCACCAGAACCGCCGACAAAAGGAACAAGCTCAGTACCCATATCAAAATTATATTCACCGAACACGCCACCACCGACCCGTTTGAAGTCGCCAATCATCTCGATGGTACCATACCCACCCCCCCGGATCAGATCTTCGATAAAATACCCATACCTGCCCACCATGTTGATGCCAAGATCTTCGCCGTCATCATCAATCGTACCATTGACATCAATCGACTGGGTACCCATCAGGATGGTGGGGACGGCAGACGCACGCGCACACTCAGCAACCAGCATACCGGCAGCCATGACAGCAGCCACGGGAATCATCATGTTCTTGAATCGCATTCTTCTTCTCCTTGTTCTTGTGTTAGGGTTCACCATCGACGCTTATTAAAATTTTCGTTAATATACACCGAGAGGACCTCCACTGCAAGCCTTGCTTGAAAACGGCACCTAATCGTCTCATGCACAGTTGCCGAAAGGACTCGGAAACGCCATCTGATAGGCCCCCGAACCGATGGAGAAACGGCATCGCCCATTCTCCACTCCTAGAAAGGCGACGCCGTCGGCATGGGCCAGCGGTTGACCGTTTTCCATCACCTTGCCAGGATCATCTGCCGGGACATGGATCGTCGCCTTGCAGTTGGCGGGAACCGTGATAACCCACGTCACCTGCCGACCATCGTGCCTCCAATCGGAAACGATCTCGCCACGGATCGTCTGCAGCGTGGCCCTGGCCCAAGGGAGTGTTTTGGGGATGTAGGGTTTGAAGACGATATGTTCAAAGCCTGGCCCCCCTTCATCGGCACGGATGCCAGCCAGGCCCCAGTAGAACCATTCGTCGATGGCCGCCCCCAGCGGGGCATGATTCAAGGAGCCCCCATCGCCATCCCAGCGTTCACAGGACGTCGTTCTGTTGTTTCTAAGCATATAGCCCCAGCTCGGATATCCGGTGGCCGTGGCCAGTTGCCATACCAGATCGTCGCGCCCTAGCATGGAAAGGGCCTCGATCGCGAACTTGGTGCCGACATATCCTGTTGTCAGGTGGCGCTGCACCTCGCCCACACATCGTGTAAAATAAGCCGCCACACGTCCCTGGTGTTCCTCTGGAACCATCCCGAACGCCAAGGGCCAGGCCTGCGCACTCTGCACCCCGCTATCGTAGTACCCCACATGCGGATCGAAAAAACGCTCATGGTAGGCCGACTGGATGGCCCCGGCCAACTGCCGGTATTCGGCGGCATCACTGGGTTTCCCCAGCGCGTCGGCAATGCGGGACATCACCATGACATCGAGGTAATAGAAAGCGGTCGCCACGGACAAAGGCAGGTTCGTGCGGGCGACAAAGCCCTCGGCCGTGGATAGATGATCCCCCCACTGGGAAATCTGCAAGTGCCCCCGCTCCGATTCCGCAGGAAAACGTGCATCCTTGCCGCAGCGCCACAAGAGTGAATCAATGACTGCGGTTGAGGTCTGCGTTGAGATTGTCCTGACCCCCACTCGCCGCAGAAACGCCATGTAACGCTGCAAGGCTGGATAATTCTCCTCGAGCAGGCGGAGGTCACCGCAATGCAGATAGGTCCACCAGGGCATCAGGACAAAGGCGGCACTCCATACCAGATCCTCCTCGGAACCCGCCTGCGGGGCGATCATCCCGACCATGCCCAGCTCGTCCTGCTGGTCACGGAAATCCCCGATCCATTTGGCATAGACCTGGGGCATCCACAGATTGTATAGAGCCTCATGAGCGGTTGCCCAGGCATCCGTGCCCCACCCCTGCCGCTCGGGGCGCTGGGTGTCATCCGTCGGCACGCCCATCTGTACATTGCAGCGCTGCGACTGCAGGGTGCAGGCATGGATCCGGTTGATCAGGGCGTTGCCGCATTCAAATTGCCCCGTCTGCGCCACCTCCGTACAAATGAACACCCCAGTCAGGGAATCCAGGTCGGGAATGCCCGGATAGCCGGACACCTCGACAAACTGGAACCCGTGGAAGGTAAAGCGCGGTTCGAGGACGGAAATCCCGGCACCGCCCAGGATAAATTGATCACGCTGCAAGGCTCGGTTATTGCTGGATGCATTCAGCGCACCATTCTCATGCTGCGCCTCGCCATAGCGCAGGGTCACGGTATCCCCCGCCTTGCCGCCGTTGATGACCAGCCTGACCCAACCGGTAATATTCTTTCCCAGGTCGTAGACGTACACCCCCGGCTCGGGTTCGCGGACGGACACAGGGCGAAGGGTTTCCACCGGCTTCTCCAACTCGTGCATGATGGGAACCAAGGTACCACCCGGCGCTGGCAGCCGTTTCACACGCTGCCAGCCTGTCGCAGCAAAGCCAGCCCGATCCCACCCCGGCTGTTCTAGACGGGTATCCACCGTTTCACCATCAAAAAAGCAATTGAACGTGATCGGCGACCAATCTCCCTGCCACGACGCATCGCTGAGGATCCGATCCATCGCTCCATCCTGGTATTCGACCTCGATCTGGACGATAGCCCGGGGCGAGCCAAACCACTGCATCTGCCAGCCCCAGTACTTCTTCTGACCATTGAACCAACCATTACCAAGCAGCAACCCCACCGCATTCTCCCCGGCAATCAGCGACGATGTTACCTCGTAGGTGGCATAGAAAACCCGCTTGCGGAAGTCCGAGCGTGGCGTGGACAGGACATCATCGCCGACCTTTTCGCCATTCAGATGCAGCTCGAAAAGCCCGAGTCCGCACACATACGCCCGAGCACGACGGACGGGATGCGATACCGTGAATTCCTTGCGCAACAAAGGGGCGCGGGAATCCGGCTCAAATGCCTGTACCTCGGGGGTAACCCGCCCCTCCTGAAACGCATCCGGATCGGACACCGGGTCATCCACCCCGCCCATACCGATCCATGTGGCCTGCCAGTCCGACGGATCAAGTAACCCGACGCCAAAGTATTCCGGCACACAGAAGCCATGGTCGTTGCCCGATTCATCCCAAACCTTCACACACCAGGAACAATCCATATTGCTACGTAAATCGACGCCAGCATACTCCACATTCACCGACTGCGATGACGCCACCCGGCCACTGTCCCAGAGATCCGCCAAGCCAGGTGACAAAAGATCCGGTTTCGTCGCCACAAGAACCTGGTAGGCTGATTGTGAACGATGGCGTCCGGGCAACGAAACGACCCATGAAAAACGCGGACGACGAACGACGATAGCCAAAGGACGCGATGCATATTCAACCCACATGATGAACCTCCGATAATCAGGACAGGCAAGTGTACCTGTCCTACTTTCGATTGCCTGCAAGAACGGTCACGAACACCCCCGCAATCACCAGCACACCGCCAAGTGCCGAGGACCAATGCAGCCGCTCCTTCAAGAAAACGCCACTGAGCAGTACCGCAAACAAGGGAACCAGATTAATGAAGATGCCCGTAACAGCCGTGCCCACCTGGCGAATCGCTAGATAATACCAGTAATATGCCAGCGCCGTGGCCAGCACCCCAAGATAGACCAGCGCGAGCCATTCGCTGTTGCCGACACCGACAATGTCCTGACCAAGACCATTGGCCAGCGCAAACGGCAACAACAGCACCGTGCCCACAATGCACGACCAGGCCACCGTGATCAAGGGCGGAATCGTTTTCATCACCGGACGAGCCAGCAAGGTATAGACCGTCCATAGCAGGACACATCCGAAGATCATCACATCGCCGCTTGACAACTGCCCACTCAGCAGCCCCCGCCAATTACCCTTGGCGATAACCACCATCCCCCCCAGAAGCGAAAGGACTATACCGACCATAACAGGCCACGCCAGACACCGCCTCTCCAGCACAGCGGAAAGCGCCGCAATACAGACAGGGGTGCAGCCGATAATCAAGGCCGCCCGCCCGGCATCCGTACTTTGCAGCCCCTTGAAAAACAGCAAACTGTACCCGAACACGCCCGATGTCCCCAGCAGGATCAGGGACAACCACAGGTCACGACGGATGCGAAACATCGACTTTCCGTAAACCGCCAGGCACATCAGCGAAAGGACAACCGAGGCTAGAACAAAACGGATCAGCGCCGCATTTACCGGAATCATGGATCCGGCGAGGAAACGACCGACCGGCCAGGTTCCACCCCAAAGGAGCATACACCCCACCAGCATGGCATAGACCCATCGCCGGGGGGCAGGTGCGCCGTGACCGCTTTTTTCATAATTTACCATGGTCTCCGTTCAATTAAAACGCAATCATGCTGCACTTCGCAGGGCAAACACGCAACAAAAAATGACCATTTGATTTATCGGCCCGATATTGCTAGTCTCCACCCCATCGTGATTCCAGGTAAAGATTGCAAACGCGCCAAACAGCGGGCGGCGAACAAAGGGGATGCTTAGGCTTATGAAAAATCAGGAGACGTTGTTTCTGGGGCTGGATTCAAGTACGCAGGGGCTCAAATGCACCCTGATTGATGCCGACCTGAATCTGGTTTATGAGCGATCCGTCAACTTTGACCGGGACTTGCCCCGTTTTGGCACCAAGGGCGGCGTGCAGGTTGGCCCGGACGGCCTTACAGTGACCTCCCCCACCCTGATGTGGGTGGCCGCGATGGACCTGCTGTTAAGCCAGATGCATGCCGACGGAGCGCCCCTGGCCAGTGTCCAGGCCATCTCGGGCAGCGGTCAGCAACACGGCAGCGTCTGGCTTGGCACTAACGCCCAGCAACGCCTGCGCCATCTGAATGCCGCCGAAACACTGGAAACGCAGTTGGCAGATACTTTTTCGATCCCCGACTCGCCCATCTGGATGGATTCGAGCACCGGAGCCCAATGCGCCGCCCGTGAGAAGGCCCTCGGGGGGGCACAGGCCGTCGCAGAGCTGACCGGATCGCGAGCCTATGAGCGATTTACCGGCAACCAGATTGCCAAGATTTACGGGAAACAACCCGCCGCCTATGCAGCAACGGAACGGATTGCACTGGTCAGCTCCTTCATTCCATCCCTGCTGATCGGCACGTATGCACCGATTGATGCCAGCGACGGTTCCGGGATGAACCTCATGGATATCCGCCGCAAAGCCTGGGCACCTGCCGCCCTGGATTGCACGGCTCCCGGACTGGTGGAAAAGCTGGGATCGATCGTCGCCTCGCACACGACCATCGGCACCCTGCACCCCTACTTCTCCAAGCGCTACGGGTTTGCGCCGTCGGTTTCGGTGATTGCATTCTCCGGCGATAATCCAAACAGCCTGGCTGGCCTGCGCCTGCAGGATCCGGGGGATATCGCCATCAGCCTTGGGACCAGCGATACGGTGTTTGGTTTCCTGGCGGATGCCAAGCCTTCCGCCAGCGAGGGGCATATCTTTGCCAATCCCGTCTCCCCATCCGCCTACATGGCCATGCTGTGCTACAAGAACGGCTCGCTGACCCGCGAATTTATCCGCGACCTGGCCGCCGACGGAAACTGGAAGGTCTTTGCTCAGCGGCTCTCAGAAACCGCACCGGGGAATGGCGGCTGTATCGGCTTTTTTATCCGTGATCCGGAAATCACACCGCCCATCTTGAAGACAGGCGTCTGGCGCTTTGATGCGAAGGGGCAAGCGGTGGATCGGTTCAGTCCAGCACAGGATTGCCGGGCGGTCTACGAAGGGCAGTTCCTGTCGATGCGCCTGCACGGTCAACATGTCGGGCTTGTACCGCAGCGGATTCTGGCAACCGGGGGAGCATCCGTGGACATGAGCCTGATCCGCGTCATGTGCGATGTGTTCGGCACCCCGGTTTATGTGGCTGAAAAATCGGATTCCGCGTCACTTGGCGCGGCCTACCGGGCACTGCACGGCTGGCTATGCGCACGGCAGGGCGGGTTTATTCCCTATAGCCAGGTACTTGTCAAGGCGGCACCCTTCAAGAAGGTCGCGGATCCGGATCCGACGGCGCACGGCGTCTATACGGCAATGCTGGGTAGGTATGCAGAGCTCGAAGCCCGCGTGATCAAGGCATAGTTTTGTATTATTTGCAGAAGTGACATATCAAGGAGTATATCATGGACAAGGTGACATACAACGGCTGGAAAAATTGCGTACGACTGGCTAATCGTGACATTGAACTGATCGTCACCACCGCCGTCGGGCCACGGGTGGCAAGGCTTGGATTTATTGGCGAACGGAACCTGTTTGCGGAAATCCCGGGACAACAGGGAGGCAGCGGGGAATCCGAGTGGATGATCCGGGGCGGGCATCGATTCTGGATTGCGCCCGAGCAGAAACCCATGACCTATGAGCTGGATAATTCGCCCATAGCCGTCGAGGAGATTGCGGGAGGGGTCCGTACCTTGCAGCCCGTTGGTGCGCTATCGGGCTGCGCCAAGCGCATGGACATCACCCTGGACGCCAATAGCAACCGGATCCATGTGCTGCACACGCTGACCAACCACGGAGAGCGCTCCATCCATATAGCACCCTGGGCGCTCTCGGTCATGGCGCCCGATGGCATGGCCATCATTCCCCGTCCTGCCTTTATCCCGCATACCGACCGGGTGCTGCACAATCAGGAGTGGAGCCTGTGGGGCTATACGGACCTAACGGATCCACGCTGGTCACTGGGCCAGAAGTACCTATTTTTCCGGCAGGACCGCCACTGCGGCCCGAGCAAACTCGGCATCGCCCATCGCGAAGGCTGGGTCGGCTACCAACTCGGCGAATTCCTTTTTGTCAAACATTTCGATTTTGATGAAACGGCGGTTTATCCCGATGGCGGCGTGAATTTCGAGACCTTCTCGAATGAAGAGATCCTCGAACTTGAGACGCTGGGTGGACTGATCGACCTGGCACCCGAGACTACCGTCTCGCTGACCGAGACGTGGGATCTGCACCGGAGCACCCCAACCGTGACAACGGAGGCGGAGGCTGACCGCTGGGTCAAGTCACGGGTTTGACCCCCGACCGCTTTACGAATTGTTCGATTGAAAGGAAACATCAAATGTCTGCACCAGATTTGAAATCGGCCTACAAAACGATCATGGACGACCATTTTCCGCCCAGGATGGAGATCAGCTACGTCGAGTCCGACGGACAACGCCAGACGCTCTGCTACGAAAAGGCGACATGGCGGATTGACGGCGTCGAGAACGGCTTGCGCTATGGCGAGAATCCGGGGCAGGAAGCGGCACTGTTCCGATTGATCAACGGCAACCTCACGCTCGGGAACGTCACCTCCATCCAGCCCGGGCACTATCTGGCTTCCGATGTCGAGCTGCTACAATCCGGGAAGCACCCCGGCAAGACGAATATCACCGACGTGGACAATGCCCTCAATATCCTGCGCTACCTGATGGACACTCCCTGCGCCGCCATCATCAAGCACAACAATCCCTGCGGGGTCGCCAAGGCGACAACCATCGGCGAGGCGTATCACAAGGCCAACATGGCCGACCGACTGGCAGCCTTCGGCGGGGCGATCGTCCTGAACCGGGCCTGCGACCTGGGAACCGCTCGCCAGATCAACGAGAATTATGCTGAGGTCGTTGCCGCCCCGGAGTTTGAAGCCGGGGTCATGGATCTGTTCAAGCAGAAAGCCAACCTGCGCGTGATGCGCATCGGCAATATCGAGCGGCTCCAGCAGTTCGCGGGAACGCGTTTCGTTGATTTCAAGTCCCTGATTGACGGGGGCCTCGTGGCACAGTGGTCATTCGTGCCCGAGGCGCGGTCGTCCGATAAGCTACTGCCAGCCGTCACGACCTACAAGGGACAGGAATACCGGGTCAACCGGGCACCCACAGCACAAGAACTGGATGACATGCTATTTGGCTGGCTGGTGGAAGCTGGTGTGACCAGCAACTCCGTGTTGTACGTAAAGGATGGCGTGACCGTCGGTATCGGTACCGGCGAGCAGGATCGGGTTGGCGTCGCCCAGATTGCCCGTGACAAGGCCTACACCAAACTGGCGGATCGGTTGTGCTGGGAACGTCATGGCGAACCCTACAACAACCTTGAGAATGCCGACGCCAAGGCCGCGATTGACGCCGAGGTCACCGATAGAAAAGGTGGACTGCCTGGCTGCTGCATGGTATCGGATGCCTTCTTCCCCTTCCGGGATGGGATTGATGTCGGACTGAGCGAAGGGATTCGGGCCGTGATACAACCCGGCGGATCCATGCGCGATGCCGAAGTGATCGAAGCCTGCAACGAATACGATGCGTCCATGTGCTTCACCGGTCAACGTAGCTTCAAGCACTAGATGCCCACCCAACGTACCCGGAGTATCTTGCTCCGGGATGGTCCGGAATTGGTCCGTAATTCTTTATCTCTCGATGGATTATGATTGCAGTCCCAGGTCTACCCGCTATACTGGCTCCAAGATGAAGCGTGAGTATTTTCAGTTACTACAGGACGTTGGCAGGCCGTTATGCTGTGTAGCGGTATGGGTCGGCACCATGGTGCTGACGACGGGTTGCTTTACCACATCGCAACGCATCAACCGTTACACCGCATCAGCCAAAGATCGGCCAGCGTCCGTCATCCAAGCCCTGCACGAAGGGAATCGGGCGGTGCCCGGCATGACAGCCAGGGAAGTTCGGCTCGTCCTGGGTTCCCCTTCCCGTATAACCACCCCTCCACCACCGGCCACCCTTGTGTGGCATTACGACCGCCGCCCGATGCGCAAACGCGTCCTCCTGCAGGAATCTGCACTCTGGGACCTGCCTGTCCCGCAGTATAGTATCTATTTTGATGCCAACCGGATCGTTCTGAATGTTATTGACCATGCAACGGTTGCGGATGCAAAAAGCGAGACCCCACCGCCAGTGCCACCGACAGAATCGGCGTCCATAAACCCTGCCGAATCTTCATCCACCCGCTCACCAGACCAACCCGTGCCTCGCGCCACCGTGATCCCCACATACGACCCACCAGCCGAAGAAATCAACGTCCAGAACTGGCCCGATATCACGCTGCAAGGCATCTCGGCGAGCAGCCATGCCCATCGTGCGGTGATTAACGGCAAGGTCTATGAACGCGACGAGGAAATCCTCGGAGGGGTCCGTTTGCTGGCCATTTATGCGAATGGCGTCGTTCTGGAGTATCGACAGAAACGAGCCTTCCTGCGGACGGGAGAAAGCATCATTACCGACATACCACCTGATGAGAAATAGGGAGTTTATATGCCCGCCTCCGTATTGATCCCCCTCGCCCATGGCGTGGAAGAAATGGAAGCGGTGATTGTCATCGATGTTCTGCGTCGCGCTGGCTGGAATGTAGTCAGTGCAGCCGTCGGGAATGAACTGAACATTACCGCCTCGCGCGGCGTGACGTTCATGGCCGATGGACTGTGGACCGAGGTTGCCGCGCCAACGACACGCCATGATGCCATCGTGATTGTCGGCGGGCTGCGAGGCACACGCGCACTATGCGGTGATACGAGGGTGCTTGAGGCACTTCGCACCTTTGCCCAGCAAGGAAAATGGATCGGCTCGATATGCGCAGGACCACTGGTGCTGCAGGCTGCTGGCGTTCTGAATGGCTGCCATTACACTTGCTACCCGGGGATTGAATCGGAAATCACGGGATCCATGCACCATACCGAGCCGGTCGTGCATGATCCAACCCGGCGGCTAATCACCAGCCAAGGCCCCGGCACGGCATTCCTGTTTGCCCTGGCGCTGGTAGAGGCGATCGACGGCAGAACCGCCGCCGACCGCCTTCGCGAGCAGTTGCGCCTAGTCGCGTGACTTGGAACGAGCCTCGTTCACAACCATTTTGCGGCTCAGGATCTCCTTGCCATTCATCGCCTTGACCGCCTTGTCCGCACCGCTTTGCGTTGCCATCTCGACAAATCCATAGCCCTTGGAACGGTCATTGAATTTATTCTTGATTACACGAATCGAAAGGACATCGCCGAATTCGCCGAAGGTCTTCTTCAGTTCGGCTTCGGACATGTCATACGAGAGATTTCCCACATAAAGCTCAATGCCCTCTCCCGTTCCTCCGAATTCGTCGCCTGCCGACTTATGCGATGACGCCGAAGACGATGAGGACGACGATTTGTGGCACCGGCGCGGCGCAATCCGCACACGTCCTGCCACGAAACCAATCACCAATCCAGCCAACGCTGACGCTGCTGCAATTTCCGTTGCTTCAAAACTCTCGAATGCCATTCTTTTCTTCTCCTAACTAGGGTTCATTTTCTGTTATTACGACGCCGGGGAACGCGCACACTTGCCCGCCTAACGTCTACTTCATCTCCAGGAAGCCTTCCAACTTCCTGATCCGGGTGGGGTGCCGAAGTTTGCGCAACGCCTTGGCTTCGATCTGCCGAATGCGTTCGCGCGTTACCGCAAATTTCTTCCCCACCTCTTCCAGTGTCCGCGAATAACCGTCGGTCAGCCCGAAGCGGTAATCAAGCACCTGGCGTTCTCTTTCCGTCAACGTATCCAGCACATCCTGCAGGCGATCCTTGAGCATGCTGTACGCCGTCATCTCCGAAGGGTTTTCCGCTGATTTATCCTCGATGAAATCACCGAAGTGGGCGTCATCCCCTTCACCAACTGGACTTTGCAGTGATATCGGCTGCTGTGCCATTTTATACACGGCACGCACCCGGTCCACCGGCATTTCCATCTCCTCCGCCGCCTCCTCTGGCGTGGGTTCCCGCCCGAACTGCTGCACCAGCTTCTTCTGAACCCTGAGCAGCTTGTTGATCGTCTCGATCATGTGCACGGGAATCCGGATGGTTCTCGCCTGATCAGCAATCGCCCGTGTTGCCGCCTGCCGAATCCACCACGTCG
>DIZZ01000252.1:28822-34418 GCA_002428045.1 Verrucomicrobia bacterium UBA6015
ATTTCGGTGCGGGCCTGCTGCCCACGCTGCATGGCGCCACGCAGGTTCTCAAGATAGGCCTGGCATTCGTCAACCGGAATGCACAGGTCATTCTGGAATTGCAGCATCAACCGGCGATGCTCCTTGATCGCCTCATCCCTGCGTTTGCTCATGCGCTGCTTGGATAGCTTGTTGATTCCATTGACTGCCGCACGGAAGCGTGCATGCTCCACCTCCGCCTCGGATGCCATGGACTCAATCACCTTCTGTTTGAAGTACAATTCATCCAGCGAGGCCGCCAGCTTGTCACGCATCCGATCACAGGTCTGTAGACGCTTGTCCTTTTCCGCCTTGGGGGTACGGGATTTGATCGCGATCGAGAAATTCTCCTTCAGCTTCTGCTGCGTCTTGAGAATCTCATTGCGAACTTTCGGCAACATCGCCAGATAGATATCGCGGCTATCGACATACTTGTCAATCACCACTCGATCAAACCGCTCCTTGCCATTCTCCAACCGATCCGCCAAACTCAGGTACTTATCGACCGTGGTGGACAACCGGTTGAATAATTTGCGTGCCGAAAATTCTGCATCCTCGATCCGTTTGCAGATGTCGACCTCTTGCTCGCGCGTCAGCAGGGGCACCTGACCCATCTGATGCAGATACATCCGTATGGGATCATCGAAGAAATCCAAGCGCCCGCCCTTGGCGACCTTGCCCTTTTTCTTCACCCCCTTGATCTTGTCAACATCCTGGGATTGGACAATATCGAAATCCATCCCCCGCAGCAGTTGCAGATACGCCTCGAGCTCTTCCGGATCGATGACACTTTCAGGGATGGCTTCATTGATGTCCTCAAACGTCAGATAGCCCTGGTCTTCGGCTAACGCAATCAACTCCTTGACCTTCTGATTGCGATTCTCGCGATGCTCCTTCTCGCTGACGCCGCGCGCCGCACGCTCCTTTTCCGCGTGAATCTCAGCTTCGATATCCTCCTGGCGGACATTGTCGGAGTCAAACAACTGCTGCGCTCGCTCCTCGTCCGTCAGTAAATCACCGAACTCATCCTCATCCGGGACGATCAGCCGCTCACCGCGTCCACTCTCGATCTCATCATCCAAATCATGATCGAAATCGTCATCATCATCCATAACCTTGACACTCGTCGAACGGGGTACACGCTCACTTGATCGGGACATCCGGTCATCCATCACCAGATTATCGTCATCATCATCCATCGGAAGGGGCGACAGGTCATCATCATCAGACGGGGTGTAGGTTTTCCTCACGCTCGACTGGACTTTCGCATTCACGGGCAGCGCCAGACTAGGCTTGACGGGGTTAGTCCCCGCACCCGTTTTCTTGCTGTCCACCGGCTTTGGTTTTGCGCCCAATGGCTTGACGGACGATGACTTACGCACAGAATCGGAACACGTCTTGACCAGCGAGGGGGGCTCTGCCGTTGGCGTTGACGCCTTAATCTTCTTCGTTTTGCTTTTGAGATCAGCATCTGCTGCCGTCACAACACGCGTTGCCTGAACCGATTCGCCTGATTTCGCATTTGCCATATATGAATAAGCTCCGCCCTAAGGATTTCCAACCGAGTCTGGACACAATTATACTTGCGGGGCGTTGTAAACAGCCACGGGGAGAATAGCAAGCATAATTTAAAATTTATTTTTCGCCCCGTTCGCGGCGCATCGTTTCGACCCGCGACTGCAGGAGCTCATCCCCCGATGCGGCGGCCTGTTCACTAGCCCGCTGAAACATCGATTCGGCCTCCGCCCGATCCCCGCACGCCAACAGGCTACCAGCCGCACGGAGATAATAAGAGGTTCCTGAACTGGCCATTCCTAGTTGACTGTAAATCTCTCCAGCCTTGCACAGTGCCACGGTCATACCGTGGTGCATGCCGATTTGCTTAAGAAGCTCAGCCTGCGCTCCGTATCCCGATGCCGCCGCTAGAAAATCACCTTCCATCACGGCGAGTGCCGCACTCAACCCGGCTATTGCTGCCGCCAGCAGCGGTGGATTCCCCTCCTTCTTCACCGCCTTGCTTGCATCATCCCGCATTCGCCTCGCGTCATCCATCTGCCCCGTGGAGATAAAGACCGACGCCAGCAGCAGGCGCGACTCGGCATACACGGCATGTCCTGAACGCCCTCGTGAATTCTCCCCCGCCTGTTCCGCCAGTTGCTGCGCCTTTTCAAGATCCCCGCGACGCCGACTGATCTCGGCAGCCAGCAACTGCTCCCTTGCCGTCTCCGTGCCACCGGTCAGTCGGCGGGCAAATCGGATCTCCTCAAGGTAGGTTTCGGCCTGGGCCAGATCCCCGGCATCAAGCGCAAAGATGGCCAGATTGGCGGCATGCTGACGTACCGCTTGTGCATCATCCCCCGTACGGGCGGCAATCAGGTCTTGCTGCAATGCGCCCTCAACGTCATCCTGCCCGCGGAACCATCCTTGGGAACCCGGAACAAGCGATAACACCTCCGGATCATTCTCAACATAGCGGCGCAGCAGCCAGTGGCGCTGAATTCCCGTGATCAATCGTCGCGTCTCGGTCAGCGTACGGGTCAACTCGGACGCCAGCTTAACGGATTCACCCGCCAATTGCGGCACGTCCCGCTGCATTAGCTCAGCGACCTGGGTACTGATGACTTCTGTATTATTGATGACGCGGGCCACATCGTTGCTGACCAGCGTCGAGATCGCTCCGATCGTCGTCTCCGCTTGACCGGAAACCACTTCCATATTCGAAACGATGGACTTCACGTCATCACGCAACGTCGCATCACTGATCGATGCACCGACAACCCCGTCCCCCTTATCCACCTGTTCCAGAATGCTGGCAACACTGTTGATAATGGATTCAACCCGCTCCAGGATCGGCAACACACTGGCTTGGACATCGGTCAGCATTTTCTGTGCGGTTTCGAGCAATTCCTCGTCCTTGATGCAGGTGATGCGCGCCCCATCCTGAATGATGGTGCCCTGTCCCCGCGCGATGTCAACATACGAATCACCAGCCACCCCGAACTGCTTCTTTATCTTGGCCACCGAGTCCGTGGTGATAAACGGGCGGAACCGGTCCTTGAGAACCAGCGTCGTTCCCATCAATCCATCCGGGGTTGGCAGCACCGGCCCGACCCGACCCGCCGTGGTATTCCGCACCAGCACTGGTGCCCCCTCTTGCAAGCCGAAGGAGCCCTCGATGGTATCAAACACCACCATGAGCGTGAACCGCTGCTCAAACCATCCCTGGGATCGTCCTGCAAAGATAACCCCAAGGACAAAAAGCACAGCAGCACCGATCACAAACACACCGGCAATTTCATTGGCATGACGGAATTTAAATTCGCGGTTCATCAGATATGCTCCCTCTCCAGCGGCAACCACCGTTCCGCCTTGATTTCATAATGGTCAGCCGCCTGCATCAGCGGCTGACGCCATACATCCGGGCGATCCGAGATCCACATGACCGCCGTTCCCTCAGAAATCGCCTTTTCGACCAGGCGCATACAGCATTCAACGCCCTCCCCCAATGCATCCCTTTCAGGAAAAGCCAAAAGCACAAAATCCGGACGTCCCATGAACGCACGGATCCACTCCAGCATGCGCAATTCCCGCTGCCGGACGCGATCCGGTCGAAGCACCGGAACATCGTCCAGCCCGATCATGCGCGAGAGACAACGGGCCTCTTCGGCAATCTCAGACTCCAGCCTGAGCGTATGGTGCCGCTCACGCAACATGATATTCTGCAAAACCGTGAGGCTGCTGATCCAGCTTTTCTGCTCAAGAACACAACCGATGCGGCCGCGTGCCGCCGCCTGTTCAAAGGGTCCCATCAATTCCCAGTCGCGCTCCTTGAAAAACACTCGTCCGCTCACAGGGGCCAACAACCCCGTGGCCAGATCCGCGATCGGAACATGCTCGCTATCAGTCTCGATATGAACGGCGGCAATCTTACCCGACTTAACAGAAAACGCGGCATCCCTGAAAGAGGCGACAGCATCATTGTCGATCACGCAACTTACCGCTTCAAAACGTAATATGGTTTGGATCGTGTCCATCAGATGTCCCTAAATACTTGCCAACAGCGAGACCACAGCAGAAATCACCAGCAGGGCGGCAATCGACCGCACCACAGCCCGCGTCGCCGCCTGCGGAACCTCGGTTGCCAATCCCTTGATTGACAACCCTTCCACACAACATATCACACCGGTTAACAGGCCGGGCAAAATGGTTTTCGCCAGAAGACTGAGGATATCGCGCAACTGGATCGGTTTCAGTACGCTTTCAATAAAGACGATCGCATCCCGCGTTCCCACCTCCATTGCCAGCCCGAAGAGGAACCCGACAGCCAAGGCCATGGATATAAAGAAAACAGAAAGACAGACAACCGAAATCGTCGTTCCGATCGTACGCGATAGCACTAGGTAAATCATCGGGTCAACACCCTGTATGTCGAGCGCGCGAATCTGACCGTGAACCTGCATCGTCGCCAACTCGGTTACAATCGCCGTGCCACTGCGGGCAATGACCAGGAAACCAACCAGCAACGGGGCCGCCTCGCGGAAAATGACAGCCACCAGCAACGGTCCCAGCATATCGGACTGCCCGAACCGTGCAAGCCACACCTGCCCCTGCGCCACCACAGAAACACCAACACCCGCCGCGATGAGCAGCGTCAGCCCCAGTGCATCATACCCGGTAAAGAAAATCTGCTTGCCGATCTGCTCCCGCACGGTCCGAGGCCACGCCTCGCGCTTGGTGATCAAGCGCAAAACGGCCCACGATACGGCCGCTGTTCGAAACAACGTTCGCAATCGTGCAATGAAATCAGCCCCTGTACTGCTTATCAGCCACATGAATGAACCTCCGAAAGAGACTTTGTCCAAACTTAAGGGGCAAGTCAAGATTATGTGGAATCGTTCAAAAACTGAGGCTCACGGCAATATCACTAACTGGGTATTGCGTGGCGCGAAGTCTTTGGTTGCCACCGCACGGGGCTTTGGATTAGGATGAAGAAATGGGTAAGTTATTGGCGGTTGATTGTTCAACATCGGAAAATTCGGTGGCGTTGCTGGATGACACGGGCACGCTCGCATCGTTTTGCTGGCAGGCGGTGAAACGTCAGCCGGACGGGCTGATTGCCGCCATTCGTCACGTCATGTCGACGGCGGGTGCCGCGTTCGAATCCATCAGTGCCTACGCCGTCGGAACCGGCCCAGGCAACTTTACCGGACTGCGCATGGCGGCAGCCACGCTACAGGCGCTGGCACTGCCATCGGGACACCCGGTCGCCGGGATTTGCAGTGCCGATGCGATCGCCTTCGCCCTGCGACGCGAACACAAGACCACGACGCCGATCCTCATTGTCGGCGATGCCCGGCGTGACCGGCTGTGGACCATCCTAAACTCGGCGGCAACAGACGATTTACACACCATCACCCAAGTGATCCCGGTCGAGGACCTAGGATCCATGCTGGCAGACGCTCAAATGCTAGTGGCATCGCCAGACTGGAGCGTGCTGCAAGCGCTGCTGACGCGTACCGTCCTGCCGCCTGCAACACTCATGCGTAACGGGGTCTCGCCAACCGCCGAAAACGTCGGC
>DIZZ01000252.1:34459-38873 GCA_002428045.1 Verrucomicrobia bacterium UBA6015
CCGCCGGTCTTTATCGATCCTGTTTTTACCGAATCGTCAAAACGCCCGATTCAACCGTTACCTTGACCTTCGAGCCGGGCAGGATATCGCCCGCCACGATCCGCCGGGCAATCGGAGTCTCCAGCGCCTGCTGCATGAACCGTTTCAACGGCCTGGCACCATACACAGGATCGAAGCCCTCCCTGGCAATAAACCGCAGCGCCTCTGGCAGGATCTCCAGCCCAAGCTCCTGNNNNGCCAGCAGGCCGACAATTTTTTCTATTTCATCCAATTGCAGCGGCTTGAACAAGACCACATCATCGATCCGGTTCATGAACTCAGGACGGAACTGCACCTTGAGCAGACTCATTACCTCATCCCGTACCTCCTGCCTGATCTCGCCATCGTGGGCAATTCCATCAAGCAACAGGGTCGAGCCTAGATTGCTCGTCATGATCACAATGGTATTCTTGAAATTCACGGTACGCCCCTGATTATCGGTCAGGCGTCCATCCTCCAAGATCTGCAGCAGGATATTGAACACATCGGGGTGCGCCTTTTCGATCTCATCCAACAGGACCACACTGTAGGGTTTACGCCGGACGGCCTCGGTCAATTGACCGCCTTCCTCATAGCCGACGTATCCCGGCGGCGCACCGACCAGGCGCGAGACGGCGTGTTTTTCCATGTATTCACTCATATCGATGCGAACCATGTTCTCCTCGGTATCAAACAAGGCGGCCGCCAGCGCACGGGCCAGTTCGGTCTTGCCAACACCGGTCGGCCCAAGGAACAGGAACGATCCGATTGGACGGCTGGGGTTCTTGATGCCAGCCCGGGCCCGCAGTACGGCATCCGCCACCGCCTGCACGGCCTCGTCCTGGCCGATGACCCGCTTGTGCAATTCGCCATCCAGATGAATAAGCTTCTGCCGCTCGCCCTCAATCAACCGGGTCAGGGGCACGCCACTCCAACGCGAGACCACCTCGGCGATCTCCTCCTCGGTCACCTCCTCACGCAACAAGGTCGGAACATCGCCGTCCCCCTTCAGCAAGGCTTCCTGCTGCGCCAGCGTCCGCTCCAGGTTCGGGATCGTGCCGTGCCGTAACTGGGCTACCCTTTCAAGGTTGTAGTTGCGCTCGGCCTCTTCCGCATCCTGGCGCGCCTTCTCCAGCGTACCGCGCAAGGTGCGCACCGCCTCGATCGCCGACTTCTCCTTCTCCCACTGCGCCCGCATCGCATCGGCCTCGGCACGACTGTCCGCCAGCTCCTTGCGCAGCAGTTCCAGACGTTCGGCGCTGGCCTTGTCCTTCTCCTTGCGCAGGGCGGTTTCCTCGATCTCAAGACGCATCACCTTGCGACTGATCTCGTCCAGAGCCCCCGGCAGGGAATCAATTTCCGTGCGGATCGATGCACAGGCCTCATCCATCAGATCAATCGCCTTGTCCGGCAGGAACCGATCACTGATGTAGCGATCCGACAACGTCGCGGCCGCCACCAAGGCTGCATCCTGGATGCGGACGCCATGATGAACCTCGAAACGCTCCTTGAGTCCCCGCAGGATCGACACGGTGTCCTCCACCGACGGGGCATCGACCTGTACCGGCTGGAAGCGCCGTTCCAACGCGGCATCCTTCTCGACATATTTCCGGTACTCATCCAGCGTGGTTGCCCCGATGCAATGCAACTCCCCCCGGGCCAGCATCGGCTTGAGCATATTGCCAGCATCGGAAGAACCTTCAGTGCGACCGGCACCAACGATGGTGTGCAACTCATCGATAAAAAGGATCACTCGACCTTCAGAGGCCTTGATCTCGCTCAAGACCGCCTTCAACCGTTCCTCGAATTCCCCGCGATATTTGGCCCCGGCCATCAAGGCCGTCATATCGAGAGAGAATAGCGTACGATCCTTCAGCCCCTCCGGAACGTCGCCCCGCACAATCCGATGCGCCAGCCCTTCAGCAATCGCGGTCTTGCCAACGCCGGGCTCGCCGATGAGGACAGGATTGTTCTTGGTCTTGCGAGACAGGATCCGGATGACACTACGGATCTCGCTATCGCGACCGATCACCGGATCAAGCTTGCCTTGACGGGACAGTTCGACCAGGTCAACCCCATACTTCTTCAAGGCTTCATAAGCCCCTTCGGGGTTGTCGCTGGTGACCCGCTGATTCCCGCGCACATCACGCAAGACGTTCAGCAGGCCGTCTCGGGTAACCCCCAGCTCCGCCAACATCCGGCCTGCGGCGGTACGACGTTCCTCGTCGACAAAAGCCAGCAGCAAATGCTCAACACTGATAAATTCATCCTTAAGCGCCGTGGCTTCATCCCCCGCCTTGACCAGGAGCGTATTAAAGCGCTGGGTAACGTAGACCTTGCCGACCTCTGCACCCCCACCGGAAACACGGGGTCGCGAGGCGAGCTCCTGCTCCAGCCTTGCCCGTATCGTCGGCACGCTGACCTCCAGACGCTCAATCAAACGCGGGACCAAGCCCCCCTCCTGCTCAATCAGACATAGCAGCACATGCTCACCGTCGATTTGCTGGTGACCAAACCGCACGGCCACAACCTGGGACTGCCGCAAAGCCTCATCCGCCTTCTGCGTCATTTTACTTAAATCCATAATAACCCTCCTTGCATAAATGTTCAACCCATTAGACTAGCATTCCTTATGCCAACCCCGAAAACACGAATTACAAAACCATGAAGAGACATTTTGGCATACTTCGCCAATATCGCATGAGCCAAATGACAATATGCCACAGCCGCCCGCCTATCCGGTGTTGGCTTTCCGAGTTTCTCCAATTCGGTCTTGATCACATCGTACAAATCGTCCGACCAAGGCGGCAACGCGGCCATCTTCTCGGGCAAGCCCTGTGTACGGAAATCGACAGGTGAAAGGATGATTTAGCGACGTTCGGTTCGCCGGTTGTTGGCGCTTTGGTGTTCAAGTGAGCAGTACCAGCACCGCGACCCGCATGAACAGTGCACTGATTCCGCACGCAGCAACCATTCCGAGGCAGCCATTGCCCGCAGGACGCGCTGCAAACTTCCCGGGCTCCTTGGTCCGGAGTTCTGCCTCCAGTGCATCAACAAAGTCCTTGGACGCCTTCAGACCCTGGCCACTGTGTTCACGGTACAGTTTGATGGCGTTGATATTCTGCCCGGCTATTACGTAGTCTGCTATCTGCTTCGCCGCTTCCAGAGGAATCTGTTTGCCCATTGTCGTCTCCATAGTTGCTCCAACGTCTTAATATGCATCAATAATAGCGTGCAGGCTGTTTTCTAAAGTGCCAAGTAGACTGCCGCCTTTAAGGGGTTTTCTGGACACTTTTGCCGCATAGCGGGAAAATGCCTCATCCCGGTAGACGTCATGCCATATTTTCTGAACTCATTTGCGGGAATTTTAATGCAGGTGTGTGATCTTGTACAATCTTTTTCGGGGAGACAGGAGTGACCCGGGCGCATTTCACTTCTGTAGGGGTTTCTCCTAATCCTAATCGTAATCCTAATCGGACTCTGGTAATCAAATCCCCCTACGGAGCTGCCTTGCGCCCGACTTTGTGTCCTGCTTGAAATTCAGGTTGAATTCAGGTAGTTTCCGATCACAACAAAGCTAAGGAATTGGCGATGCAGCCACAGGAAGCGATTCGCGCCAGACGGGCCGGAAAGCAATGAAACAAGAGATCATGCGACAGATTTGGAGCCTCCGAGGTGCCTTCGATTGTCGTCACCATAGCCACGCCACAAACGAACTTGCAGGTCATCGCCACTCATCCTTTACCCCCTATAGGACGAGAATACTCGGCACACAGGGATGATCAGTTGAACATGCTTCCTGATTATGTCAATCCAACGCTCCCAGTGCTCCTCGTGGGGGACCTTAACGCAACACTGTGGAGCTTCCCTTTACGACGACTGCTTGACCGCACGGGGCTTCGTGACAGCGCCAAGGGACACGGAGTGCAACCAACATGGCCAAACAACAACTTAAGTTCTCTTCCGTCAACAAGATCCACTGCGGGATCAAAAAAATGCAAGAAGCTAACATGATGGAAGTCCAAGAGTTGGTTCTCATGTTGCATGTGTGGTTTCTCCTTATGTTGGTGTTGAGCGGTCATGCCGCCCGCCTGTTGGAGGTCATGGTGGACACGCTTACGGTGTCAGGCGTGTTGAAGCAGCGTGTGGTCCGTGGCAGGATCAGACGACGATATCAAGTAGCGGGATGCGGATGCGCCTGCGGGCGGTCTCGCCCGGTAGCAGATTCCTGCGGCGCCAGCAGGTCTGTGTGCGCTCACCCGTTTTACCTTCCTGCGCCAGGGCAAGCCGCTGGCGGTAGTCTTGTAAAGTGGGCATGTGGGCTCCTTTGGGTTGTAGGTTGCTTGGGCTAGGACGGGGTGATGCTCGGGGTAGATCCTGAAAGTGGGATAAAGCG
>DIZZ01000253.1:0-5499 GCA_002428045.1 Verrucomicrobia bacterium UBA6015
GTGCTGGTCAGCATCACGGACAATGACAATAATATACCTGTTGTGAATGCCGGCGATGATCAGACGGTGCTGATGACGGGAGCCGTGTGGTTGCCGACGGGCGTTTCGCTCTGGCTGGATGCCGATGACGCCAGCACGGTTTTGTTGAATGGTGCCTCGGTCACCAATTGGTTGGACAAGAGCGGTAATGGACGGCATGCAACCCAGGGGACGGCCGCCAACCAACCAACCGACACGGCCAGCGGATTAAATGGCAAGCATGTGGTGCGTTTTGATGGGACTACAGACTATCTGAATGTGAACTTGGATTTCCTGGCGGGCGTGTCGCATTCGGCATTCATCGTCACCAAGCCGACGGCTTATACGGATATCTATGGGGCCGCGAATGCCAGTGCGGGGGCAAACAGCCTGCATGTCGGTTTTGCCAACTCAACCACTTACCGCATGAACTTCTGGGGAAATGATTTATCCGGGACGGTTTCGGCGAACTTTCATGCCGGGGACGGTAATATTCTTAACTATGTCTGGATTACGGGTGCAGCGAAGCAAATATTAGCTAACGGTAGTTCCGAGGGTACATCGGGTGCGGTTGCCGGCTCGATCGGTACGATGTCAGGAGGCGGGCGGATTTCAAATATCGTAGGGCATGGTTACTTCGGTGGCGATATTGCCGAACTCATCATGGTCACGGGCACGGTCAGTGTTGCCACCCGTGAGTCATTCGAAGGCTATCTCGCCCACAAGTGGGGCACAGAGGGTTATCTGCCCGCCGGGCACACATACAAGGCCGAATCTCCCAGCAATGCCGAGGCTACGGCGACGCTGGCGGGCACGGCTACGGATGCGGACATTGATCCATTGGCCATCCTGTGGTCTTCGGTATCGGGGCCGGCAAGTGTGGCGATCAGCAATGCCACGTCGGTCAATGCCTCTGTCAGGTTCACCAAGGAAGGCGTGTATGTCCTCCAACTGTCCGCCAGTGATAGCACGACCCAGGTGGTGGACCAGGTCACGATCACCGTCACCACCAACGCCCTGCCAGCCGCGATTATTGCGCCTACCGGGTTGACGGCGGTTGCCGTGGCGACGAACCGGATCAATTTGGCTTGGAGCGACAACAGCACGAACGAGACCGGTTTCGCGATTGAACGGTCGCTAACGAATGGGGCAGGATTCACGGTGATCGCCTCAACGGCGGCCAATGCGACGAATTACGCCGATACGGGCCTGTCGGTAGGTCGGACTTACTATTACCGTGTCTATGCGACCAATGCCACGGATGCCAGTGCCGTGACGGCGCAAGCTTCCGCCACCACACCGAAAATGCCGGCGACGGTCACGCTTGGGAATCTGTCGCAGCCCTACAATGGAACGGCGCGCCCCGTCAGTGTCACCACCGTTCCCGTCGGGTTGACCGTGGGGGTCACCTATAATGCGGTTTCCACCGTACCGACAAACGCTGGCAGTTATGCCGTCGCGGCGACCATCAATGAAGCGTCGTACGATGGCGCAACCAATGGGACGCTGGTGGTTAGTCAGGCTACGCCGACCGTGACGAATTGGCCGACGGCCGCCCCGATCATTGCGGGTCAGGCAGTATCGAACGCAACCCTCTCGGGCGGTAGTGCCTCTGTGGGCGGTGCCTTTAGCTATGCGGTGCCATCGGACGTGTTGCCGGTGGGCACCAACGCAACCGTGGCGGTGCGCTTTATTCCCAACGATATAGTCAATTACACCACTGTGCCAGGGACGGTGGCTGTCGTCGTTACGGTGGCTCCGCCGCTGGCTCCGACGGGACTGAGTGCCGTCATGCGGGTTGGACAGGTGGACTTGAGCTGGACGGCGTCTAGTAATGCGGTCAGCTACAAGGTCAAGCGTGCGACGGTGTCTGGAGGTTCCTACACCCTGATCGGTACGCCAGCGGGAACGAGTTTCAGCGATATGACCGTCACGAACGGTTCGACGTATTACTATGTTGTGTCGGCGGTCAATAGCGGTGGCGAAACAGACTCCGCCGAGGTAGAGGCCGCGTTGCCGCAGGCGCTGCCTTTTGCGGAAACCTTCGATGGAGAGGGGATGGCGTCAACGATCGGCACGCTTAACGGCCAGCGGGGGTGGACGGGTGGCGGCAACACACTGGTGCAGGGCGGTGTCGGGCGGGAAGGCAACAATGGGTTGAGTATTACCGAGGATGAGGCCATTCAAAACTTCATGAATGGCACCAACACGGTAACGCTGGGGTTCTGGATCAAGCCGGTGGCAGGGGCTGAACCCAAGCCTGCAGAGCTGCCGACCAACGCCACAGCCGTGATCTGGGTGAGCACCAATGACTATGTCACCGTATTCAGTAATGCGACCGTGGTCGTGCTGCCGGTGCAGTCACCGTCGAATCAGTGGAGCCGTTTTGAAGTGACGGTCGATTATACTGCCAGCACTTGGAGCCTGGCGGTCAACGGGACGAATGCGGCCTCGGGTCTCGGGCTTTACTCTGCGCAAGATCGTTTCCGTGGTGTCGAGGTCCAAAATACAGCCAGCCAGCCCACCTATCTGGACGACATCAGTATCTCCAGTGCCTTGGCGGTGCTGACGGCCTATGAGAACTGGTTGGATAATTATTTCGGAACCACGAGCGTTGACGGCAGTGCCTTGTCCTCGAATGGGGTCAACACGATCCTGGAGTCCTACATTGCCGGATTGGACCCGACGAACCCTGCCAGCCGCTTTGCGGTGATGGGGATCGGAGACCAGGCCGGTGCGTCGGTTCTCAACTGGAGCAGCGTTTCCGGGCGTTTGTACAGCGTGTACTGGAGCAGTAACCTACTCGGTGGCGCGGCTGGATTCCAGCTTATAAGCAACAACATCCCCTGGAATGCGAACACCTTCACCGACGCCGTGCACGGTGCAGACGATGCCGGGTTCTATCGCATCGATGTGCAGTTGGAGTAATGCGGGGCGTTTTGCTAGCGATTGAACAGGTCTTTGACGTCGATCCATTCGGTGGCGAGGTCGTCGGAAAGGCGACCGATCATGGTGTCGAGCGCCTGCCAGCGCGTATCGTCCCCCATCAGTTCGAATGTGTGACCCCAGAAATAGAAATCTCCGTCGATGGCCTTGACGGCGTTGAATTTCTCCCAGAAGTCGGGTGCCAGGAAGTGGCAGTGGGTATGCAGGGCCATGGGTGCGTCGGTGTTCAGCCTGAGGTCCACATTCAATGTGGTCCGGGAATAGAGATAGCCAGCCTTGCGAACCAGTTCCTTCACCGGATCATCGTAGGCCCCGCAGGGGTAGGCCATTCCGCAATCCTGCTGCCCGAAGTGTGTTTCGATGTATCGTTTGCACTCCACCAGCTCCGTGAGTGCCCAGTCAGGATCAATGGCATTGAGCAACGGATGAGTCATGGTATGCCCACCGATGCAGAATCCCGCATAGACCTGTGGCATCTCGTCCAGCGTGAGCCGGTTGACCTGATACTCGCCCTTGAAACGGTGGGCTTCCCGGCGTTTTGATTTCCATCCACCCGGATTGATGTTGAATGTTGCACGGGCTCCGTGCTTTCTCAGGATCTCCACCAACCGGATATCGTCAACGTCGCCGTCATCCCAGCATTGCATGATTCGCATGTGTAATTATCTCCGTTACAGAAACCAAGTAGGTCTTGCTGCCAAACTCCACAAAACGGTCGACTGGGTCGTCGTTGTATACCCCCGGTTTTGGGAAGTCACTCCATTTAATTTTTTCCACGTCCAACTTATGTCAGTTCTGAATATCCACCTTCAATTTGTAAAATTCGTGACGGTTTAAATTTGCGTTGGTATATGACATGGTTGCATTCAGTCCGGGAAGCAGATAGGTGTTTGTGATCCAGATGGACGTAAGGTTGGTTGCTGACAAAACCGAATAGAGCCTGGTTGAAGCACCGTACCAAGAAAGAACGCTTTGCGACGAATTCGTGGTAACCGGAACAAAGCTGTCTATCATAAAGAATTTGGCGGAATCGTTCGGATCGGTGAGCGCGTAGTACTCATGCAGATCACTAAAGCCGTCGCCGTCGCTATCCTCGCCGGCCTGTCCGGCTGTGCTTCCAATGTCCCCGTAATGCTGCCATTCCCAGGCATCAGCGATACCGTCAAGATCCACATCAAGCTGCGCCAATGTTCCCTCATAACAACTGAAATCGTCTGCCCAGAACGATACGCCAGAAGCCGGTCCTTCCATATAGACAAGCAGCTCCGTAACCGTTCCCGTTGTCGATACCGTGTGTTGACCGGAAAGCCGCCGCCACTCGTTGCTTGTGGCCGTAACACTTGCGAGGTTAACATAGTTCGTGCCAGCGCCATCGCGCCGCTTTAACATCAGCCTGACGGTGGAGTTGGTCACCGTCTCAAGCTTCACCCATGCCGAGAAAACATATGTGTTTCCATTGGTAAGTACAGACTTCATGTCCTGTGCAACACCTTGGTAAGTCAGGGTGCGACCCGAGTTGCGCGACGAATATGACCCTTCACTGGATTGTACAGATGTGACAGCCAAGGTTCCACCCCCGTGCATCGTCCAGCCGACAGTGGTTCCTGTCTCGAAGCCGGGATTGGTAAAATAGTTCACAGCCGGCAGTGGACTCAAGGTTGTGAAGCTCCACGTGGTGTCGTCGACAATACCCGCGAAGCTATTACCCGCGATGTCGTCAATGGCTGTCGCGGCGATCTGGACGGCGTAGTTCTTGCCGTAAGCGAGGTCTGCTGCCGGGTTGATCGTCAGGGTCGAGCCTGAGACCGAGACCTGGGCGGGATTCGTGACCGCGATGACCGTCTGTGTCCCGTCGGTTAGGTTCTTGACCGTGATTTCGCCGGTGCCAATAGCAATGGCTTCACTGAAGGTCGCCACGAGGTTCGCGCCGAGTGCCACGCTTGAGGCGTTGTCCGCCGGGCTGAGGGTGAAGAGCTCCGGAGGCGTGAGATCGACTCCGGAGGAGGTGACGTTGAGCAGTAGCCTTTTGGGAGCGCTTGTTGTATCCACGGAAACGGCTCCGGTGATGCCATTGTAATTGATGAAGCTGGGAAAGCCGGTAATACCGAGCGTGGCGGTAGCGAGCACATAGACACCGGCAGCGGGCGTTGACGCAGCGGTGAGGGTGAGGGTGCTTTCTGCCATCGCCAGGGTGCCGGTGATCGCACTGGTGTCCTGGTTTGCAGGGGTGGAGGCGACCTCCAGGGAATGCATTGCACCCGCAGCGATGGTGACATTGCCGCCGAAGTTGCCGTTGCCGGCGAGGGTCCCCCCAGTAATACTGACGGAAGTGGCACCAAGGGATCCCGTGACCGCGAGCGTGCCCTCATCGACGATGGTCGGGCCGGTGTAGGTGTTCGTGTTGGACAGAACCAAGGTGTTGGCACCACGCTTTCTCAGACCAACAGCACCGCCACCGGTGCCGGTGCTGTTGGCGATGGCATCGGCCACGGTGAAGGCGCCGCCGCTGGCGTTGGAGGTGTCGAAGGCGATGGT
>DIZZ01000253.1:5553-10475 GCA_002428045.1 Verrucomicrobia bacterium UBA6015
GTGAACTCATTGGTGCCGCCGACGTTGAAGGCGATGGTGCCGCCATTGTTGACGGTGATCTTGGTTTTGACCCAGTTGGTGGTGACACCGGCGTAGAGCGAACTTGCCTTCTCAAATTCCAAGGTTCCCCCATTGATGGTGGTGGTGCCTCTGAAGGTGGTGCTGCCGGAGAAGGTTTGGGTGCCGGTGCCAGTTTTGATGAGATTCATCAGGCGGGTTCCTGCAGCAGTGATCGTACCGGAGAATGTGCCTGATCCATTCTCCACACCCAGGGTGAAGTCCCTTGTGCCTAAGGAGTCACTGGTACTTGTGGAGGAGATCGTGCCGGAACCGGTCAAGGCTGCAGCAATGATGGCCGTGTCATCCCAGAAATCATGGGTTCCATCCAAGTTCAACGTGGCTTTGTTACTCGCCCAGTTGATCCCCTGATAGCCATTACCGAAAGAAGCTCCAGACTGCACGTCGATCAACGAACCAGCCCCGAGGTTGATATTGACTCTGCGGTTCGCAGCGCCTGCGAATATTGAAGCTCCGCTCAAGAGGCGCAGCGTGCCGTTGCCCTGAATGGTGGTGGTCGTGGCGTTTGGATTTTGATGGGCTCCGTTGAAGCTCAGAACGGCGCCCGAGTTGATCTGGTAGGTCCGCGCTGTGGTGGTGTACGCCCCTCCAGACAGCTTGAGTTCACCGGCATTGACCGTGGCCGTGCCGGTGAAAGTATTGGTACCGGAAAGCGTAAGCAGACCTGCACCGCCCTTCTGCAAGCCGTCGCTGCCTGCGACCGCGCTGGATAGGATGAGCGTGCGGTCGCCCTGGGTGACGTTGATGACGGGGGTGCCGCTGGCGAGATCAAGCGTGAGTGTGTCGGCTCCCGAAATGGTCAGGTTGTGCGATGAGGTGGTGGCATCGGTAAAGACGATGTTTCCGATGGTGCGGCTGCCGTTCAGTGTGATGGTCTGGTCGGCGGCGATGTCCACCCCCGTGAAGCTGGCGGTGGCGTCGACCCCGTTGGCGTTGGTGCCGTCGACCCAGACGGCGGGGTCATCCCAGTTGCCGGACGTTCCGAGCCAGATGCCGCCCGTGGTAGGGAAGACGTTGAACGTGTTGGTTGGAGAAGTAACGGTGGCGGAGTCACCGTCGGTCACGACCACACAGACCTGATAGGTTCCCGCAGGCAGGTTGCCCAGATCCGCCGTATAAGGTGCCGTGTTATCCGAACTGACCGTGGTGAAGTCGGGTTCGGAATCGAGTTTCTTCTGGAACATTACGGTGAACGGAGCGGTGCCGTAGTTGACGGTGGCCGAGGCGGGGACCGGTGATATAGTGCTCAATCCCTGACCGTTTGCCGGTGCGGTAACCGACGCGCTGAAGGACTGGGGATTGGCGGCGATGTAATTTTTCATCCAGGTCATGGCCGGGCGTTCGCTGCCATCGGTCCGAAGCAGGTAGCCATCGGTTCGCCAGATCGCGCCTTGCTTGTAGCCCCAGAACGTGATGCCGTGGACAGAGGGATTGGTCCAGAACATCGGGAACAACGCCTGGTAGCGGTTCGACTGCGCGGTGTCATCGGCAATGCTGATATCGAATTCCGAAATGTAGATCGGCAGACCGGTGGCGGCGAGACGATTGAGGTTGTTCTGAAGGGTGGTGAGGGAAGTACTCTCGTAGAAATGGGCTTGCTCGCCGATGCCATCGATCAAGCCGCGGTCCTTGAGCAGGTTGATGACGGTGAGATACTGGGTGGTCGCGCTGTCTGAGTTGATGATGTTGTAGTCATTAATCAGCAGCTTGGCATTGGGAAAATACTGGCGGGCTTTTTCGAATGACCAGATCACCCAGTCCCATCCGGTTGTGCCGGCCCCGCCCAGTGCCGCCGCGTATGGCGCTGGCGCGTGGCCGGGCAATGCCTCATTGACCACGTCAATGATTTCGGTGTCGGGGTAGCGGGCCGCGCAGGCGGCGATCCATTCCTCGACTTCCTCGCGCTGTTCGACTTGGGTTAAAGTGGTGATCCAGGCAGGATATTGCTGACCCCAGACGAAGGTATGTAGCTTGAACGGGATGCCACGGGTGCGGGTGTAGGCATACATGGAGTCCAACTGCGTCCAGTTCATCACATCACGGGTCCCCTCCACGCTTCCCCATTTGCCGGCGTTTTCAGGCGTTACCTGATTCCAGTAGGTGTCAAAAACGGGATCCGTAGAACTGAGAACGTTACCGACAAACTTGCCATTGGAGTTCGTGGCCATTTGGCCGGCGACCGGATGCGCGGCGAATGCCATAAGCAGGGCCAGCAGCCCGCCGCAGATTTTGGACCGGATGCCGCCGTGTATGTGCAGCTTGCTGGCTGCCGTTGCCATGGCGTAGGCTGCGTGTGAGCGGGATACTGACAGGAACGTACGTGTGCGTCCATTTCGCAAACAAGTCTTCATTTCCATTTCATCTCCTTATTGATGGCGCACGCATTATTGTGCTTTTCACACGGTCATCCCATATCAGGCGTAGAAGGTGCATTTAAAAACATAATCTTTACTTAAAGATACCATTTCATACCCAGACCGTGAATGACTACAAACGACAAGAGCTTGCCGATTTCGGACGTCACCTGCCGCTCCCAGCGCGCTCCCGAGCGCTCATCATCGTGTCCAATGGAAGTGGCTTGAATCCCAGTGCCAGAGCCGGGGAATCCGGCCTCAGGGTGTAGTTGCCGCCAGGGGCATCCACAAAACCTGGATCCACAACGTGGCTGTGCAAATCCGTTCCAAAGGATTGAATCTTTTCGAGTCGCTCGCAGCTGCTTTCCGGGTCTGCGAGGCAGTAATAGATATTGTTGTCACTGTCGGTATCTGCCAAGCGGGCCTTACGCCCGGTCCCGTGAATCCGCATCTCAGAGATGGCGTTCTGATCCGGTAAGCTGGTAAGGAAGATGTTGTTCTTCACAACCGTTCCATTGAGAGGCCCGGTCTCCAGTGAGAGGATCCCTCGCAGGGGTCTGGTCAGCGGAATCCCGAAGATGTTGTTGGTTACCCTGTTGACGCCTTTGAGCGTCACGCCGGTTGCATGCCCCCCAATAGCATAAATCAGATTGCCGTGGATGATGGTGTGATGCTGATCATCATCGCAGCGGATGCCCTCCGCCATGGTGGGTGACGGGCAGGGCCCGACCACGTTGAAGCGAACCACGTTACCTCCCCCCCCGCCGGAAATATAGATACCATCTCCGTCGCCCATGACCTGCATGACATCATGGATATGGTTGTACTCGATCAGATTTTCCCGCGAATGGAGAAGCGGCTCGCGCTTCCACCAGTCCATCAGCCCCGAGTACCACCAGATGTTGTAGACGTACCCCTTGCCGCACTGATCTTCCAGATCACTCCAATCAATCGTTCCGCTGCACTCTTGGACACCGTTGCGGTCGTAGAGGATCCGTCCGGAACAGACAATACCGGTGTAAGGCGTGTCGTGGATGTGATTACCGGCAATGCGGTTATCGCCGCTCTGCCAGATGAATATTCCCGGGCAGTGCCAGTAATGCTCGCCGATGTGATGGATGTGATTATTGACAATCTGGTTGCTGCGGTTGAGATAGTTACGGCTTGGCCCGTAACCGCAGAGTAGCACCCCGCACATGCCAAGATGCCGGAAGGTGCTGGATTCCACCCGATTACCCTGACAGAAAAGATCCAGCCGCACGCCTCCTGAACCTCCATGCTCAAAGGTACAGCCGGAGACGGAACAATGCTGAGCATGGCGCAACCGAACCATGCAGGATGGCGCATCATGCATCTCCCAGTCGTGCTGAATGCCCTTCCCCGTCAACCCGTGGAAGGGAAACCGATTCGAATGTGTGAACGTGATGTTCTCCAGATGAACATTCTCGATGGGCCGTTTCAACCCCTTGGGCTCGCAGGCCCCCTCTAGGCGGATATACTCAGTCAGGCTACCCGCTTCGATCCCCTGCTCCGGACGGTCTCCTTCCGGGCAATAGAAGAGTCTGGCTGCGCCTGCATGGTACACCCAGGAACCCGGTTTCAAAACGCTCAGACTGTTCTCAAGCCAGATGGATCCATTTGGCGCGCAGTGAGGAATGCCGATGGGATAAGTACACTTTTCGCCCAGCGCGACATAGCGTTTGTCAAAGTCAACCGACTTGAGCGGAAGGATGTTCATGGTCCACTGCATCTTCGGGATAATGAGGAACTCGGCATCGGCAAGATCCTGCGCCAGCTGAATAGCCCCCTCCATGAAAACAAACCCTTCGTGAGTCAACTCGCCACGATACCCCGCTTCCCCATTCGGTCCGAAATTCAGGGGGGCATTGTCCTTCCTTTCGAAGGTCAGGGATTGAGGCTGGATAGCCTTGCCGCGCGCCCTTGGAATGGCGCCTTTGGGGCCATAAAGAGTGTTCACGCGGGTCCCTAGCGGAAGCTCCGCGATCCAGACCCTGCCCTTGAGTTCTTTCGGCACGTCTGGCAGATCATCACCGGCCTTTTTCCAGTTATCCAGGATAATCCCTGAGCTGATAACGGAGCTCCCCTGTTCACTGCCCCGGATGATGACCTTGATAGCTTTGCCACCACCGTGTTCCGGCCCCAGAATCAAGGGTTCACGCAGATAGTGCACACCGGGAGCCAGATGAATAATGATCTCATCGGCTACGTCTTTGCGGACGAGCCTTTCTTTCAAGCCCCCTGCCGCCCGATGGAGACTTTTCCATGGGTTTGCTTCATTCCCGACGTTGTGGTCGTCACCCGTTGGGTTAACGTAGTAGTGCATCATAGTCCTCGCATGTTGGTAATCGTGGTTAAGGGTACCTTCTAAATCCGCAATATATCGATATTTTCCCTGTGCTGACAACTGGTGAGGCTCTTGCAAAAACCCTCGCTGTGCCCGCTTGATGCCGGGCACAGCGAGGGGTTTTG
>DIZZ01000253.1:10624-10843 GCA_002428045.1 Verrucomicrobia bacterium UBA6015
GTGGATACAAATAGCGGAGATTTCCTTATGAAGGCAATGTCACGGCGGCCCCTGATCGGCGAACTGTGGAACAGCATCCAGACATGGTTGTTTCCCGTGCTGGAGGATGAGCTTGGCGAACTGGACGAGAAACACCGGCTGTTCGTGTCGGTCTGCGAGTTGTGTGCCCCCCAGGATCATATGGCCAGCTACCAGTGGTGCGGCAACGGCTGCCCGCCC
>DIZZ01000120.1:0-1037 GCA_002428045.1 Verrucomicrobia bacterium UBA6015
TCGAACCACAGGATATCGATCTTTCCGAACCCGGTCAGCAGCTCGCGCACCTGGTTGCGCATATACTCGGCATAGATTTTGACATCGCGCCCCTTGGTGGCCTCGCGGAAAGCCTGATCATCGCGCTGCGGATGCAGCTTGTCGACCGGGAACTCCGGGTGATGCCAGTCGATCAGGGAATAGTAGAAGCCGACCTTGAGCCCCTCGGCGCGGAAGGCATCCACCATCTCCCGCAGCAGGTCGCGCCCGATGCTGGTGTTGGGAGCCTTGTAATCCGTGTAGGCTGTGTCCCAGAGACAGAACCCCTCATGGTGCTTGGTGGTAATAACGAAATACTTCATCCCGGCCTGACGGGCCAGGCGTGCCCATTCCCTTGGATCGTACAAATCCGGGTGGAAGGTATCGAAATACTTCTGATAGTTTTCCGTGGTGATCCGCTCCCGGTGCTTGACCCATTCATGCCGGGCCGCCTGGGAATACAATCCCCAATGGATAAACATACCGAAACGATCCTGCTCAAACCACGCCGTCTCGCCCTGCCCATACGGTTTATTGCTCATCATCAACCCCTCTCATCCATGTTAAAAACATCCTCGACAATTTAACTCAAGATACCGGAATACCGACAAAAATCAAAACAATACATCCACACCACCGCAGCCCCTTCAGGTAGCAGACATTCATGCACTGCGCTGACTGTCGTCCTTGGTGAATTTGTGGGGATCCTCGATCCGAGCTATCAACGACCGGATTACGGACTGGTAGAGACCATCCTTCAGCACGATGTCCTCGACCCCGGCATCAATGCTCGGATTATCGTTGACCTCGATCACCACGACCTGCCCGTTGATTTCCTTTAGATCAACCCCGTAAAATCCGTCCCCCATGAGATTCGCCGCACGCAATGCGGTTTGCACAACCGCCGGGGGAGCATCCTCGACACGCAGAGTATCGGAGCGTCCGTACCGCCGGTCCGAGCCCCCCTTCGACGCCCAATTGCAAATCTGCCAGTGTCCCCGTGCCATGTAGTAGCGGCA
>DIZZ01000120.1:1090-45764 GCA_002428045.1 Verrucomicrobia bacterium UBA6015
GCAATGATCAAGTCCGATTTCTCGAACAGTTCATCCAGTTTGGCACGCCATTCTTGTTCATCATTAACCTTGTGAACGCCCAGAGAAAAGGCGCTATCCGGTTTTTTCAGTACACAGGGAAAGGTAATGCCCAGGCTTTCCGGCGTCTGCTTGAGAGACTCCCGCTGAAGGATTACCGTTCTGGGGGCGGGCAATTTTGCCTGTGCCAGTCGCTCGGCCAGATAAACCTTGTTACCACAGCGCAGGATCGACCAAGGATCGTCAATCACCGCCAGCCCCTCGGCGTGGGCTTTACGGGCGAAGCGGTAGGAATAATGATTGACCGATGTTGTTACCCGTATCAACAGGGCATCGAATTCCGGCAGGCGGCTGTAATCCTCGCGCGTGATGAACTCACAATCCACATTCAGTTTCTCCGCCGCCTCGGCAAACTTTTTCAATGCCCGTTTGCAGGAAGGGGGACTGCCTTCCTCGGGATCAACCAGCACGGCCAAGTCGTAGGCATACTGCTGTATGCGTGAGTGGTGGAATCGTTTGCGCGAGAAATACTGCCGGGCAAACCCCGCCAGGTGTTCCTGATCTAACTCATTGACCAGCCCCAGGGAAAGCGGCACGATCTGTTGGATGAGCCACTTCTTGGTCATCACGAAACTGACCTTCAGCAGCGGTGCCTGGAACAGATGATACAGCGCACGACCGACATAACGATGTTCCGGCAATACGGTCTGACCGAAGTAGATGAAGAGGGTGAACTCCTTGGTCGGGACCTTGACAAAGGTCTTCTGGATCAACTCGTCGATATCCTCCGCAATCGTCCGAATGATGGTCTGTGAGCGGAAATCCTGCATCGTGGTAACGGTCGGTATCGCCCGATGGCCCCGTGCCTCCGCCAGCAGCGAGACATAGTAGCCGACGGATTGATAGCGATACGACCGGCAAAGGTTGAACACGCGTGCATTCTTCATTTCCGCATACTTGCTTTGTGTCAGATAATCGCGGGCGGCAACCACCTCGACTTCCTCGATATCAAATACCCAATGCGACGGATTATTAAGAATAATCAGATTACGTACACTCATCATCCTCTCCTTTTCGCAGACGACACTGGCCGTCGCAGCATCCGCCGCATCAACACCGCATCACGCCCCTCGGAATAATAATCAGGACGATACCCGACAATTTCAAAGCCGTGGGCCACATACCAGTTGATCAACCGCTTATTGCGCCGATCCGCCTCAAGCGACAAGTATAGGCTTTTCTGTCGACGAGCCGAATCCACGGCCTTTTGGACCAACCGACTCCCAAGGCCATCCCCGCGGAAGGCGGGCATGACCGCTAGCGAATAAATCCGCATGGACTGCGGACGACGGTGCAGCACCAACACACCGGCAACCTGCCGGGGCGCACCAAAGGCCTTGGCCCACGCGACAAGCACCGTCTGTGTCGGACTCCTCAATCCGTACCGCAACGCGCGAACCGAACTGCGACGCCCCTCTACAAAACATCGCCGTTCAACGGACGCCACCGCCTCCAGATCAGCGGGCTGGCCAACGCTGATCGTAATGCGATGCGCCACACCGCTCATAACCATCCCTTGCGCCTGAAGAACATGACCATGACCACCGCGACACTCCCCATGACCCCCAGCGTCAATGCGTAGCCAAGCGGCCAGCGCAGTTCAGGCATATTCTCGAAGTTCATCCCGTAGACACCGGCAATAAACGTGAGCGGGATAAAGACCGTAGAGATGATTGTCAGCACCTTCATGACCTCATTCATCCGGTTGCTGACACTGCTCATATAGCTCTCCATCGCCGTGGAGATCATTTCCCGCATCGAGTCGATCATCTCCAACGCCTGAAACGTGTGCTCATAGACATCATGCAGGTAGGGTCCAAGCATCTTTGGAATCAGCGGATTCTCGCACTTCTGCAGCATACTGATCGACTCGCGTAGCGGCCACAACTGGCGCCGGATGGCAACCAGCTCATGCTTGAGCGCATGAATACGGTGAAGCGTGGCGGGAACCGGCTTTTCGAGGGTGGCCTGCTGCGTACTCTCTATACGTTCGTCAATATCCTCCAGCACGGTGAAGTAGTTGTCGACGATCGCATCAATCAGCGCATACGCCAGATACACGGCATCGCTTTGCCGTATTCGCCCGCCACCGCTACGGATGCGATTACGAATCATGTCGAAGACGTCCCCTTCCGTTTCCTGGAACGTCAGGACAAAGTTCTTCCCCACCACAATACTGACCTGCTCTGAGAAGACAAACGCCTTCCCCGCTGGTTTGTAAAGCATCCTCAGCACGAAAAAAAGGAGCGGCCCGTGGTCCTGGAATTTCGGACGCTGCCCGGTGCTGACAATATCCTCAAGCAACAAGGGATGAATGGAAAATGCTTCGCCAACCGTCTGGATAAACGCAGTATCGTGCAACCCGGTGATGTTGATCCACGTGACCGCATCGCCCTTGATAAGTGGGACACACTCGGCGGCCGTATCCACGGTCAATTCCCGAACCTTGTCGTGGGAATAGACAATCACGCCAATCGTCGGCTTGTCAACCCGTCGCTCACCGAGAAAAACCAGCGACCCAGGAGGCAGGCCTGCCTTCCTGGATGTTGCTGATTTGGATGATCTACTGGTCATTTCGGGTCGCTAGGACGCTGCCTTCAGCGGTTCAAGCTCCTCCTGTCCCACATCCTCGGGTTCCACACGCTGGCGATCGACCATCGCCTTGGTGATCCGGATCTTTCCTCCGGTGGTGCGCCGCGGCGCCTCGAACATCACGTCAAGCATCAGTCGTTCAACCATCGCCCGCAGCCCACGGGCACCGGAACTGCGCTTGTGCGCCAGATGCGCCAATTCGCGTAGGGCGGCATCCGTGAAGGACAGCTCAATCCCTTCCATCGCCAACAACTTCTGGTATTGCTTGACGATACAATTCTTCGGTTCAACCAGAATCCGTACCAAATCCTCTTCGCTAAGGTCCGATAAAGAGGCGATCACCGGAAGGCGTCCGATCAGCTCGGGTATCAATCCATAACGGATAAGATCCTCCGGTTCAGGCTGGAGCTCCGAGCCAAATGGGAGCAGCGTCCGACGGTGCGCATCCTGATCCACAAAGCCAAGTGCACCGCGCCCCGTGCGGCGACGGATGATGTCTGACAACCCGACAAACGCACCACCGCATATAAACAGGATATTGGTCGTATTGATCTTTATATATTCCTGCTGGGGATGCTTGCGCCCCCCTCCCGGCGGAACCCGACTCATCGTCCCTTCAAGAATCTTCAACAGTGCCTGCTGGACCCCTTCCCCAGAAACGTCACGGGTAATGGACACATTCTCGGTCTTACGTCCGATCTTATCGATCTCGTCGACATAGATAATCCCCGTCTCGGCACGAGCCACGTCATTGTCGGCGGCCTGGATCAGGCTAAGCAGGATATTCTCGACATCCTCGCCAACATATCCTGCCTCGGTCAAGGTGGTGGCATCCACGATCGTGAACGGCACATCAAGCACACGGGCGAGGGTTTTTGCCAGCAATGTCTTGCCACTCCCAGTAGGCCCCATCAGCAGTATATTGCTTTTCTCGATCTCGACATCCTGCAGCGGATCACCCGCCGTTGAAACCACGGACTGCCGCAGACGCTTGTAATGGTTGTGTACCGCCACAGCCAGCATCTTCTTGGCCTCGGGATGACCGATGACATACTGGTTAAGCACATCAAAGATCTCGTGAGGCTTGGGCACCTTCAACGCCGATATGCGTGTGGCGGTGGCAGCCGCAGTGGCGGCGGTAGAGGCGGCCACCGTGGGTGCTGCCTTGCCGGTCGCGGCAGCCTCCGGCTTCTCCTGCAACAGCCCGTTGCAGAGATGGATGCATTCATCACAAATGTTGACATCGGGGCCAGCGATCAGCCGGGAAACCTCCTGCTGGCGCTTTCCGCAAAATGAACAGAACCGGTGACTATCCTGACGGGTTGTCCTTGCCATTCAAAACTCCTTGTATGATTCAGGCGCTAATCGTTTTACGGCTCTTTACCACTTCGTCAACCAGCCCGTAGCGGGCCGCTTCCTCTGCGGACATGAAGAAATCCCGATCGGTGTCCTTCTCGATCTCTTCCAGGGATTTCCTGGTATGAAATGCCAGGATGCCGTTAAGGGTATCCCGTAAGCGCAGAATCTCCTTGGCCTGGATGCTGATATCCGAAGCCTGCCCCTGCACACCGCCCCAGGGTTGGTGAACCATGATCCGGGCACAGGGCAAGGCAAACCGTTTTCCACGGGCACCGGCAGCCAATAGCACCGCACCCATGCTAGCGGCCTGTCCCACGCAATAGGTGGCTACATCACACTTCAGGAACTGGATCGTGTCATAAATGGCCAATCCAGCCGTGACTGATCCGCCCGGCGAGTTGATATATATGCTGATATCCTTTTCCGGGTCTTCTGCCTGCAGGAACAGGAGCTGGGCGATGATCAGATTGCTGATCCCGTCATCAATCCCGCTGCCGATAAAGATAATCCGATCCTTCAACAATCGTGAAAAAATATCATAAGCACGTTCGCCACGCCCGGTCTGCTCCACCACCATTGGCACTAATTGTCCATAATCACTCATCGCCTAACCCCTTTGGTTACATATCCTCGGAAAACCGTTACGCGCTAATCTTAGCCTGACCAACAAGAAAATCCAATACCTTGGTATGTAAAATATCGTTGCGCAGGTTATCCATGCCACCCTCCTGCTTTTCGATCTCCGCCCGCAATTTTTCAACCGGCATGCGGTAATGCACGGCCATCATCTCCATTTCACGCTCAACATCGCCATCGCTGATGCTAATTTTTTCGGCAGCGGCAATCGCCCGTCCGATATAACTCATCTTGACGCGATCGGCCGCCTGCTGAGCCACGGTACCCATAATCTCGTCACGGTGTTTCTCCAGCATCTCGCGCGTGCTGCCCGCTTGCGCCATGCGGTTCAGCAGAGACCGCAACAAGGCGGTGGTCTCGTTGGCGACCAGCGACTCAGGTAACCCAACCTGCGTATTATCAAGCAGATACTTACCGACCTGCTCCCGATGCCGGTTAATTTCAGCCGCCTTCTTTTCCTGTACAACCCCATCGCGCATCTGCTTGCGCAGCGCCTCCACCGAGCTGATGTTCAATTCCTTGAGGAACGCCTCTGTAAGCTCGGGTTCCTGACGACGGCGCAACGCCTCCACGGTGATTGTATAAACCGCCGTTTTACCAGCCAAGGTGGCGATCCGGTATTCTGCAGGGAAGCTAATATCTGTAGTGACCGTCTGCCCGATCGCAGCCCCGATCAATGCCGCATTCAGCCCGGGCAGGAATTCCGATTCACTGGCCAGCGGCAACCAGAAACCTTCCCCGGATGCCAATTCGCCAGCTTCAGGCAATTCGGACAATGGGTTTCCGTCGAAGAGACCCGAGTACGTCACCTTGACCAGATCCTGATCCTGTGCCGTACCGGACGTCAAGTCCTCATAACGGGAAAAGTGCTGACGCATCCGCTGGATGGCCTCGTCAATATCCTCCTCGGTTGCATCTGTATCCATCGATGTCAACGGGATCTGCTGGTATGTGGGAAGCTGGAATTCCGGTTCCAGATCCAGCACCACCTGGTACGCGAATCCGTTCTCCGTCGATAAACTGAGATTTTCCAGACCGACCACCGCCACAGGCTTCAACGACTCCTGCTGAAGCATGGCCTGGTATGTCCTGGGCAACAGTTCATCCTGAACCTGCTTAAAGATATCCTTTTTGAAGCGGGACTCCACCATCGCCAACGGCACCTTGCCGCGACGGAAACCAGGGATCCGGGCATTCTTGACATACAGCTTGAGCACCGCGTCGTAATCCGGACGAACCGCATCCGCCGGCACTTCCACATTGACCTGCACGCGGCAGCTACCGACCTTCTCGACAGAAACTTTCATGATCTTATCCTTCGTTAATTTAATGCAAAGGGTCTTGTGTATACCCTAATCTACGGCATTTGTAAATCGCAAACCGGAGCAACTTATTCCTTCATGGACAACAGGAATTCGGCATTGCTGCTGGTCTTTTTAAGCCGGTTCAAAATCATCTCCATGGCATCCCCCGGCGGAACACCGGTGATTGCCCGACGCAGCGTCCAGATTCGGCTTAGCTCATCGGGATGCAACAGTAGCTCCTCTTTGCGAGTGCCACTCTTGTCGATGTTGATGGCCGGGAATATTCGCTTATCGCTAATAGAACGATCCAGACAGAGCTCCATGTTGCCCGTCCCCTTGAATTCCTCGAAGATGACATCATCCATCCGGCTGCCGGTCTCGACCAAGGCGGTGGCGATAATCGTCAGGCTGCCACCATGCTCAATATTGCGAGCCGCCCCGAAAAATCGTTTTGGCTTGCTCAGGGCATTGGCATCCACGCCACCGCTCAGGATCTTTCCGCTATGCGGCTGGACCGTGTTGTAGGCCCGGGCCAGACGCGTGATACTATCCAGCAGGATGACCACATCGCGACCGAATTCCACCATTCGCTTGGCCATTTCAATCACCAGTTCCGCCACCTGCACATGACGTGCGGGCTCCTCGTCAAAGGTGGAACTGAGAACCTGGGCCTTGGTGTTGCGGATCATGTCGGTCACTTCCTCGGGCCGCTCATCAATCAGCAGGATGATCAAGTGCGCTTCTGGATGATTGGCCGAGATGCTGTTGGCGATTTGCTGCATCAGCACCGTCTTGCCGGTCCGCGGCGCAGCCACGATCAACCCGCGCTGGCCCTTGCCTATCGGCGTGAACAGATCCATCACGCGCATCGATACGCCCTTGGGATCACTCTCCAACTGCAGGCGCTGATCTGGGAATAGCGGGGTCAGGTTCTCGAAGGGAATCTTCGTGCGGGCTTTCTCCGGCTCCTCGCCATTGACCGTATCAACCCGCGCCAGCGCGAAGAAACGTTCTTTCTCCTTGGGCTCGCGGATCTGCCCCTTGATGTGATACCCCGTGCGCAAAGCCAACCGCCGGATCTGCGACGGCGAGACATAGATGTCTTCCGGACAAGGTAGGTAATTGTTATAGGCAGAACGTAGGAAACCGAACCCGTCGGGTAGGATTTCAAGAACCCCGTCGGTCATCACAATACCATTTCGACCGGCATGTGCCTTGAGAATCTCGAAGATCAATTCGGATTTACGCAGCGCCCCCAGCTCCACCAGGGCAAACTTATCCGCCATCTCCATTAAAACGGGCACGGCACTGGTATGCAGGGCATTCAGGCTCAACTCCAAGGGAATGCCGTTGGGCGGCGCCAGCGGCTCGCCATTCTCATCCGTGCGAACGACCGTTTCGCGCGGAGGCGGCGCGGGTGTCTCGTGACCTTCGGTTCCGACCACCTTTTTGACCCCGCGTCCCCTGCCCCGTCCGCGCAGCTTCTTGGCCATGGCGGCGGCCGAGGTGCTGTGGCTAGCGCGCCGAGGTTGACTTTCCCCGTTACCCCCGTGACCAACCTGTGTGGTCTCTGCCGTTGGGGTTGCCTGCTCTGCTGTATCTTCCATTATCTGTTTTTCTCCTCTATCGCCTTCAACGCCCGTCTAACATCCAACGCTAAATCCTCCGGACCACCATCATTCCAAATGACGATATCCGCCCTTCTCGCCTTCTCCTCCACCGGCATTTGCGCTTGCATCCTGGCCATGGCATCCGCCTCGCTCAAGCCCCGCGCGCGCAGCCGTGCAATCTGATTCGCCTTACTGCAGGCAATGCAGATCACGACATTCCAACCCGCCTGCATCCCAGCTTCATACAGAAGCGGAATGACCGCCCCAGCCATGGATTTCCCGGCAGCCGACTGAGTACTCAGCCAGGCATCAATCTCACCCTTTACCCTGGGATGCACCATCGCATTCAATTGCGCCAGCTTCCGCACATCCCCGAACACGACCTTACCCAGCACCATCCGGTCTATCCGCCCTCCCACCGTCAGGATACCATCGCCAAAGAAGGCAACGACATCGGCATAAGCCCGGGCACCCGGCTCCATCAACGCATGCGCGACAACATCGGCATCGCAGACAGGGATTCCCGCTTGCTGCATAAAGGAGGCTGCCAGGCTCTTCCCGCACGCGATACCGCCTGTGACGGCAATACGAATCATAAACACCCGAATGGAAACATAAGAATAGTGCCCCCAGAAACAGGGGCTTGATAGACCAAAACCGCAATCGCACGGGAAAAGCCCAACGCTTTTCAAACGACGGAAAAGACTCTATTACGCCGTGCCCTGTATTGTCAACCGATAATTTTCGTCAAAAACCGACCTTCGCGGCTGGCGCCAAAGCACACGGGCGCCTATAGCACTGCCTGGCGTCCATTGTCCGCTAGCTGCTGGACCATTTTCTTGACATCCTGTGCACGTGATTTCGGACAGATCAGCGTAGCCTTATCGGCATGCACCACGATCAGATTCTCGACGCCAATCAGGGCGGTCAAGCGATCGTGACTGACCACGATGTTCCCCTTACATTCCAGCACCGAACCATCGCCAACAATCACGTTCCCGTCTGCATCGGCGGGAAAATGATCCTCTATGGCAGACCATGAGCCGACATCGTACCATTCGAAATCGCCANNTTTTCCATGACCGCATAGTCAATTGAGATCCGACCAAGACAGTTATACTCCCGCACCAGCGCCGCCTCGAACGCCGCCGTATCCACGACTGCCAGCATGGCAGATGCCATGTTATAAACCGGTTTTTCAAACTGCTGCAAGGCGTTCAAAAGGGTATCCGCCTTCCAGATGAACATGCCGGAGTTCCAGACATACGTGCCGGATTCCAGATATCCGGCGGCGGTCTGCGCATCGGGTTTCTCGACAAAACGCTGGGCCTTGAAGAAGCGGACATCGCCATCGGCTAGGATGTCGCCGCATTCGATATAACCGAATCCGGTACTTGGGAACAGGGGTTTGATACCGATCGTCACCAGCGTCTCCGCCTGCTCCGCCTGCTCGAAACCGCGCTGCAGGATGCGCTGGAAGCGTTCGACATTCTTGATGACATGATCGGCCGTCAGGATGCAAAACGCGCCATCCGCGCAGCGAGCCTTGACAACCGCCGCCCCGAGCGCACAGGCCGCCGCTGTATCACGGCCACAGGGTTCACCGATGACATTTTCCGGCGGCAACTCGGGCACAGCCCGCCGCGACACGTCAACCAGGGACGCCGAGGTAATAATCAGGATCCGCTCAGGCGGAATGAAGCCGCTCAACCGTTCCACCGCCTGTGCAAGCATGGGGCGTCCGCCAATCAGGGATAATACCTGCTTGGGGCGCGCCGATGTACTCAACGGCCAGAAGCGTTCGCCCTTGCCGCCTGCCATGATCACCGCAAAACGATTCGTCTTCATCTCGGCATATCCTTTCCCCTCCCTTGATTCAGATCGCTGATCACGCCGATACCCGTCAGCGTTAGCTCAGGATCAACGACATAATCCAAGCCACTCCCCTTCATCACCCATCCTGCAAATCCACCCGTGGCACAGAGCTTAACATTTTCTGACCGCATTCCGTCTAGCAGATGCGCGGTAATCTCCCGCACCATACCGCGATATCCGATACGAGCCCCGATCCGCATGGCCCCCTCCGTGCTTCGGCCAACCGACTCGCAGCGGCCCTTGGGGTTGATCAGCGGAAGGAGCGCCGTGCGATCGGCTAGGTAATCGGTCATGAGCGGAAGTCCTGGCGCGATAACCCCGCCGATGTAGGTGCGATCCGTGTTGATGACGTCAAACGTCAGTGCCGTTCCGAAATCGGCAACAATCACCGGAGCCCCATACTTGAAGACCGCGCCACAAGCATTGGCCAGACGGTCGGCACCGATCGTTTCGGGGCGTGGATAATCCACAGACACCGACAAGGCCACGGTATGGTTCACGATCAGCGGATCACTCCCGAGCATACGCCGGATTAGCTTACACCAGCGCAGGTTGACCGCTGGTACCACAGAACTGAGGGCGGCACGCTCCGGGTGAGCGGTCTTGAGTATCGCCCCCAGCGCTCGTTCGACAGCCGTCAGGTCCTCAATGCCCCCGCGAACAGCATGAACGGCAGAGGCAACCCCGTCACTAACCAGCGCGAGCGTCGTGCTGGTATTCCCGACATCGATAGCCAGACTCGTCATCCCGGTCATACCATCTCCAGGGATAGGTCTATCGAACGCACAGAGTGGGTCAGGCAACCCAGCGAAACGGCATCCACGCCGCTACGGGCCACAGCCTCGATGTTCGCCAAGGTGACTCCGCCCGAGGCTACGGTGCGGCAGCGCCCTGCCACCATTGACACGCATGCCGACATCTGCGCTGGACTCATATTATCCAGCAGCACCCAGTCCGGCTTACCCTCCATGGCACTGCGCAGCTCCTGTTCATTCTCGACCTCGATCTCGACCTCCAGGTCCGGATAGCACCGACGCGACTCACGCACAGCCGCCCCCAGATCGCCGCCCGCCGTCCCCCGCCACAGGAAACGGTGATTGTCCTTAATAAGGATCTTGTCAAAGAGGCCGATGCGGTGATTGGCACCCCCGCCGCAGAGCACGGCATACTTCTCAAAGGCCCGCAATCCCGGCGTGGTCTTGCGCGTATCGAGGATCAGGGTGGACCGTAGCTGCACCTTCCGGACAAATGCAGAGGCCTGCGTGGCGATGCCGCTCATCCGCTGCATGAAGTTCAGCGCCGTGCGCTCGCCCGTCAGAATGGCCCGCGCCGATCCGTGCAGACGCATGACGGTCTCGCCAGCCCCAGCCGTCCCGCCATCAGTCACCGTCTTCTCAATCTGCATCGCCGGGGCCAGCTTATTGAAGATGAACATCGCCACATCCGTGCCGGAAACAACGCACGCTTCACGCGCCAGGATCACCGCCTCGACACAGGCATGTTCAGGAACCAGCGCCAGCGTCGTGGCATCGCCACTGCCAATATCCTCATCCAAGGCAGCCTCGATACGTTTACGCACCACGGCATCCGTCGTTATATCCATCAATCCGTATTTCACTCCAGAACACTCCATTCCGAGGGCATGTAGGCATATCCCTCAAAGTTCTTGCTGCAGGTTATCGTTACCGGGAAGCAATTATCCAGCCGATGATAATTAACGCGGTGATCCGCCGAATGCACCGAAAAGGAGAATAGGAAAAGCCCGGCCGCCATCGGCAACTCGCGCAGCCGCAGAACAACCGCCCCCTCCCCATCAATCCAGGGAATCACCAGCCCCGCCACCTGTGTATTGCTGCCATGCACCACGCGCCCCTCGTTATCGCTAACGGAAAACCCGAAGACGGGTGCGTCAATCACATGCTTGGCCTGGTAATGCACCGTGGCGAACAAGTCGCCGCCCCACCCGAATGTATCCCGCTCAACGCCATCACCACCATGGAAAACAACGCAGGTGATCATCACCTCGCCGGTTCCCCATTCCCGTTGATAAATCTCCGTGTTGCGGCGGCGCGTCAAACCCTCGTATTCGCCGATCATCGTCTTGGGTGCACCCAGCCCCATCATCCGCCCGCGATCCAGAAAAAGGATTCGGTCACTGATGCGCTGAATGGTCTGCAGGTCATGCGATATGATCAGCATCGTCTTTCCCTGCCGCCGGAACTCGCGCATCTTGTCGATGCACTTCTTATGGAAGGCGGCATCGCCCACGGCCAACACTTCATCGATCAGCAAAATATCAGGATCCACCTCGACCGCCACAGCGAACCCGAGGCGGACATACATACCCGAGGAATAATGCTTTACCGGTTGATCGATGAAATCCTTCAGCCCGGCAAACTCGACAATTGCATCGAACCGTTGCATCATCCGCTGGCGCGGGATCCCCATGATCGCCCCGTACAGGAACACATTCTCGCGGCCGGACAGGTCCGGATGGAACCCCGCCCCCAGCTCCAGCAGCGAGGAGACCTGGCCGTGCGTCTCGATCACCCCCTCCGAGGGGAAGATTGTCTTGGTTAGCAGCGAGAGTAGCGTGCTTTTCCCGGCACCGTTGGCCCCGATAATGCCGAGGGTTTCCCCTCGTTTGACGGTAAAGCTGACATCGTCGATGGCCTTGAGCATCCGCGGCTGCGTCCGGCGGCGCAGACATTCCAGAACCTTCTGTTTCAGGCTCTGGGAGTTCCCCGCAAGCCGGTAAACCTTGCTGACGTTCTCAACCTTGATGGCATCCTGCGCTTCCATAAAAATCCCCTAGAGAACGTCGCCGAATTTCGTCTGCGTGTGCTGGAATGTAAAAAGGCCGATCACCAGCACAACCAGGCAGACCGTGAGCGAGGTGGTCAAGCAGGCAACCGGCACACCCTGCAGGTCCGGCATGGCACTGGACATCAGCAAGCGTCGGTAGCACCAGGCAATTCCGGTCATCGGGTTCAGGAACGCCAGCCAGGCCGCCTTCGACGGAAGGAACTGCAACTGCATTTCCACCGGATAGAAGATCGGCGAAAGGAAAAACCAAGCCAGGGTGCCGATGCCCAGCATATGCTCCGTGTCGCGCAGGAAGACATTCGAGGAGGACAGGATCAGCGCCATGCCGAAACAGAGAGTAGCCTGCACCAGCAGCACAACGGGTAGCAGATAAAGGTACTGCATCGGCATCCCCACCAGCAGCAGGTAAAGCAGCAGTACACACCAGGTCAGTAAAAAGTTGATCACATTCGCGCAGACCATCGCCAGCGGCAGGATAATTCGAGGAAATGCAGTCTTCTTGACTAGGTTCACATTACCCATCACGGCATAGAGCGAGTCGTTCAGGCACATCGCCAGAAACTGCCAGACGGCAATTCCGATCACCAGGAACTGGAGATAGTGCGGACGTCCCTCATTGAACCGCAGGATGGTCGCGAAGATGGCGTAGATCAGGATCAGTAGAACCGGACTGAGCAGAGACCAAAAAAAACCGAGGGATGAGCCCTTGTAACGGATCTTCAAATTGCGGCAGACCAAGATCCAGAGCAGTTCCCGCCAGCGCCACATGGTTTTGAATCCTGAAATCATTCGCCTCCGAATCTACAAGCTGGCGCAAGCGGCAGCACGGCGCTGAATCTCGTCAAACCGCTTTTCCTTGATCAACGACCGTTCGGCAATCCAGGAGCCGCCGACGGCTGCCACACAGGGGAGCGCCAGATAATCAGCCGCATTCTCGGCGTTTACGCCACCCAGCGGCAGGAACTGCACGCCCGCCTGTCCATACGGGGCATCCAGTGCCTTGAGCATCGGGATCCCGCCAGCAATCGAGGCCGGGAAGAACTTCATCAGCCGATGCCCCATCGCCAAGGCGGCTTCCACATCGGTCGGCGTCATCACACCTGGAAAATAGCTGAAACCGCGGGATTCCGCTTCCGCCGAGACGGCATGGTTGAGCCCCGGGCTGACCGCAAACATGGCGCCCGCGTTGATGGCCTTGCCAAGCTGCGCGGCCGTCAGCACCGTCCCGGCACCAATCAGCATCTGGGGGCGCGCCGCCGCAATTCGGCGAAGCCCCTCCTCGGACGCAGGTGTCCGCAACGTCAGTTCAATCACCTTGATCCCGCCCGCCAGCAGCGCATCCGCCAGCGGAATCGCATCCTCCGCCGCATCCAGCGTCAATACCGCCACCACCCGGCTCGCCTTGATTCTCGCGATGATGTCCTGTTTCGTCATTCTGTTACGCTCCTTATTTAAATTAACCCGACTACCGCTTACAACACCGCGTCCGGGGTGAAACCCGGCCCTCCCGACCTGCGGACGGGGTGGAACCCGTCCCTCCCGTTCGGGAGACTGACTACCGCTGCACACGACCTGATCCGCTGCCCTTCATCAGGGATTCGACGTCGGTCTCCGATACCAGATTGAAATCACCGGCAATGGTATGCTTCAGCGCACTGGCGGCCACGGCAAACCGGATGGCATCCGCCGGAGCACTGAACCGCGATGAACGCAGGGCATGAATCAGCCCCGCACCGAAGGAATCGCCACCGCCGACGCGATCAACGATATTGTGGATGGCATAAGGGCGGTACGCGCCAGCGGCGTCTAGCGGCGCAAAGAAAGCCTTATCCGTAGCCCGCTCGTACAGCAGTGCACCCCAGTTGTTGTGGTCCGCCGAATAACTTTCGCGCAGGGTAATCGCCACCCGCTGCACCGTCGGGAAGCGCCGGGTAATTTCGCGTGCAACCTCCACATAAGCCCCGGCGGCAATCTGCCCGTCCTCGACCGAGGTGCCGGTGGCGTGGATCCCCAGCACGTCGGCGGCATCCTCCTCATTAGCGATGACCAGCGTGGTATGCTTTAGGATTTCCGTCATGCAGGCTTGCGCCAGCGCCTTGGGTTCGCGGGCGGCATCCCAGCGCCAGAGTTTCTTGCGGAAATTGAGATCGACCGACACCGGAAGGCCACGGGAACCGGCGGCCTGCACCAGCATACAGGTCGCCTCATAGGCAGCCTTGCTCAGCGACGGGGTGATGCCCGTGGTATGCACCCAGGTCACGCCATCCAGCGCACCGGCAAAATCATAGGAAGCCGCGCGAGCCAACGAGATGCTTGAGCCGTCGCGATCATAGATGACCACGGAAGGCCGCTGGTTCGATCCGGTCTCAAGAAAATAAATCCCGAAGCGCCCCTCCTTGCAAAGGCGAATCCGCGAGGTGTCCACACTGTGCCCCCGTAATTCAGCCAAGAGGCAGTCGCTAATCGTCCCCGACGGTAAGGCCGACATAAAGGCCGCCTGAGTTCCCAGATGCGCCAGCGAAACGGCAACATTCGCCTCCCCGCCACCAAACCCAGTCGACATCGCCCCGGGCAGACACTGCCCAAATCGCAGCCGCTCGGGGGTCGACAGCCGCAACATCACTTCACCAAACGTCAAGACCATAGCAATAACTCTCGGTTAAAAAGATTTCAAACTATCGCAATAAAACCTTACCATAAAAGCTAGCCAGATAATTTTCAATCCTAATGTAATGAATATGTTATAGCCCCGCACAATTGGCGAGTAAGGATGAAAACATGCCTTTGGTTTCTTTATGAGAATAAGAACGCTGGATTTAGTAGGCGAATTCAGATGAATGCGGCTGCCGCTTTTTTGCAATAAAAGCTGATTTTACCGGAAAACGCCGAATTAACAGAGTGGTGGTGGGGGAAGGACTCGAACCTTCGAAGGCTATGCCAGCAGATTTACAGTCTGCCCTCGTTGACCGCTTGAGTACCCCACCAACGAAATATGCGGACCACATAGTGCAGGAACACGCACCAGACTTCAAGAAAAAAATCAGTGCAAATGCATTAAAAGAAAAGAATGCGAACGCAGTTATCATGGATTGACATTGCATGGCCCTTAACTCTACCATTATGGGCATGGTTGGAAATTCAAGTTGCAAAGAAAGTTGCATGAGCAAAAAACCAAACATCGTCTTTTTTTTCACGGATGATCAGCGTTTTGACACAATTGCGGCATTGGGCAATCACGCTATCAATACGCCCAATATCGACCAGCTTGTCCACCGGGGAACCGCATTTACCCATGCGCACATTCCCGGAGGGACCTGCGGTGCGGTATGCATGCCCAGCCGGGCCATGCTGCATACAGGGCGATCGCTCTTCCACCTCGAAGACACGGGATCACGCATACCGGAAGCGCATACGACGCTCGGTGAGTGCCTGCGTCAGGCTGGCTATCGGACGTTCGGAGCCGGAAAATGGCACAACGGAAGACCTGCTTATCACCGCAGCTTCACGGATGGCGATGAAATTTTCTTCGGCGGCATGGCAGACCACTGGAATGTACCGGCCTATCATTTCGATTCGACTGGCAAATACGACAGGACCTTCAGGCGCTGCATTGATCCTATCACCAGTAACGATGTGCAAATCATTCATGCCGACCATATCAACAATGGTGTTCATTCCAGCGAAATGGTTTGTTCGGCGGCCTGCAGGTTTATCCGGGAGTATGATGCGGAGAACCCATTTTTTACCTATATTTCCTTTTTGGCTCCGCATGATCCCCGAACCATGCCCGATGAATTCCGGGATATGTATTGTGCGGCTGACATTGAGCTGCCCCTGAATTTCCTAGGAGGCCACCCTTTTGCCAACGGCGCATTGCGCATTCGCGACGAAGAATTGGCTCCCTTTCCCCGGGATCCGGAGAATACGAAAAAGCATATCGCCGACTATTACGCCATGATCTCACATCTGGATGACCAGCTTGGACTGGTCATTAAGGCGGTTGAAGATAAAGGCGCATTGGAGAATACCATTTTTGTCTTCGCTAGCGATAATGGACTGGCCCTTGGACAGCACGGTCTGTTTGGCAAACAAAGCTGCTACAACCATAGCGTTCGCGTTCCGCTGATTTTTGCCGGGCCAGGAATTCCGAAAGGAGTAAAATCAGAAGCACTGGTCTATCTTTTTGATATTTTTGCGACCCTTTGTGAACTCAGCGATATTTCCATCCCGGAATCGGTCGAGGGCACGAGTCTGATCCCTGCAATGCATGATGCAACGGCAACGGTGCGTAACTCGCTTTACTTTGCCTACTGTGGATTCCAGCGAGCTGTGCGAGATTCGCAGTTCAAGCTGATCGACTATGTGATTGATGGAAAACACACGCAGAGTCAACTATTTGACATGGAGAATGATCCATGGGAACGGTCTAATTTGGCGGCGATTCCGAAGTATGCGGATAAGGTCTCCGAACTGCGCAAGGAACTTGTCAGGTTCAGTGTCGATTGGAATGACCGCGAAAGCGAATGGGGGAAGACGTTCTGGGCTGGAATGGCAATTTGAATTTGCATTCCTTTTTTAAAGTACCGTTGCTAATGCTCAAAGGAAAGTAGATGCGTTTATGAAACATTTGATTTATGTGCCGATGGTTTCCGTATTCCTCCTTTTTGGACCGACACGGGGGCTCGATGCAGCTGAACTGAAACTGGCGTCAGTTTTCGCTGATCACATGGTTCTGCAGCGTGAAAAATCCGTGCCGGTTTGGGGATGGGCTGACGCCGACGAAGCGGTTACCATTACGTTTTCAGACCAGAAGCAGGTTGTTACAGCGAATGCTGATGGGATGTGGATGGCGCGACTGGCACCGATGAATGCCAACCCGCAGCCGCAGGCCATGCTGATTCAAGGGGCCACGGATAATCGTCAATTGCGCATCGAGGATGTCCTTGTGGGAGAGGTCTGGCTAGGATCCGGACAGTCCAACATGGCGTGGCCGGTATCCAAGGCGGCACATTTCGAGATTGAAAAAAGCGCTTCGGATTTACCGCTGATTCGTATGTTCACAGAAACATCATCGGCAGCCAAAACAGCCTCACCAGACGCCCGTGGCCAATGGGTAATCTGTGCACCGGATACCGTTGGAAATTTTTCTGCGACTCTTTTTTTCTTTGGACGGTCGATTTACAGCGAGCTGAACGTACCGGTTGGCTTGATCAACTCCTCAGTAGGCGGAACGCCGATTGAAGCATGGATCGCCGCAGATACACAGCTTGCGAAACAGGAACTCAAGGAGGCCATTGACAAGAAGGAACAGGAAGATAAACGTAAAGAACCGATGCTGAAAGCAAATTACGAGAAGGCACTGGCGAAATGGAGCGACGACGCAGGGAACGCTAAAGCGGATGGCAAGCCGGAACCGAAAAAGCCGGTAGACCCAGTGTTGAGGCGCGCGAACAAAGCCGGTATTGGGGGGCTTTTCAATGGCAAGATTGCACCCCTGATACCGTACGCGATTCGCGGCGTGGTTTGGTATCAGGGAGAATCCAATGCGATCGACGATAGAGGTTCTCTTTATCACCTTCAGTTACCGCTGCTGGTCAGCGACTGGCGGACACGCTGGAATGAGGAACTGCCTTTTGCCTGGGTTCAACTGCCGAATTTCCAACGCAAGGACGACGGATGGATGCTTGTGCAGGAGGCAATGCTCAAAACCCTCGCCATGCCCCGCACGGGCATGGCGATTACGCTAGACCTTGGAGAACCCACGAATATTCACCCAAAGAACAAACAGGATGTTGGAAGGCGGCTGGCGTTATGGGCGCTGGGCGATGTTTACGGGAAGCAAGTGAGCGATACCAGCGGGCCACTGCCGTCAGGCCATGAGGTTAAGGGCAGTGAAGTCGTCGTTTCCTTTACCCATTGCAACGGTGGATTGAAGGCGAAGGAGGGTGACTTGAAAGGTTTTGTCATTGCTGGCGAAGATCGCCAATGGAAGCCCGCGACAGCTCGGATCGACGGCGAAACGGTGGCCGTGTCCAGCCCCGATGTGCCCACCCCCGTCGCCATCCGTTATGCGTGGGCGGCTTGGCCGGAGTGCAATCTTTACAATGGTGCCGGATTGCCAGCATCCCCCTTCCGTACAGATGACTGGCAAGCTCCTGCTCAAGACTAGAATCCACGTCCTCGCTTGATCTGCGACAGGACATCATAAGTCATCCAGACACGTTCCGGCGTGACGATTTCTATGCGGTGGACTTTTTCGCGGCAGTGGCTTCCTTTTTACCTTCCGTTGTGGCGGCCGACTTGGCGTCGGATGCGGCGGGCGCGGATGCCGCCGAGGTATCCTTCTTGGCTGCTTCGTGGTAGTCCTTGCTGCGGTAATCGGTCTGGTAGAAGCCACTGCCCTTGAAGATAATGCCTGCACCGGTGCCGATCAGGCGCTGCACCTTGCAGCGGCATTCCGGACAGCGCTTCACATGCTCATCCTTCATGCTTTGGAACCGTTCGAAACGGTGATTACATTTCGTACACTCATACTCATAGGTGGGCATATCGCAATCTCCTTCAGGATGGAACTTAACACGCGCAGAACGCTATATCCCACAGGCGGTAAAGTCAACCGCCGATTTCGCCAATCATGCCCATCAGCAGGACTTATTCATCAGCCCTATCATGCGAAGTAGCGCATACTGCTCTTTTTGAACTCACGAACGGAGGCAAACATGCGCCCGCCGCACAGTCCGCATTCGGATGCGATGGCATCGAACAGGGTTTGGGTCTGTGGCCAGGATGGGGTGTGTATCATGGCATAAAGGTCAAACGCAAATCCATCAAAGCGTGGGCGTTGGTAACAATGAGTAACTTCTCGGCAGTCCGCCAGTTGGCGTCCGGCCGCGATGACATCCCCCTGCACTGGCCAGACGCACATCGCATTGGCCTTGAATCCAGCCTCGCGATGATGCAGCACCGCCGCCACACGCCGCAGCACCCCGGCATCCCTCCAACGCGCCAACGTTGCCAGCACCGCGTCCTCGCTCATCCCCACCTGGCCAGCCACGGCGAGGAATGGACGGTCAACCACCGGGATCTGCTGGTCCAGACAGCGAACAAGGGCTCGATCCTGCTCGGTAAAGACAATCGCATCCTCCGTCTTGTCGGCAGCGACGGAGACAGCCACCGCACCGGGGAAAAGCTCATCCCGGTCGCGCGTCCGCAAGTCGAAGACGACATCAATCTTGAAACGCCGTACCGCAGGCAGCTCAATCAGGCAAACCGGGCTTATATGATCGCCCAATACCGAACGAACCTGCGCCAAGCTCCTATCAAAGTCATCCTGTAACTGCGCCATGGTAAACCACAATCCGGGATAGGCTGCCCCGTCCATCTCGCCCACCGGACGGCGTTCATAGCAATGCGTCACCCCGTCGCTGGCACAGACCACCGCCGCGGCAGTGTCCAGGCGATCAGGGGCAACATCGAGGGCGCACAACACACTGCGATAACCAAGTCGGCGGGCATCGAAGATTCCCCCGAACCGGCGCACCAGTCCTTCCGACAGAGCCCGGCGCAGTAGATCGACCACCGCTGCTTCCGGCAATGCCATCGTTTGAAACGGACGAGCGACCGGCTCGACGCCGCGCTGCAAGGCGGTCAACACGTCGCATTCCCGTTCCGTATAGCCGATCAACATTCCTCCCCCGCCATGTAGCACCCAGATCGGGCATAGGCACGGGCAGGACAACCGGCCAGGGCATCCAGCATCCGTAGATCCTTGAACACCGCCGACTCACGATACAACCGAGCCACGTCAAAATCCGCGGCACGTACATCTCCGCAGGGCACATCCAGAAACCCGCACGGCTGCAGGATTCCCGTATGCGACAGAAAGACAAAACCACGCCCCCCCATGCAGCCTCGGAAATGGGGATCATCAACAAACCGGTGATACTGCGGGGCACAGGTCGTCTTGACGCGTACCGGGGCCTTGCCGACTTGCAAGGCAATCCAGGCCAGCGCCCGATCCCTGGCCTCTGGAGGCAAAGCCAGATCTGCCATCCCAGCACCACGCCCAGAGGGAACGAGAAAGAAATAGTCGACCGTCGAAGCCCCGAATCCGATGGCAAGGGACTGAATCTCAGCCAGCTCGTGAACATTCAGTAGCGAGACGGTGACATTTACCTGAAACGGTATTCCCTCCGCCCTGAGATGCCCCAGCGCCTGCACCGTCTTTTCGAATGCGCCCGGCACCCCACGAAAGTCATCATGAACCGAGGGCATGGCTGCATCGAGACTGACGCTGATGGCAGCCACCCCAGCTCGCTTTAATTCACGGGCAAGGTCGGCGGTCAGCAAGTGCCCGCAGGTCGCCAGCACAACGCGACATCCATGATCGACCGCATACCGGGCGATCTCATGGATATCGCTGCGCATCAGCGGTTCCCCGCCGGTGAGGATGATCATGGGCCGGGCAAATTCCGCCAGCGCATCGATCGTACGGAAACATTCCTCCGTGGAGAATTCGCCCGCATAGGCCAGATCCCTGGCCGCCCCGCGACAGTGGCGACAGCGTAAGCTGCAACGCCGGGTCACTTCCCAGGCGAGGATGAATGCCGGGGCATCCGGACGTCCGGATTTATTTTCCGCAGCACTTCTTGTATTTCTTACCGCTTCCGCAGGTGCAGGGTTCATTGCGTCCCAGTTTCGGTTCTTCGCGCCGATACGGATCCTGTCCGATCACGCGGCCTTCAACAAACACCCAGCGCCCGCCCTCGCGCGAGAAATAGGCACGTTCATGATGCTCGAGATCCTGATTATTGGCGAAATAGCGGGCAATGAATTCGACAACGCCGTCGTTATCCGACTCGCCGCCCCGCTCGGTCGCGACAATCTCAAGTTCCTTCCATACCGCCGTCTCGGCCCATGACTTGGCAGACGCCGCATCGAACTGCTCTCGATCTCCAGCCTGTAGCGATGCCCCCAGATGATCAATTTCGCCGGTGACATAGGCCGAATACCGCGACCGCATCAAGGCTTCTGCCGTCGCCGCTGGCCGGGTTCCGCGAATCACCGGCTCACAACATACCGCATAACCCAACCCACTCCCGCACGGACACTCCTTCATACCCTTACGCTCCCCTAGAACAGTTGTAAATCTTTGAATGTACGGCTGCCAGGAACCCGCCGCTCGTTAAACAGTTTATCTTCAACACGCTTTTCCAACTCCGTCGGAATCACAAAATCCGCCTGGTGATCCTCGCCCTGGATAACCAGCGAGTAATGCACTTTGGCATCGACACCCTCATGCCCCAGGAATGCCACCAGCAAGGCATCGCGCCCATCGGAAAGACGAGCACCCACACGGACTTCCTGCCCCTGACGCCAGATTCCTGACCACCGAATGATTTCTACTTCGCCGTCCATAATTCCCCTACCTGTATAAGTTGAGAAACTCAACTTTTTTCCCTCGTTGAATACAGCCTAGCGCAACCAACGCGTTACCGCAACAAGGTTTTTCATCAGCCCACGCGCAATCCGGGAGCAGCGGTGCCACCATCCACCGTGATTAATCGCAACCCACCCTCCCCGGTACTGGCGGCCAGCAGCATCCCGCAGGACTCAAAGCCCCGGATGACCGCTGGCTTGAGATTGGCTACCACTACGATCGTTTTGCCGATCAGATCCTCAGGCGCATACGCCTTGGCAATACCCGCTACGATCTGGCGCGTTCCGCCGATCGTCTCCACCTCGAGTCGTAGCAGTTTATCCGCCCCCTCGATGCGCTGCGCCGTAAGGATGCAAGCCGTCCGCAGATCCAGCTTGGTGAAGTCATCAAACCCGATTTGCGCGACACCAACCGCTGGTTCGGCCTTGGAAGCCTGGTTCGGCTCCTTGGAAACCTGCTTCGGCTCCTTGGTCGGTTTCTGGGCTGCGGGCGTCCCCGTCGCCACATCCGTCGCCACGGACTTTACCTCAATGCGAGGAAAGAGGCTGCTCATGCCACCGGTCACCGAGCCGCTGCGCAACCCGCCCCAGACGGTCAAGGCACTGATCACCGGCTCGCCAACCTCGCAGCCGAGCGCCGCCCGGAGCTCAAGCATACGCCCAGGCATGGTCGGATACAGCATGCCGCTGACAATCCGCAGGCTTTCCGCCGCGCAGTAGAGCACCGTGCCCAGAGTTTCGCGACTCGCGTCGCCCTGCTTGGCCAGGGACCAGGGCTGGCGCTTTTCCACATACCGATTGGCCTCGCGCACCGCCCCGGCCAAGGCCGACAACCCTTGATCTGGACGTAGCCGACCGACCGACGCGACCATCTCATTGGCGGCCGCCAGCGTGACCTCGCGCAACTGCTGCTCATCCGGCCCCAGTGCCCCGCAGGCGGGAATGCTGCCAGCGAACGAGGATCCAATGATCCGCATCACCCGGCTGAGCAGGTTTCCCAGATCATTGGCCAGATCCGAGTTATAGCGGCGCACAAACGCCTGCTCAGTAAAGCTGGCATCCTGCCCCAGTGACATCTCGGCCATCAGGAAATAGCGGAAAGGATCCACACCATAGCGTTCGACCATCTCCATCGGGTTGACCACATTTCCCGCCGTCTTGCTCATCTTGTCGCGGCCAACCAGCCACCAACCATGCGCGAAGACCGTCTTCGGCATAGGCAACCCCATGGCCTTGAGCATCGTCGGCCAATAGACCGTGTGCGTGGTGAGAATATCCTTCCCGATCAGTTGCAACGACGCTGGCCACCAGCGGGCAAAGCGGTCGGGATCGTCGCCGTAGCCGACGGCCGAGATATAATTGACCAGTGCATCGAACCAGACATAGGTCACGAAATCATGATCGAACGGCAATTCAATCCCCCACGACAACCGGCTCTTCGGCCGGGAGATGCAAAGGTCGTTAAGAGGATTGCGCAGGAAACCAAGGGTCTCGTTGCGACGGAAATCGGGCTGGATAAAATCCGGATTGGCTTGAATATAATCGATCAGCCATTGCTGGTACTTGCTCATCCGGAAAAAGTAGTTCGTCTCTCGGATCCGGTCCACCGTGCGTCCGCAGCCCGATTCTGGACACTTGCCATCGGTAAGATCCTTTTCGGTAAAGAACCGCTCGCAGGTGACGCAATACCACCCGTCATAATCCGCCCGGTAGATTTCATCGCGGTCATACAGGTCTTGCAGGATCCGCTGTACCGTGCCCACATGACGCGGTTCGGTGGTACGAATGAAGTCGTCGTTCGTGATCTCCAGTTTTTTCCATAGATCCAGGAATCGAACCACGGTCTCGTCCACATGCACACGGGGGGCCACACCGCGCTTCTCGGCAGCCTGCTGCACCTTCTGCCCGTGTTCATCGGTACCGGTCAGGAAATGGACCGGCATGCCGAGCAGCCGGTGATAGCGTGCGAGCACATCGGCCAGGATCGTGGTATAGGCATGACCGATATGCGGCTTGTCATTGACATAATAAATCGGCGTGGTCACATAGAATTTCGAATCACTCATCACTTCTCCTCAACCTCTGGTTTGATTTCTTCTGCTGGCACCGATGACGACCTGCGTGGCATATCCTTGGACGGAAGGATCTTGCGCCGATCAGCAAAGTGCCAGCCGATCACATCCCAGGGGTTCTGGCGCTTATCCCCATAATATTTCAACCGTCCCAAGGGGGTCAGGAGTGACGCCCCCACCGTCTCTCCGATCACGGGCTTCCCATCCTTCAACAAAGTCCCCTGCTGTCCTTCACTACGCGTTCCGATCGCAAGATAGCTGATTTCGAGCTGCCATTCCCCGGCATGGTACACAAACAAGACATCACCCATCCAGGCCCCCTCGATATCCTCGCCCTCGGTCTCCGCGCCGTAACCGTTAAATATACACACGAACAGTACCAGCAGCAGCATCAACGGTAACTGTCTCATCACTTTCCCCCTTCCTCGCCCTGTTTTACCACCGCCACCGGAAATGAGCCACTAATCTCGCCCTTGAGGACGGGATTCTGCGATGCCCCCATACGCTTGGCCGAGGCAGGCACATGCCGGTTGACATGCTGGTAAAGCTCCATGATCGAAACCAGCCCGTCGCTATCCGCATCGGCCTTGCCTCGCAACCCGTCGCACAAATAATGAGTGAAGATTCCCATGCCGAACTCTGGGGACTCCATCGACACCTCACTGGCTCGCGAGGCGGTCATCACCACCGTACCCGCGCTGCCCGTCAAAGCAGCCAGGTAATCATCATTTAACCCGACCGCCTTCATGCCTTCCCGTAATACCCCCTTTCCCTCACCGCCAGCAGCGGCCCCAGCATAGCAGGAATCCATGGCAAAAAGAAGCTTATCGGCACGGACCCGACTGAATATACGCGACAACTCACTCATCGGCAACGCGGTGCCGTACATATCATCCAGCTTGCTGTCCGCCAGCATCATGTACTTCTCGGTGCCGTCCCCAGAGTCCCCACGCAACGCCGGCTCGGCACCTCCATGACCAGAGAAGTATATCATCACCATGTCCTTCTCCGCAACCAGCCGCGGCAACCGCGTGCCGAGCACTGAGCGCACAGACTCCACCGTCGCCTCGGCATTGGTCAGCACAATGATATTCTCCAGACGGTAGCCCGCATGATCAATCAACACCTGCCGCAATACCTCCACGTCGGCCGCCGCATACTTTAACGCAGGAATGGCCGGGTCCGCATACGAGGACACACCGATCAGCACCGCCCATCGCCCCGGATCTCCCGACTCCAGCACGGCACGTGCCGTCTTCCGCTGGTGATACCCCATTTCCCGCAACATCTCATCCCATCGGGTATCGCGAGCCAATTGGATAATCCCAGCCCGGTAATCGGCGTCGTCATTCCCACCACCCGGATAGATGCTCAGTCCCGTCCCACCCAGTGACGCAGGAGACGAGTTGACCACCAACGCCTTCGACAATGCCTCGGACGCCGTTTTCGCCGCCGCCGACAAACGCGCTGGCATTCCCTTCTGCAACCGCGTCAGGAAGGCTCCCAGATCGACAAACGCAGGGGAGGCCGGCGGGAACCACGGCAGCCCCTCAAACCCGATCATTGCGGAGGCTGCATCCCGCTCCAGATGCTCGATCACCTCGCACGCCACGAGATCCACCGAGGCGGCCAGTTCGGGGATCGCCGCCAGCCGCACGGCACTTAGCGTAACCGGTTTCTTACCATAGCTCGCCGTGTAGGTATTGACGATCTCCCGGCATAAGGTTTCCGCATCCAGTGCCGGTTTTGTCGCCAGTGCTGGAAGCCAGCGTTCATACGGCCACCCCTCCCCAGGCTCCAGGTCCTGCGACCCGATGAAGTAGGCGGCCCGGTCGCGCAGTTCATAGGCCACTTCCAGCATTCCCATCAGGCAGGCATCCGCACCGATCACCGTGAGCTTTGGAATCGGCTCCAACGCCGCACGCACCTCGCGCGTCTCGAGGAAGTCACCGCCGTCAGTATCGTCCCAGGCAATGCCGCGCGTGTTGCGCTGTCGGTTGACCCGCAGCGGATTGAGCCGTCTTGCGGGCGTGGTGCTATCCGTGCTGCGCCAGCCGCCTCCATGATTCCAGAGGATCAGCATCGTATTCGGCTGGCGATGGTTTTCCATGGACCAGTTGACAAAGTCGGTCAGAGTCTGGGGATTCCCCATGTTCTGCTCACCAAGCCCCGCACAGGTCCGCAACGCCAGATCCCACGAGTTACGCCCTCCCTGCTCTGCGGGCCGTCGAACGAGAAATCGACGGGCCTCGGTCCATTCGGCATAATCGACACGGTCCATCAGCACGGTGATCTTCAACTGATCGGAAGATCCGATCTTCTGCATTTCTAGGACATCCTCCAATGCATAGGGATCAAGATTGTTGTCGGCCGCCATGTAGACCATGATAAGCCAGCCAAGCTCGGGTTTCGCCTCCTTGGGGGCTCCCCCCGATGATGGCTCGGACCGGTCAGGCGGGGAATCGGAAACCGCCGCATTCGTCGTCGGCGCACCCGGTGTTACATACTGCTTGCGCGCATCGGTATCCTTTTTCAGCCATTCTGCAAACCCTGGATCTCCAACGGCCACCTGCAGCCCCCCCACCAACGCCAGCACACATCCGATCCATCGTTTCAAGAACCACCTCCGCCTGCTGCCTATTGCCGAGCCACACCACCCACCGGCACACACACTTCAACCAGACACAAGCCCCGCTTCATATCGACGACGCGACGGCGCACAACAACCCCCCGCATGCGTAGCGTGATTTCTTCCTTGTAGGTTTCCTCCTTCATATCATCGGAAACGTCAACCCCGCCCTCGACAAAACTCTTGCGCATGTGGCTGAACTTGTACATCAGCCCCTTGGCTAAATCACGAATCGCCTCTTCCTCAACCCGTCGGAACGAGAGTTCGGCATTTCCATAATGGAACGTCCCCACCATGGTCGTCTTGGTGTACCCGTCCTCTTCCTTCCATCCGATCGGCGGCATCGAGGCCGGCTGTCCATCCGAAAACCGTTCCGTTGGGTCACAGGATTTTCCGGAGACCAGCAGCAGGTTGGTGCGCATATCCGCCTGACGATCAAGCGAGAAAAGGAGCATCGAGCCAAATCGCTGCTTCACAAACGACCCAAGCACATCCATGCGCCCACGTTCGGTTTCGGCCTTGCCACATTCCTCGGCAATACCGGCAAGCAACTGGCGAGCCTGATCCATCGGGACATCATAGAAAAGATCATCAATGACCACCCGTGATTCCCCGCTCTCATCCACCACACTGTAGGAACGGTAGACTCCGTTCGCCACGAACTCCTGGGAACCCAGTGCCCTTACAACCCCATAGACGACCCAGTTCGGAAGGCTGTATTGCCGGGCCAGCGGCTGGAGGTGCTCAGGCAACGACACGCCCAGGCTGACCGGGATATCAGCGTGCATGTCCGCCGTCGGCGCCGTGAACCACGTCGGCAGATCCACTTCCGGCGGACGCCCCCCGAGGCCGGTCGTAAGACTTTTCCCGCACCCGGCAAGCACCACCGCCATCAGCACCCCGCCAAATCCCACAACGAACCAAGGCTTCACATGCCCTCCTTTAACCCACGCAGGCGGGCCGTCTGCTCCATGAATCGCTCCGTGTGCAGCACGGGTCGCCCAGCCACCAGGCGATAGCGCCGGATGCCATCGCGCAAGGCCTCGATCCGGTCTTGGATGGCCGGGTGATGGCGGAACGTGTCCTGCCCCACCCCATCATCCCGTACCCGCTCGAGGTAGGTGATCATGGCCTGGGGATCATACCCTGCCGCCGCCGCATAGGCCGCGCCATACAAGTCGGCCTCCAGTTCATCCGCCCTCGCCCGCTTCCCGATGATCGTGAGATAGGAGGTGTTCGCCACACGTGTCATATTCGCCTCGACGGCGTCCTGGCTGGTATCCCCGGTCAAGCCATTCAACTCCGCGAACGGATCGTCCTTGGTGCCATCCCCGGAGTTTGACTGCGCCAGCTCGGATACGGCCTTATTCAACTCGTCAAAACCGGAATCGGTTAGGCGGTGGGTGCTTCGCTTCTGGAATTCGCGCAATCCATGATACAGGGTGACATGGGCAATTTCGTGCCCGATCTGGCAGGCTAGTTCCGCCTCGCTGTGCACCTTGTTCAGCAAGCCTCGCGAGATCACCACATTCCCGCCGGGCAACCCAAACCCGTTGATCCCGTCATCCGCCGTCAACGCCACCCGGAAGGTTATATCATAGCGAGGCGTTTTGGATCCGACCACGGCCGCCACGGCGTTCACGTAGGCGATCGTGTCCGGCGTATCGACAAAACCCGCAGATAGCAACGTGGCGGTTAGTGCCCGTCCCAGCAATTGCTCGGCATCCTGGCGGATGATGACATTGTTAGCGAAGACTGGAGCCGGCAACCCCTGCAGCAGGCGCGGATTGGTCGGTGGGAGCGACTGGACGATCGACGAAACCAGCGAAGGTGGCAGTTGCAACTGCTCCAATGCATCCACGCGGGCGAAATCAACTTTGTGCGATTCGGCATAATTCGCCTCGAACAGCCCCTTGCTGGCAGCCGCAATATCCACCGACGAGATCACCACAGCCTTTTCCGAGTGGATCATTCCGGAATAGTCCACCCCGGCACTGACGCCCTCGAAGGTCAACTGCGCGATCCAGCCCGATACCTCCCCCACGCGCCCTCGCACCCAGTTGCCGCGAGTCTCCTCCAGCCCAACCACAGTCCCCGATTCAAGCGTCTTTACAACCGGAAAAAAGCTGCCGGGACCTTCCCGCATCACGCCTGAACGCCTGACCGTACGATCCGCCCCCATCGCTAGCGATGCACAAAACCAAACGATTGCCAAGCTTCCAATGATGCGCATATTCCCCCCCCTGCAACATAGACTCCTAAAATCCTATCCACCCATTCACTTTTTGCTTTGAATTCGGCTGGCATGCTGACATAATCCAGAATGCTTTTCAATGCATTTTAATTGACGAAAGAACAGGTCATGGCAAAACACGAGGCAAGTGGAAGTTTATCCGGTATCCTGCTGCGGCGCAAAATCGTTGATCAGGCGACGCTGGAAGAACTATGCAAGGAGGCGGAAACCACATCCGTTCGCCTAGAGAAACTGCTGGTCGAGAAAAAGCTGACGACCCCGGAAAACATTACCCTTGCACTTGCCGAATACCTGAGTATCACCCCGATTTCGCTGAAGCACTTCACGCCCCCCGAGCAACTGATCGAACTGATTCCCAAAGAGATCCTGTCCAAGCGTGCCGTGATGCCAATCGCCCGTGTCGGCAAGACGCTCACGGTTGCGCTCAGCGATCCATTCGACCTGATGGCCCTGGATGAGTTGGCAACCCATACCGGATTGATCATCACCCCGGTCGTCGCCTCGGAACAGGACATCGCCAATGTCATCTCGAAATTATCAGCGAACGCATCGCAAGGGCTCGATATGGAAGAGCTCATGCGCAACGAGAGCGATGTGCAGGTCGTTGATGATTCAAACAAGGAGGATCAGAACCTCGACGAGATGCTGGAGAAAGCCGAGGGTGCCCCGGTTATCCGTATGGTCAATATGATCCTGGTGGAGGCCCTGCGCACCGGAGCCAGCGACATCCACATTGAACCGATGGAGAAGACCATCCGCCTGCGTTATCGTATCGACGGAGCCCTTGTGGAGCGTCCGGCGCCACCGAAAGGGCTCCAGAATGCGATTATCTCGCGCGTCAAAATCATGTCCGACCTGGACATCGCCGAACGCCGGATTCCACAGGACGGCCGCTTCAACATCAAGGCCCTCGGCAAGGAAGTCGACTTGCGCGTGAGCATCCTGCCGACGGTCAATGGCGAAAAGATTGTCATGCGTACCCTGGACAAGTCCTCGCTGGCTCCCAGCTTGGCCTCCCTCGGGCTGGATCCGGTGTCCGAACGCTCTATGCAGTATGCCATCAAGCAACCGCATGGCATCATTCTCGTGACGGGGCCAACGGGCAGCGGCAAGACCACGACCCTTTATTCCTGCCTTCAGGATTTAAATCAGATCGACTGTAATATCATCACCTGCGAAGATCCGGTCGAGTACCAACTGGCGGGCATCAATCAGGTCCAGATCAATGACGATGTCGGGCTTTCCTTTTCGGCCGCCCTCCGCTCGATCCTGCGCCAGGATCCGGATATTGTGCTGGTCGGTGAAATCCGCGACAAGATCACCGCCGAGATTGCCGTGAAGGCCGCCTTGACCGGTCACCTTGTGCTGAGCACACTGCACACCAATGATGCGGCCGGTGCCGTCACGCGTCTTGTGGATATGGGGATCGAGCCCTTCATGCTTGGGTCCGCCCTGGTATGCGCCCAGGCCCAGCGCCTTTACCGCAAACTGTGCCAGGCGTGCAGGAAAACGCTGGCGGTGACACCTGAGATGCTCGAACTGAACCACATCGATGCCAAGTTTTTCGATGGCGCAACCATCTACGGCCCCGGCAACTGCCCTCGCTGCACCAACGGCTACAAGGGCCGCGGAGCCATTATGGAAGTCCTTCTTGTTGACGACAGCATACGACAAGGGATCCTTTCAGGGATGAATACAGGGCAGCTTCGGGAACTGGCCATCAAGCGGGGAATGGTCAGCCTGAAGCAAGCGGGATTGACACGTGTACGTGACGGTATCACGAGCCTTGATGCAGCCTTGGCTGTAACCGGCGGCGACTAGGAAGGTTAAGATTATGAGCCCAACCATATCAAACAAACCCAAAGGCATTACCCCCCCCACCCCGGCCGCCACGCCCAAGAAGGGAGCCTCACGGAAGCCCGCAAAAACGATCCCTGGGGCCAAGAAAATTGCCAACGACGTGCTACCGGGCTTCTCTCGGCAATTGGCCGCCATGCTGACCGCAGGCATGCCGATTGTGGCGACACTCGAAGCCCTGAATGAACAGACCGATAATCCGAATTTCAAGAAAGTTATCGACCAGCTCAAAAGCAGTATCGAGAACGGAGCCTCCTTCTCCGAGGCACTCCGCCAGTTCCCGAGTGTATTCGACGACCTCTACGCCAATATGGTGCATGGCGGTGAAATGGGCGGGCAGCTTGCCGAAACCATCGGGCGTCTCGCCGGCTTCCTGGAGGCCAGCGCAAAACTGAAGCGTAAAGTCAAATCGGCCATGATGTATCCGATCATCATCCTGAGTATTGCCATCATCATCGCCATTGGCATGATTCTTTTCATCGTGCCGGTCTTCGGCGAGATGTTCGCCGATTTCGGTGCCAACCTGCCTGCACCTACGCAATTCCTGCTCAACCTGAGCGGCTACCTCAAGGCGTATGGATTCTTCATTGTTGTTGGCGTCGTGATTGGCGTTATTCTGTTCAAGCGCTGGAAGGCCACGCCATCGGGGGGATACGAGGTGGACAGGATTCTCTTGAAAGCCCCTGTGGTTGGCGATTTGAGTAAAAAGATCGCTGCCGCCCGTTTTGCCCGTACGTTTGGCCAGCTCATCCGTAGCGGCGTTCCCATCCTGCAAGCCCTGAGTATTGTCTCCGGTGCCACCGGTAGCGTGGTCGCTGGCAAAGTGATCACCGATGCCTCGAAGGCGGTCGAAAACGGGGAACCTCTCTCCAGCGCGATGATCAAGCAGACCGTTTTCCCGATCCTGCTTGTGCGTATGCTACAGGCGGGCGAGAAGACAGGCAAGATCGATGAGATGATGGACAGCATCGCAGATTTCTACGACGATGAGGTCGAGACGATGCTGGATGGCTTGACCTCACTGCTTGAACCGCTGCTCATGGTGTTCCTCGGGGTGATCATCGGCGGTATCGTGCTTTGTATGTTCCTCCCGATCTTCAAGATGGGCGAGGTCGTCAGCGGCTGATGTAGCGACGATCAACCCGGCTGCCGAAGGAGCAGATAATCTCGTAGGGATGGGTCCCCTTGAGCTGTGCCCAGTCCTCTACGGAGACGGCTTCAGGCCCGTTGCCTCCCAGGCAGATCACTTCGTCGCCACATTCGGCGTCCGGCACAGTTTCCAGGGAAATAGTGGTGTAGTCCATAGAAACACGTCCCAGTACCGGACAAAGCGTCCCTCGCACCAGGACCGATCCACGGTTGGACAACGCCAGCGGCAGCCCATCGGCATAGCCAGCCGATATGGTGCCGACCAGCATGTCCTGCGGCAACCGGTAGGTACAACCATAGCCGATGTGCGATCCGGACGCCAGCCGCCGCACGGCGGCCAGACGGGTCTTCAGCGTCAGGACCGATTCGAGCGACATGGCGCGCCGCCCCTCCATATCAAACGACCCGTGCAGATTGATCCCCGAGCGCACCGCGTTGTAGGGATCCCGAAACGCCCTCGGAAAATTGTTGATCGCATCACTGTTGGCAATATGCCGCCAGCGGAAGGTTATCCCCTCCGTCGCCAGCGTCTCCAGCAAATCTGCAAAGCGGTCAAGCTGGCCATGGGTATACTCACTGCCGCTGCGATAGGCCACTGGAAAATGAGAATAAACGCCTTCCCAGTCAACCCCCGGAAGACGCACCGAGGCACGGATAACGTCCGCCGCATGGTCCACCGGGATGCCGAGTCGTCCCATCCCGGTATCGACCAGAAAATGGGCGGTTGCCTTCCGCCCCAGGCGAACCGCCGCCATACTGATCTGACGGGCGGTCTCCAGATCGCCAACCGGAAGAACAATCCCTGCCGCCACCGCCGGCTCGATATCCATCGGCAATACGGCACCCAGAATCTGTACCGCACAGCCTCCGATATCGGTCAAGGCCAGCGCCTCATTCAACTCGGCAACGCCGAAGCGTCGACAGCCTGCCGCCGCCAATGCCCGTGCAATCGGATCCACACCGAGTCCGTAGGCATTCGCCTTGAGCACAGAGATGACCTCACAGGGAGCCACCATGCGGGTCATCCTTTTGAAGTTTTCCTTTAGTACGTCCAAGTTAATATCCAACCACACCCGAGCCTCGGCTTGTCGCTCCATACCGTCCTCCCTATAAACCTGCATTGCTTAATGAATCGCCAGCATCCGGTCGATCGCCCCCTTGGCTTTCAGGCGGATCGGCTCGGGAACATGGATCTCATACTGCATGTTCTCCAAGGCCGCAAGGGTATCTTCAAGCGTGATCAAGGCCATGTGCGGGCAACGATGACTGCACAGCCGTAGCATTTCCCGATCGGGATTCTCGGCCATGATATTATCGGCCATCGCGCATTCGGTCAGCAGCAGGTAGCGCGGAGCCGGTTTATCCCGTACATAACGGATCATCGCCGAGGTACTGCCCGCGAAGTCCGCCGCCTCGACCACGTCGGGGGAACACTCGGGATGGGCGAGAATGACCGTTCCCGGGAATTGGCAACGAACATCCGTCACGTCCTGGACACTAAACAATTCATGGACCTCGCACCGCCCATGCCAGGCCACGAACTGGTTTTCAGAAAGGGCGCTGCCTGCCCCAGACTGTTCCGGGAAGATGACCGTCTTGCCCGTGTCGCGCGCCACGTTTCGTGCCAGGAATTCGTCCGGAATGAAAATAACCGCATTCCCGCTGAGCGACGCCACCACCCGGGCGGCATTACCCGAGGTACAGCAGATATCGGTCTCCGCCTTGACGTCGGCGTAGGTATTGATGTAGGTCACGACCGGTACCCCGGGAAACTGACGCTTGAGCGCACGCACATCCTCCGCCGTGATACTCTGGGCCAGCGAACACCCCGCCTTTTGTGCCGGAATCAATACGGTGCGCTCGGGATTGATGATCTTCGCGGTTTCGGCCATGAACTCGACACCACAGAAGACAATCACCCGATGCCGGGTCTCCGCCGCCTTGCGACACAGCTCCAGCGAATCCCCAGTAATGTCGGCCACCAGATGATAGACCGCAGGCTCCATATAATTATGACCCAGGATAACGGCATCCTTTTCCTTTTTCAGTCGATTGATCGCGACAGCCAATTCGGCTTTGGTTCGCCACTCCACTTCAGGAATGAGATCGCCAAGGTGTGCCTCGATCCAACGCATCATGGTTTCGTCATCAGTTATTGCTGGCATCATAAGCTCCTTGTTTATCGTTTCTTTTTTCTTTCAGCATACCTTGACCTGCTGTATGTTCAATCCGTTTTTCAGTTAATTTGTGAGAGGATGACCAAAATGAGCGAAAGTTACCAGCGAAAACCGGATTGGCTACGCGTGCGCCTTTCCGGTAGCGAGGCGTACAGGGATATCAGTTCGCTGGTGCAGGAGCATCAACTGCACACGGTCTGCCAATCGGCCATGTGCCCGAATATCCACGAATGCTGGGGAACGCACAAGACGGCCACGTTTATGATCCTCGGCAATACCTGCACCCGTGCCTGCCGGTTCTGCGCCGTGGACACCGGGGTTCCCCCGCCACCCGATCTAGATGAACCCGCCCGCGTCGCCGGGGCCGTGGCCAAAATGGGAATCCGCCATGCCGTGATTACCATGGTCACGCGCGATGATCTTGCCGATGGCGGGTCCGCGATGGTTGCCGCCACGGTCAATGCCATCCGCGAGGCGTCTGCCGAATGTACGGTGGAAGTCCTCGTCTCCGACATGAACCTCAACCCCGAGGCCATCCACGGCATCGCCGATTCTCATCCGGAAATCAACAGCCACAATCTGGAAACCGTGCGTTCACTCACCGCGACCGTTCGTTCGCGCGCCGACTACGACCGGTCGCTGACCTATCTTCGTAACGTCAAAGCCTACGATCCATCGGCTATCACCAAGTCGAGCCTCATGCTCGGCCTGGGGGAGACGCGCGATGAACTGTTAACCGCGATGGACGATCTTCGCCATGTCGGCACGAACATCATCAATCTCGGACAATACCTACAACCCACCCCCCGCCACACCCCGGTCGTGCGATACTGGCACCCGGATGATTTCGACGAACTCCGGGAGCAGGCCATGGCACGGGGCTTTGACTACTGCCAATCCGGCCCGCTCGTCCGATCCTCCTACCACGCCGGCTCGCAATACAGCCAATTCCTGCACGATCTTCGGGCCATACAACAATAAGCCTTGGTCGATTTTTTACCTTACGTTTTTTGCTGCATTCTAAAACCAATTGATCTAACATTGCACCCGTCGTGGAAGTTCAGTTGATTGAAACCAGCGGGAGAGACCGCAGAGCAGGGAGTTGGACGTATGCAAGGTGCATTGGTTATTTTCATGTTTTTGATTGGTATTGCCGCGTTGGTTATCATTGGTATTTTCATGCATTTCCTTGGCGTGTGGATCCGGGCGCTGATGTCGGGGGCCAAGGTTGCTCTCTGGACACTGGTCGGTATGAAGCTGCGTCGCATTCCGCCCGCACTGATCGTGGACGCCCGTATCAGTCTGGTCAAGGCTGGCATTGCGATCTCCACCGATGAACTGGAAACCCATTACCTAGCGGGTGGCAACGTCCTGAACGTCGCCCGGGCACTGATTGCCGCCGACAAGGCAAATATCCAACTTACCTTCAAACGCGCGGTGGCAATCGACCTTGCTGGCCGCGATGTGGAGGAAGCCGTGCGCACCAGCGTCCAGCCCAAAGTGATCGATTGTCCGCATCCGGACAAGACCCCGCTCGGCCTCGATGCCGTGGCCAAGGACGGTATCCGTCTGCTGGTCAAGGCCCGCGTCACGGTGCGCGCCAACATTGAACGCCTCGTTGGTGGTGCGGGCGAGGACACCATTGTCGCCCGTGTAGGCCAGGGTATCGTCAGTGCAATCGGATCATCGCCGACCTACAAGGATGTGCTTGAGAATCCGGACATGATCAGCAGAAAGGTGCTCAATAGCGGACTGGATGCACAGACGGGCTTTGAAATCGTGTCGATCGATATTGCCGATATCAGCGTCGCCGGTATGGGCGATGTGGCCAACGTGGGTGCCAAGCTGGAAACCGAACGGGCGGAAGCCGACAAGAAGATGCGCCAGGCCGAAGCGGAAGGTCGCAAGGCCATGGCCGTTGCTCAGGAACAGGAAATGCGTGCATTGGTTCAGGAAATGAACGCCAAGGTCATTGAGGCCCGGGCCGATGTGCCGCGGGCACTGGCCGAAGCCCTGCGTAGCGGAAATATGGGCGCTATCGACTTCTACCGCCTGCAGAATATCGAGTCGGATACCGCCATGCGGCGGAATATCGCTGGCGAAGATAGCCGCAACGACATCTAAGAGGATTGCATGACGGTACATGCCGATATCGGGGGGCTGATCTGGGTGGTCATCGTGATTGCCTCGGTGATTGGCCAGATCGTCAAGGGCGCACGCAAGGTGTCTGCCCAGGCTCCCGGCAAGGGCAACGCCCCCACCGCCAGACAAACGGAGGGGAGCGCCAGCGAAGGAACCCGGCAGCAGACGGGATCTCCCGATCCTGCCGAGGCGCTACAAGACTTTTTTCGCAGCCTGAGCGGCCAGCCAACGCCTCCCCCACGCCTCCTACCCCCCGAATTGATCCAGCAGCGAAAGGCAAGGAAGGACTTACTGAAACGCCAACAGGAGCAACGCAGACACACCAAAACGCTAACTCACCCGACACCCACTGCACCCGTGTTGACCCCAGCAGAACCTGCGGATTACCAAGAATCCAACGCGCATGATCAAGGCACGGATCAAGTTATCCTCGCGACGGGATTCCCACAGCACGGATCAGCACATACAGCGACCGGCGAACATTCACTGGCCCACATCCTGCGACAGGAATTATCCTCCAGAGACACCGCTCGCAAGGCCATGATCCTCCGTGAAATCCTCGGTCCCCCACTGGCATTGCGCTAACGCGGCGGCCAATCCGGAGCAAGATGCTCCGGTCACCAGAAGCGAAAGACCGTACCGCCCGGATGCATAAAGACATAGCTGTTGCAGGCCGGATTGAAGGCAAAGCAATGCAGGACATCCCCCTGCCCCTTCAATTGATCGGGATCGACCCCCGCATAACGCTGGCTTGCCCAAGAACAAAGATCGGGGGAACCGGAAAGCAGGCCGTGGCAACGCAGGTCCTGTACCCCCCAAATCCCGGTGCGCCATGTCCAGGTGGCACAGGGGTTCGCTGATGACAGAACCCCGGTCGTGCGGGAACTTCCTGCACCGGACGGGTCTGGCTTTGTCCGGAACTTTTCCGGGACTAAAACACCGATTCAGGTTCGTAATAATCCTTGGCGTTTGCAGGCAGCACCAGCTCGGACTGCAGGATTATCTTCGACGGGATTTTTTTCTGGTAGAAGCCGTTTAGGGACTCTCCGTTTGCCGACATGACGGCCATGCTGATTGCAGAGGCCACCATTGACGGAGGATAGGTAACGTCAGCAGGAACCAGTGGGTTGCCGTCCATTACCATTTTAATGATATCCTTGCTACCTGCGCCACCAAGGAAAAACTTGATGTCCTTGCGTCCTGATTCCTTATAGGCCTGTAGCACGCCCTTGAGCACATCGTCATCCTGCGCCCAAACGGCGTCGATTTTCTTGTACTTCTGCAGATAGTTCTCCATAATTTCCAGGCCCTTCTGTGTGGACCAGTACGCTGGCTGCGAATCCAGCGTCTTGATCCCGGGGTGCTTCTTCATCACGTCCTGGAAGGCATTGACGCGCTCGGTGTTAATCATACAGGGGATACCTTCAAGGACAACGATATCCCCCTCACCCTTCAACTGCTTCGCCATGAACTCGCCAGAAACCCTGCCCAACCCCGGATTATCACCGGCAACGTAGATGTCCGAAATCGGCTTGGTGAGTCCACGGTCCACCACGACAAGCGTAATCCCAGCATCCTTGACCTGTTGGCACACCGGCGTAAGTGGAGCGGAATCGTAGGGAAGAATCACAAGCGTATTTATCTTTCTCATCATCAGGTCCTCGACCTGGTTCACCTGCTCTGCAGGATTGGAGGCAGTGACAAGGTGAAACTTGATTTTTGGATCCTTCTTTGCCCAGTCGGCAATGGCCTTCTTTGCATTCCAAACCACGCCGCCGGTCCAGCCGTGATCGGCCGACGGAATGGATACCCCGATAGTTATCGTCCTATCCTGGGCAAATACCCCGGCCACCCCGGCCAGCAACACCGCAACAACCATCGCACATCTACGCTTTCTCATCTGTTCTGCCTCCTTTTTACGATACCCTCTATTCATTCCACGACCTGTTCGTCCTCTGTATCAAAACGGCACCAAGAATAACAGCCCCCTTCACCGTTCCCTGCAGATAAGGCGATATCCCCCACATATTAAGCATGTTGTTCACAATGCCAAGAATAACCGCACCAACCAGGGTCCCGATAATACTGCCACGCCCACCTGAAAGCGAGGTGCCGCCGATAATAACCGCCGCAATGGCATCCAGTTCGAAGTTCAGTCCCGTGCCGGACGAGCTGACTGAGTTCATTCGGGCTGATAGCAATACCGCCGAAATACCCACCGTCAGCCCTAGAATCACATAGCAGACAAACCTGATGAACTTTACCCGTATGGCCGAATAGCGGGCCACCCTCTCGTTCGAGCCAACGGCACAGACGTACCGTCCGAACGGCGTGTTGTTGAGCAACACGGAAAACAGGACCGTCAGCACCAGTAATATCCATACGGGAACAGGTACAGCCCAAAGCAGCCCCATCCCGAAATCTCCATAAAGCTCGCTATTTGATCTGAACTCACCGGCATCTATAGTCCAGAGTGTGAGCGACCGGAAAATCGCCATCGTACCCAGCGTTGCAATGAAGGGTGCGACCCGCCCGACGGTCACGATCAACCCGTTAACAGCGCCACCCGCCATTCCCAGCAGAAGCGCAATACTGATGCCAGCCACCACGGCGCCTGCACCCGGTCCAAAATGATTTAGCGCCAGGATCGTCAACCCACCGACAAGCGCTGTCATCGAGCCAACCGAGAGATCAATACCGCCAGCGATAATCACAAAGGTCATACCCAGCGCAATAATCCCGGTATATGAAACCTGGCGGAGAATGTTCAACAGATTAGTGACCTGCAGAAAATACTCACTCGTCAGCGAGGCCGCAACAAACAGGACAAGAAGGGCAATAAACGGCCCGAAACGTTCCATATCAATTCCGTGTGTCTTCATCCGCAATACTTTCCCTCAGGCCGACAGGCTCTGACCGACACCCGCCGCCAGAAACATGATGTCTTCCTCATTGATCTGATCACCTTCCAAAATCCCGGCAATCCGCCCTTCACGCATGACCACCACCCTGTTGGAGAGTCCGATGACCTCCTCCAGATCCGACGAGATGAGAATACAGCTTATACCGTCCTCTACCAGCCTGCGAATGAATACGTATATCTCACCCCGAGCATTCACATCAATGCCGCGGGTCGGCTCATCAAAAATATAAATCCTAGGCTGCGGATCAAGACCTTTTGCCAGCGCCACTTTCTGCTGGTTGCCGCCGCTGAGGAACTTCAGCGGCGTCGTCTGAGAAGGACTCTTGATATTAAAACTCCGTGCATAGAATCCAGTCTTCTCAAGTTCCTTGGCCCTATCGGTAATCAGTTTGCCGTAGTTCTTCAACGAAATCAACGTCGTGTTGTGAGAAACACTGAAGCCGGTATGAATCCCGCGGCCCTGCCTATCCTCTGAAAGATACGCGATCCCGTGGGCAACCGCATCACGCGGGGATTTTATACTCACCTTGCTGCCGCCAATAGAAATGGACCCGGACACCGGTCTCCTGATCCCGTATATGCCCTCAGCCGTTTCCGTCCGGCCTGCGCCCACCAGACCGGCAAAGCCAAGTATTTCACCTTTTCTCAGATCAAATGTTATGCCTGCGACATCCCCCGGGATCACCATGTTGTCAACGCCAAGAACAACTTCCGAACCGGGTTTGGATTTAGGCGGGAACATCTGCCGCAGCTCGCGGCCAACCATGCGCCTGGCCATTTCATGCGTTGAGAGCTCAGAGGCGGGATCCTGGCTGACGAAGCAGCCATCCTTCAACACCATGATGTCATCGCAGATCTGCTTGACCTCAGCAAGCTTGTGAGAAATATAGACAATCGCCGTGCCGTGCTCCTTGAGTCGACGAACCAGGGAAAACAGGATATCCGTTTCGTCCTGCGTCAACACGGTCGTAGGCTCATCCATGATGAGGATTTTGCAGTCGTTAACAACAGCCTTAGCAATCTCCACCATCTGCTTGCCAGCAACGCTCAAATCCTGAATTTGGGCGTCAACCGAGACCGCGCAGCGCAACTCGTCCAGAAGTTCTTTCGTTTTCCTACGCATTCTGCCCTTGTCGAGGAAAACGCCCCATGAACGGTATTCACGGCCAAGAAAGATATTCTCGAAAACATTAAGGTTGCCGATCAGATTGAACTCCTGCGGGATCATGTTCACCCCCAGTCTGCCAGCAAGTTCGGGGTTCATGTGGCGGATTTCGTAACCCTCAATGAAAATCCGGCCTGATGACGGGGCATGAATGCCGGTGAGAATCTTAACCAGCGTGGACTTGCCGGCACCATTTTCGCCGATGATCCCCAGGACTTGCCCTCGCTTCACCCGGAGATCTATATCGCTCAGCACGCGAACGCCCGAAAAAACCTTAAAGAGCCCCTTCGTTTCCAACAAGAAGTCATCCATGAGCGTTCTGCATTTCAATTAAATTCTCAAGAAGCGATCCACCAAATTGTGATCGAAAAACTAACGCTTCAACGCTTTTCTGTCAAACACCAATTATTCAGAATGATGTCATTCGATCATGGCTTTCCGTTCGGTTCGTGAGTTGTTTACAAAAGACATATTTATAAGGGACAAGATCAACGACGTCGTAGCCGGGGCTCTGTTCCCTGATCGTGAACCCGGCGTGCGAGATGGTCGGAACCTAGTGCCGTTGGTGATGTTTTCCCCTCTTGATCTCCTGCCGAACTGCGTTCGCTTTATCCGTTTTTGAAACCATCACCTGGAGCACGCAGGCGGTCAACTTATCCCAAGCGTCCACCGCATCAGGCTGTGCGGCGGCGACTGAGGCTGCGGAGATGGGTTGGTTTATGGCTTGCAGGATGGTCAGGGAGAGATGGTCAGGATTCCCGGCTCGGCAAACCCACCCGTTACGGCCCGGCACCACGGCTTCCGAAAGCGATCCTACATCCGTCACAATCGCCGGACGCGAAAAGAAATGTGCAAGCGCAACGACACCACTACCCGTGGCCTCACGATACGGAAGCACCACCGCATCACAAGCCTCGAACACAGCGCCAAGCTGGTCATCCGGAATGTAGGCATCCCGAATATCCACGATATCCTCGATGTTGTATTCACGCAGGCAAGCCTGGAGCTTTTGATGCATCTTGCCCCAGCATTCCCCGCAGATCGTCAAGTGTACATGCACTTTATCAGAAACCTGCCGCATCGCCTCCAGTAGATCCTCCACGCCTTTGTAGGGACGAACAAAACCAAAGAACAATAGTCTAAAAGGTGCCTCGCGTAAACGATCACGGGACGGTGCCATAACGCCCGGTTCGCCAAGCGGCTTGAGTTCGCCCAGGTGGAGCGGAGGCAGCGGCGACATACCCACAGGGCGCCCGCCTGCGAGTGACTCCAGTCGCTTACGTTCCGTCCCGGAATGCGTCACAAAGCTGTCAGCCCCTTGCAGTAATTGTTTGACCGGGATGGTGAGCAACCCCCGGCGTCCGTGATCAAACACATTGTGACACCATAAAACCAGGGGCACCGACTTGCGCAGCCCCATCATCAGCAGCCAGGAGTGTAGGCCCCAAACCGACGTCCACCAGGTCAGCACCACCCCGTCGATGGATCCGGCATCCCGTCGGATCCGGCAGCCGAGCCGGTAGAAGGTCCAGGGACGCAGGAAGCTGAGATCGCGAATGGCAAACGGAACGTCATTATACTCAAGGATCGGATCCGGCTCGCTCCGTCCTGGGAATAGCCAGCGGGGATAAAGCCGGGCATAGGTATGCATTTCCAACGGGATCGTCGCCGCTAGCCGCACCGCTAGCCGTGCCGCATATTTACTGACACCTCCCTTAAACGGGTAACACGGCCCGATGAATACCACACGATTTGCCACTATCTAACGCTCCTGATTTTTACCGTTGTAAGGTTACGCCGAATACCCTACAGTTGTCGAGTATTTTGGATGGCGGAAAAAACTATGAAACTGATTATTCAAATCCCCTGCTTTAACGAAGAACATACATTGCCCGGCGTGTTTCGCGATCTTCCAGTTGCGATTGAGGGCATCGACGTGATCGAAACATTGGTCATTGACGATGGCTCTACGGATCGTACAGTCGAGATCGCCCGGTCGCTCGGGGCCACCCATATCCTCTCGAACTACCCCAATCGCGGGTTGGCACGCACCTTCCGCAGCGGGCTTGACGAAGCCGTGCGCCTCGGTGCCGACATCATTGTCAATACCGACGGTGACAACCAGTACGCGGGTGCCGACATCGCGCTGCTGGTAAAACCCATCCTGGCACGCAAGGCGCATTGCGTTGTCGGGGTTCGCGACATCGAGGGAATCCGGCATTTTTCCGCTCGCAAGAAGATCCTGCAGAGGTTCGGAAGCTGGGTTGTCCGCAAGCTGTCGGGAACAGACGTCAGTGACGTCACCAGCGGTTTCCGAGCCTTTTCACGGGAAGCGGCACTCAGCCTCGACCTCGTCACCGATTACACTCACACCATCGAGACCATCATCGCGCTGGGCAAGGAGGGGGAATCCATCGCCGAGGTTCCCATCCGCACCAACGGCAAGCTGCGCGAATCCCGCCTCTTCGGCTCCATTCCCGACTACATCAAGCGCTGTGTCGCCGATATGCTCCGGATCTATGTACGCTACGAGGCGCTTAAGACCTTTGCCGGGCTGGGAGCCTTTACGTTCGGAATCGGCATCCTCAATGGGGCATACTATCTATATTCACGAATCGCTCATAGCGGACGCAGCAACGTGGCGCTCAGCCTGTTCATCCTGTTTGTAATTGCCGGTCTGCTTTTTATCCTGCTTGGTTTTCTCGGGGATTCGATCGCCTGCAACCGCCGCATGCTGGCACGAATAAGTCGCCGCCAGAGGGAGCTGATGGCTCGACTAGACGTTGCCGATCGTCCTGCTTAATCCAACAGCTTGTGTACGGCGGCACGAAACTGTGGGGTCGAAAACGGTTTCTGCAGGAATGCCCAGGCGCCTATGCGAACCTGGCTACGCACATAATCCCGTGAAAAGCCGGACAACATCAAGATTGGAATTTCCGGGCTCCCCTCGTGAATCACCTGCAGCACATCGCGTCCATCAACGCCCGGCATGATCCAGTCAATAACCGCAAGATCAATGTCCTGCGACCGGTTCCGATACAGTTCAATCGCCTGGACACCAGTCTCTGCTTCCAGCACGATACAGCCATCCGTCATCAGCACGCGCCGCATCATCCGGCGTCGCCCGGCATGATCATCAACCACAAGCACCGTTCGTGCATGATCCGGGGTATCATGCGATGCCGGATGCGGGGCGGCAGCACGCGGGATGATGAGCTGCATGCAGGTTCCCTCTCCCGGTGTACTACGCACCTCGATCCATCCACCCCAAGACTGGATCATGCGCTGGGCAACCGGCAGCCCGAGTCCAAAACATTCCCGATCGGCCTTGGTCGTATAAAAGGGCTCAAAAACATGGGCCAGTTGCTCTGGCGTCATCCCGATCCCCGAATCACTGACCGACACATCAACATAATCCCCGTCAGCCACACCGGGGGGTAACGTATGCGTCGCCTGTTGACGTTCCTGCAGCAGGATCTGCACATCCAGTCGCCCCCCCTGCGGCATGGCATCCGCACCATTCAGGAAGATATTCATCAGCACATCAAGAAACGGTCCCGCATCAGCCTGAATGTACAGGTTGGGCACCGCTGCGTTGACGTCAACCACAATGTCACGCTCACGCAGTGTCGGCGCAATCAACTCACAAGCCTTGCTGACTGATGTCGCCACATCCACAGCACTAAGCTGCAACCCAGCATCCGGACTGACCCGGACAAGCCCAAGCAGACGCCGCGTTAGGTCCGTGGCATGACTAACAGCCTCCAAAATCTTCCGAGCCGACTCGTGAGGGCGCGTGTTGGGAAGAAAGCTGTCCGCAATGGAGGCGGCATAACTGCTGATCACGCTAAGGATGTTCGAGAAATTATTGCTGATCCCGTGCGCAACCGTGCGGACTGCCTCTAGGCGCTCGTTCTCGATGGCGATCTGGCGTGCACGTTTCTGACTCGCTATATCGCGCACAATCACAACCACCGACGGAAACCCGTCAATATCAATGGCGCTGGCACTCACCGCCACATCAACTCGCTGCCCGCCCTTACTGACCAAGACCGTTTCGTAACGCTGAGGAAACACGTCGCGCTTGGCCATTCGCCGATAAAGACCTAACGTACGATCAACCTGGTCCTCGGCAATATGCTCGGCCAGGGAGGTACCGATCAATGCATCCTGATCACGTTCCAGCATCTCGCAAAGCCGGGGATTTACATAGCTTAGAACCTGTTCCTGCAAGATACAGATGCCATCGACAGCAGAATGCACCATGGCCCTATACTTACGCTCACTGGCGGCCAAGGATTCCTCGGCAGCGATACGCGCTTCTATTTCCATGCGCAGCAGACGGTTGACTTCCGCAAGATCACCGTCTAAAGCCGGCACATCAAGGCCTGCAGGCTCATCTTGAACTGCCGTCTTTTCCATACTGTTTTCCTTCCTGCCAACAAACCACCCTATTCAATCCTATCTACATTATACTTTTACCTATGCCGCCTTCAATCCAAAACTGAATCGTAATTTTGGATTGCTATCGCCCGCGCCATGGCATAAAGTTCGAACCGATTGCCCGGGTGGCGAAATGGCAGACGCA
>DIZZ01000120.1:45847-46415 GCA_002428045.1 Verrucomicrobia bacterium UBA6015
TTTTTATTTTTTATTGATTTGTGCCGTGTTTGTGTCTACACTGTCTTTGTAATTGGCAATGGATTTCATCATGGCGAAAGCATCTGCATCGGTTGGAACGATCCGTATTTCTCCGGTGGTTCGTAACGGGGAAACCTATCAGCGTTTTATCTTGGATCTGGGGATTGTCGACGGCAAGCGGGGCCGTCGTAGCTTCACAACTATGAACTAGCCGCTGCCGCCCAGAAGCAGCACGGCTTGAGGGCAAGGGCAGCCTGACCGATGCCGCTGAGGCCTATGGCATGTTGACCAGCGATCAGCGTTCGGATGCGGTGAAGGCGCTGGCGGAATTGAACGGGCGCAGGAACCTTGATCGAAGCGNNCCGCGTTCTGGATGCGTCATAATAAGCCGGAAGGCGGCGCGGCGGGCACCTGCAGTCAAATGCTGCAGCAGTACATTGCCAAGGTGGAAAAGGCGGGGCGGCGGCCATCGACGCTCCGGGAACTGCGGGTTGGCACGCTGAGCTTTATCAGGTCGTTCGGAGATACGCCGGTAACGCATGTCACTGCCACGGATCTGGATCGCTGG
>DIZZ01000120.1:46424-46842 GCA_002428045.1 Verrucomicrobia bacterium UBA6015
ACGGGCCGGTTACGCTCAACAAGCATCGTCGGCTTTTGGTGGCGCTGTTCAACCTGGCGGTTCAGAAGCAGTGGGTCGAGATGAATCCGGCGGTCCGGATGACGGTAGCCACGGAACCGAAGCGGCTGCCGTATGTGATGCCGGTCGGGGATGTGGAAAAGCTCATGCAATGGGCAACCGCAAATACCCCGGCAATGGTCCCGTATTATGCGCTCGCCCTGTTCGCCGGGATCCGTCCGGCGGGGGAGCTCCAGCGGCTGGACTGGACGGACATCAATTTCGAACGACGGGAAATCTTCGTCAGCGAGGCAAGCAGCAAGACGCATGATGAACGGTATGTGAAGATGTCGGATAATCTGGTCGTATGGCTGGCACCCTACCGGCAAGCCTCGCCCAGGCGCAGGCCGCAGGCATAGAT
>DIZZ01000120.1:46851-46994 GCA_002428045.1 Verrucomicrobia bacterium UBA6015
GACAGCGGCTTCCACGTCACCCCTCGCACGGATTCGAAGAAGAACGCAGGGCGGACGACGCATGACCGAAGAGCGTGGCTGAAACGCCAGATTGCTTCAGTTTCGAAAGATACCGTCGCCCGCCGTGGCCTCCGCCAAGCCCT
>DIZZ01000015.1:0-539 GCA_002428045.1 Verrucomicrobia bacterium UBA6015
CTTGTTCGGAAAGGCTTGCGAGGCGGCTCGCCGCATGGAGGTGGCGCAATGAGACCCTTACGGTTAAGTCTGCAGGCGATCGGTCCTTTCAATGGGTTGGTGGATATTGATTTCGAAAAGATCGGTGCCAACGAGTTGTTCCTGATCCACGGCAAGACGGGTTCCGGCAAAACCACGCTTTTTGATGCGATCTGTTATGCGCTTTACAGTAAGGTTCCTTCCGGTCGCGAGGGGTCGCTGAAAAGCGATTTCGCGAAGGAAACCGATAAGCCCTTTGTGGAGTTCACGTTTGCGCTGAAGGATGTCAGGTATGTGGCGTACCGTCAGTGGGCTTACAAGGTGCCCTTGAAAACCAAGGATGGGACTAAGGGCTGTCCGGAGAGCTGCACGTTCTCAAAGATCAATGCGGATGGCAGCATAGAGACGCTGGCATCGTCCAAAAGCCAAATGAACGTACTCGTTCAAGAGCGGCTTGGTCTTGATGTGAACCAGTTCTCGCAGGTCGTGCTGCTGCCCCAGGGGGAATTCAGGCAGTTGCT
>DIZZ01000015.1:571-8261 GCA_002428045.1 Verrucomicrobia bacterium UBA6015
CTGTACGATGGGGTGCAGGCCTGGTTTGATGCCGAGATGAAGCGGTTCGAGGGGGAGGGGAGGGACGCCACGGCCAGGCGCAAAACCTATCTGGAACAGGTGTACGGCATGATTCCTGAGGATCGCCGCCCCGGGGATGATGCCGTGTTTGGTGTGCAGGCTGTGGATGGGGAAATCGGAATCCTGCGTGCGCAGATTGAAACCGCAGGCTCCGATGTGGCGGCGTTGATGACGGCAGCGGATGCCAGTCGCAGTACCCTTGAGGCGGCTCGGCAGTTGTCAAAGGACCTTGGTGAACTCGCACGCAGGGCCGCTGAAGAGGCGAAGCTGAAGGATGAGCAGGCGCGTATTGAACCGCTAGGGACGTCGTTGCGTCTTGCGCGGATAGCGGCCTCCTTGTTGCCTGAACAAACCGAGCTTGATCGAAAGGAAAGCGCGGTTGCAGGTTCCCGCAAGCGACTTGCCGACACAACGCTGGCGTACGAGGTGGCCAATGCCCGCAAGCGGGGTGCCGATGAGCAGGTGAAACTGCTTCCGGACCTGGAAATGTCGGTTTCCATGCTGGCGACCGTTGACGGACAGGCTAAAGAACTGCGAAACACGTTGCAGACGATGACCGGATTGCAAACACGGCTTGCTGTGGTGACCAAGGACATGGCGGAATCTTTCCGTCAGCAGCAGGCGGTTGAAAAGGGGCTGGCGGAACTGACGTCGCGGCTTGGCTTGGACAGGGGGGCCCGCGATAAACTACAGGCATCTGAAGTTGATCTGGCGAGCCTGTGCAGCCGGCTTGAAAAGCTGCAGAAGGGCGTGGCGACTGCCGGGAGGATCGCGAAGCAGACCCAATTCCTGGTAGCATTAAAAGCATCAAGCGCAGGTCTCGAATCCAGGAAAGCCGCCGCAGCCGAAGCACTCGCGGCCTTGAGGGAGCGATGGAACCGCAATGCTGCAGGGGTGTTGGCGCAAGGGTTGCAGGATGGCGACGCCTGTCCGGTATGCGGCAGCCCAGAGCATCCGCGTCCGGCCCGGCTGGCCGATGCAACGGCAACGCAGGACGCGATCGAGGCCGCTGAGTTGGGGCTTGAGCAGACGACGTCAGCGGCGGGCGAGGCCGCGATTGCAGTTGAGAAGGCGGCAACCGTCCTGGATTCGGAAACCGCTACGCTACGTGACCTTGAGCAGGAGCTTGGCGAGGCGGTTTGCGAAGCGGCTGTTGCGAGCACGACAAGGCAAATGGATGCGGAGCGCGCCCGTCAGAATGCCTTGAAGAAGCTTGATGAAGGCATTTACGAGCTCGAGACAAAACGGATTCCGAAGGGCAATGCGATGCTGGCAGGGATCAAGGCGAAGATCGCGTCGTTGACGACTGAACTGGACCAGCTTGGCATCCAGATTGCTGAACAGAAGGCGGTGTTCACCCGTCAGCTTCAACCTCCTATCGCCGATCGGCTGGCCGGGCGTGATGTCAGCCCGGATTCGATTGAGGAACTGATCAAGGATGCCGCGAAAGAGGCATCTGTCTTGGTGTTGAGGATGGAAGGGATCAAGCGCGAGCATAATGAAGCCGGGACGGAGCTGGCTGGATTGGAGAGTGGGCGCCGGGCGATCGGGGCGGCGCTCGAACAGGCGGAACTGGAACTTAAGCAACGGCAACACGAAATGATCGCAAAGCTGCAGGCCTCCCCATTTGGCGATGTGGAGGGGCTCAAGAAGGCGTATCAGCCTCACGCATGGATTGAGGCGACCGAAGCGCGCATCAAGCAGCACCAAGAGGCGGGCGCCTCTGTACGTGCCATCATCGCGGAGTTGGAAAAGCGGGTCGATAAACGTGAAGACCCGGATATGGAGGCGCTTGAGCAACGCGATGCAGAACACCAGTCCAAACTAAAGGAGGCCACTGCCGCGCTGCATCGTCTGCAGCATACGGAGGGCGCGCTATCAAAGCTGGCTGTCGAAATACGGGCGATGGATGCCCAGTTCCAGAGGGTTGAGGCTCGGATGAGGGTGCTTGGTCGACTCGCGGAGCAGGTTGGAGGCAAGGGGCAGCCCAGGATTTCGTTGAAGCGATTCTTTCTGGCGCAACGGCTTGAAGAGGTGCTTATTCAGGCGTCGAACCGTCTGCGGGTTTTGAGCGAGGGCCGGTTTGAGTTGCTGCTTGATAAGAAAGCGGCTGACGGCCGTATAGGAGCAGGGCTTGATCTACGCGTCGGGGATGGATTTACCGGTACCGATCGACCGGTTAATACCCTGAGTGGCGGGCAGATGTTCCTAGCTTCGCTATCGATGGCGTTAGGGCTTGCCGATGTGGTCCAGGCCCGCTCTGGCGGGATACGATTAGATACCTTATTCGTGGATGAAGGGTTCGGCTCGCTCGATGATGAGACACTGCAGGTTGCGCTCAAGGTGCTCAACGAGCTGAGGAAAGGACGCATGGTCGGCGTGATCTCGCATGTCGAGGAGTTGAAGCGCCAGATTGAGAAGAAGATCGAGGTGCAGGGAAGCGGGGCCGGATCAACCTTGAAGATGGTTTTCTAGTTTCTTTATTTTTCAATCTTCCTCTGGATTGCCTATTGATAACCAGTTGTCCTCCGTTTTTCACTAGACTTGATCGTAAAGCGCACGCAGGCATTGTCGAATATCGCCGCCGTGATGATTGAAAAGGGATGGCAACGCATCGCGCGATGGAATGACCATGCCAGCAGGGACGTCTGCTAGCAATTCATCCACGAGTGCCGTCAATAATTCCGGGGTTGTCCGGTGGCGGTGCAGCGTCGGCAGCCTCCCGGAGCCGTGCGTGGTGATGATCAGCAGCGGTACACCGCGCACCAGCCACCGGCGCCGCCACCATGAAATAAGCCCAAGCTGCTCGGCTCCATCCACCAGCAGCGCAGAACACAGAGGGGTTTGTTCACGCAGGGCCTGCCAGTCGATGTGCCGGTTCGTCTCGTTAAGGCGAATCAGCAGCGGTGTTTTCCCTTGTGTTTCCAGTGCCCTGGCAATCTCCAGCAGCAGCGTGGTCTTTCCGCTGCCTTTGGGGCCGGTCAGCGCACCGCGTCCATGATGCGCAAGGCGGCATGTTGCAATAATGTCGGCGGGCGTGAGATCCGTTTCCCGGTAGGTCAGCGCCTCAACCCTTTCCGAGCGGAAGGGGTTGCGATGCGCAGGAATGAAAACGGTCTGTCTCATCTTGCGGTTGTCGCGCCAATACGGCAGGTGTGTCCGTCGGGGCCCAGCTCAAACCACGCACAGTCGGTCGCTTTGCCTACAACCACCTCCACCCCCCAGCGCAGTGTGATGAGGTGGCCTTCAAAGCTGTAAGGATCGTCAGGAAGTGCAAATGCGAAATCAAGCAGTTGTGCGGCCTGCGGCGCGTCGATTTTGCGGTCTTCCAAAATCTTTAAATCGACGGTTCCCTTGCCGCTGGTCTTCCAGAAAAGTCGGATATGCGCCTTTTTGGGGGTATCGCTCAACTGCCATCCCGCCTTGCCGGTGAGCTGCTCTCCGGGGCGGTATGCGGTCCGCTCCAAGGTAACACCGATCTGATCACTCATGACTGCACCTCGCGGGGGTTGACGTTGAGGATAAATTCGTCGTTCAGGTCAGGCCAATGCGAGATGGTGCCACTGACTTTCAGACTCCAGACGATCTTGTTATGCGGGGCCTCAAAACTGTGCATGGTGCCAGGCGGGATATTCACGGTGATTTCGCCCGATGCCATCTGCTTGGGATCCATGGTTTTGAGACGGGTCTGTTCAAGAAAGACATGGCGATCGGTATAGGTATTTGTGCCGCGGCTATACGTGGCCTCCTCGCGAGCCGTCAGTGTGATGGTCAATTGTGTGATCCGCTGGACGTTACCGCGGATCCGAAACCGCAGTACCGATGACTTGCCCAGCGAAAGGGAATCCGTCATCGGCTCAAGCTCGGCAACCGGGGAAAAGATCTTCAGCAGGAAATGGAAGGCAGCGCCTATCAGCCCCAGACCTGCCAGGACAAACGGGGTCAAAAACAGTGTACTGAAGACCGGTCGCTGGTCAGATTGCCATTCCTTGATCGTCGACATCAGAAACACCGACACGATCCCGTTCCAGAAAATGGAGATAAAAAGCATGAGGAAGAACGCACCGACGCGCGATCCCGAGCGGCGGACCGCTGGCGGTATTTTCTCTTTTGCACGATTTCGTTGCCGCGTCATGGTTCCCCCGGCGGTATGGCCTGCCGTGCTGGCGGGTGCCGCGCGGAGCATGATGATGAGAAACAGAAATCCGAAAACGGCAAAGACCACCGGGATTAAACCAAGGTAAAGCGACGCCCCGGCCTCGCGCTGGACCACGCTTTCGGCTGAGTCGGCAGGATCGACATATACCGTGATGCGGCTGCCGACCGGGTGTTGCCGGACGATTTCCGCTTTTTCCGCGTGTCCGCTGCTGGAACTGCTCGAGAAACGATAACGGTCGCCCTCGTAAGGGATTCCGTCGATCTCGTAACGGTAGGCAATGTAAACGCTATAGGTGGTACTGTCATCCCCGCGGTGACTCCTCACCGCGCTTTTGAGAACCTCGGCCTCGACAGGTATCCAGCGGCGAGCCGCCCGTTGGCGTTGCAGCGGTTTCACGAAAGCGAAATACGGGATAACCAAGCCGATCAGGATAAAAACCGAGCAAAAAAGCAGGCCAATCCGCCGTCCTGCCGTCCCTCCGGTTTCCGTCGTGGCCTGCGTGACCGGTGGACGGCGCGGCCACCATGTGACAACGATCATCCCATATCCGATGATCACAAAAATGGAGGCGAACAGGACGGATCCAACCCCCGGCAACAGCGATGTCTCGCGCTTCAGTACAGCCTGCGAAGGATTATCTGGATTGACAAAACAGCGGGCGGTGGTACCGGGATCGTAGGCTGTCAGCAGTTCCTGCTTGGTCGCGATGCTCTCAAAACGGTAGTCATCGGTGGATGTATAGCGGGTTCCTATGTAGCGGCTCCCCTCGTACTCATAGCGGTAGCGTACCGTGAACTGGTAGTCCTCGTCGGCATCATGCACCTCCGCCGCCTCGATCACGCAATCCGAGACCACCCACGATTTCATCTGAACCGTTTGGCGCAAGCCGACAAGCACCACGATCGCGAAGGACAAGCCGATGGATCCGAAAACCAGACCGAAGATCGATGTAAAAACCTTTCCGGCGGTTCCCGATGCCTGCCTGCCTGCTCGATGTTTGAATTGCATGGTGAAGGCTTACAAAACTTTCAGCGCAGAGTCAAGCCCTTGCGTCATGGTTAGTCGGGGTAAAGCCCGGATTCAGAATCTGTTGACGAGCGGGCAGAACATGTTAGGCTTACGTCATGAGCTTGAGTGCATATATCGAACACGCCCCAAATCCTAAGTGAAATATCAGGACGTAGAACTTCATAATGTCGGCGGGATCACCGGGGCTGGTGATCAGGCAGGCATTCGTATATCCCGACTACCGCATGACGTGCGCGAGCGGATTAATCCTGCTGCGCAGAAACGGGCGTGGCAGGGATCGGGATGCGAGATCCGCGGGATGCTTGCGGACGGCGGCAGTGCGCGGGTGGTGCTCATGGCGGATGACAGCGACACCACGCCGGCAATGGTCTCGGTATATCATGGGTGCTTCAGAGGCCAGGCGGTACTCCTGAAGGAGGAGCCGACTGAGATTGTCATCAAGACGCCGTCCATGATCGAATTCATGGAAACGATCAGCCGGATAAAAGACCTGCCATTTGATCCCCGTCTGGTGCGTGTCCGACTCCCGGCGCTTAATTCATCCCGGATCCTCTCGATAGCGGGCGATTTGCGTTATCCTGCACCCGGAGTCACACCGAAACAGACCTTGCTTTGCTACGGATCGTCCATCACGCAAGGTGCGTCGGCCGTTCCGCCGGAGGGAACGTATGCGGCGCAGTGCGCCCGGCGGCTGGGCTTGGATCTCATCAATCTCGGGTTTGCCGGATCAGCGGAGATGGATGCGGCCATCTCCGCGCATATCGCTGCGCGGACAGACTGGGATATCGCCGTTCTTGAGATGGGAATCAATGTCCGAGGCTGGCCGAACGAGAAGTTTCAAGAGGCAGTGACCCGCTTTGTCGGCACGGTCGTCGCCGCGCACCCCGACAAACTCATTTTCTGCATTGACCTCTTCACCCATTACGCAGACTTCAAGGCATCCGCGCCCAAGGCAGAGGCATTTCGCAAAATAGTCCAGGAGGTCGCGGCAGGCACCGATTCCAGCCGGGTGATTCATGTGGATGGCCGGATGCTTCTGGAGGATCCGTCCGGCCTGCTCACCGATCTGGTGCATCCTGGGCACGAAGGGATGCAGGAAATGGGTGACAACCTCGCCGCCCTTATCCGCCGATCCATGGAGAACGTTCAAAAGAAGAACTAACACGGACCCTTTCGATTTGCCTTCTAAGCCTTCTTGTACGATCCACAGAGTTCCTGCTTGACGGTGTTCACCAACATATCGGCGATCCGGTCGACCATGTCCTGGGTGGGGCCTTCAACCATGACGCGGCACATGGCTTGCGTGCCGGAATAGCGGATCAGCGTGCGTCCCTTTGTCCCCAGTTCGGCACGAGCGGCTTGTTCGGCCGCCAGAATCGCCGGTTTGCTTTCCAGCGGCGGTTTGGCGGGGACGTCGATATTGATCAGTTTCTGAGGGGCTGGCTTGAAAATGCTGGCCAATTCCGATAACGGCTGGCCACTCTGCCGTAGGATCGACAGTAACTGCAGGGCGGAGATGATCCCGTCTCCCGTGGTGTGGTGGTTCAGGAAGATGATATGTCCGGATTGTTCACCGCCAAGGGTTGCCCCGCGCTGCTGCATCAGTTCCAGCACATTGCGGTCGCCGACATCCGCTTCCTCGTAGGTGATCCCCAGGCTATCGAAGGACATGCGCAGCCCGAAATTGCTCATCGGAGTGATGATCACCTTGCGGTTGCCCAACGTCCCCTGCTGTAGCATGTGCTTGGCGCAAATCGCCATGATATGGTCGCCATCAAGCTCGTTGCCTTTCTCATCGACCGCGATGAGACGGTCGCCATCGCCGTCGAAGGCCAGTCCGACATCCGCCCCGGTTTCCAGCACCTTGCGGCGCAGGTCACCAAGATGCTGAGAGCCGCAGTTCTGGTTGATGTTCGTCCCGGTGGGCGTATTGTGGATGGCGGTCACGTCGGCATCAAGCTCCTGGAAGACGGTTGGTGCGACCTTGTAGGTGGCTCCATTGGCGCAATCCAGCACGATTTTCATACGGTCAAGGGGCAATTGCTGGGGGAAGGATTGCTTGCAGAAAACGATGTATCGACCGATGGCATCATCGATTCGCTTGGCACGTCCGATTTCCTCGGCGGTGGGACGGATATCATTGATCCGGCCTGAGGCAATGATGTCTTCGATTTCCTCCTCAAGACGGTACGAAAGCTTGTACCCGTCGCGGGTAAAGATCTTGATCCCGTTGTCATGATAGGGATTATGCGAGGCCGAGATGACGATACCGGCATCGGCCCGCATGCTCTGGGTGATGTAGGCGATACCCGGCGTCGGCACCGGCCCGATCAGGAAGACATCCACGCCCATGGAGCAGATACCGGCGGTCAGCGCGTTTTCGAGCATATAGCAGCTCAGGCGGGTATCCTTGCCGATGACAATCCGGTGACGACGGTTGTG
>DIZZ01000210.1 GCA_002428045.1 Verrucomicrobia bacterium UBA6015
CGTTCGATTAGCATCGGGCCTTCGCCGCGGCGGGTCTCGATGAGGTTGCGCAGCGCCACCTGCTGGCCGCTGGGGCCGGTGAGCGTCAGATCCAGAATGTCATCCAAGGACAGTTTCTCGGCATTCTTCAGGCGTACGAGAATACGGTAGGCGTTGCCATCCACCTGATAATCACCGGCCTGCGAGCCAGCCATTGCCGTCTCCAGGAACGTAGTCACGTCGTGGATATCGAGTCCTAGGGAGGCGGCCTTGGCGCGATCAATCACGACCTCCTCCTGGGGCAGGCCGCCCTCGGACGAGACCTTGACATCCGTGACTCCGGAAATATCCTTCATCTTGTCGGCAAGGCGTTTACCGAGGGTATCGAGGATCGTAAGGTCGAACCCTCGCACCTCCACCGTGAATCCCTCGTCGCTACCGAGCAGGCGCGTGAGCAGGAATTGACCCTGCGGTGCGCGGGTACGGATGGTCATGCCAGGGATGGCGTTCTGCAGCCGTTGCCGCAGGTCATTGGCAATCTGGGCATTGCTGCGCTGGCGAGCGGCGGCGGGCACGAGGGACAAACGCATCTCCATGCGGGAAAAGCTGCCGCCGTGGCGACTGGCACCGACCGACGTTACGGAGGAGTTCAGTTCCGGGGTATGCGCATAGACGATGGCCTCCACGCGCCGGGTCAGGTCATCGACCAGAGCTAGGCGGGTGCCCGTTTCCATTTCGCCTTCCACGCGCACTTCGCCCTCGTCGCTGGGGGGCAGGAACTCGTTGCCGATATGCGGAAGGAGCACCAGGCTGGCCCCGAGCAGCAGAAGGGAACCGACCACGGTGGCAAGCCGCCAGCGCAGTACGGCATGCAGCAAGTCGCGGTACTGGTTGTCGAACGCCTTGAACCAGAGGTCGGTCCGTTGCGCGAGGCGCGAGGCCGCCGACTTGTGCTGGCGGTGCTCCGGCGAGACCAGCAGGCGTGACGCCAACATCGGCACTAGGCTCAGCGAGACCAGCAGCGCGCAAACCAGCGAAAACACCACCACGCAGGCCAGTTCCTTGAACAGAACCCCCGCCACCCCCTGTACAAACGCCAGCGGCAGGAAGATCACCAGCGTGGTCAGGGTGCTGGCGACAATCGCGGCGGATACCTCGTTGGTTCCGGCAATCGCGGCATCGAAGGGAGATTCCTTTTCCTCATCCTGGCGGCGGAAGATGTTTTCCAGCACCACGACAGACCCGTCCACCATCATGCCCACGCCCAGCGCAAGGCCTCCCAGTGTCATCAGGTTGAGGGTGAATCCGCCAAAATAGATCAGGGCAAAGGTGGCAATGACCGAGATCGGGATGGCCAGGGCGATGACCACCGTGCTGCGTATGTTACGCAGGAAGAAAAGCAGGACCAGCACGGCCAGCCCGCCGCCGTAGAGTACCGAGAGGGTGACATTGTCAATCGACCGTTCGATGAAATTACCCTGGTCGATGACGGGAATAACCTTCACCTGGGGATAATCACGGTTGACGCGCTCAATCTCGGCAAAGATGCCCTGGGTCACCTCCACCGTGTTGGCATCCGGCTGTTTGCGGATACCGACGCGGATGCCGCGGCTATGGTTGATGCGGACCAGGCGGCGCAGATCCTGGTAGGTATCCAGCACATCGGCCACCTGGCCGATGGTCACGGGAGCACCGTCACGCTGCTCGATGACCGTGTTACGGATATCATCAAGATTCGTGAACTGGGCGGGCGCGCGCAGGGTGACCTCGTAGCGGCCCTGTTCGATGCGTCCGGCGGGCAGGTCGAGATTGGCGTTGGCCACTGCCTGCAGCACGCGGTCAAGCGAGAGTCCAAGCGCCTTGACCCGTTCCGGATTCAATTCGATCCGTACCTCGCGATCGTAGCCGCCGAAGATATCCACTTGGGCCACGCCGGGAACCCTTGCAAACCGAACCTGGATTTCCTCATTCATCAGGGAGGTCAGCTCCACCGGATCCAGATCGCTGGCGATGCCGAGGATGACGACGGGAAATTGATTGATATCGAATTTGAAAATGCGCGGCCGCACATCGTCGGGAAGTTTCCTCAGATTGCTTTCCAGTGCGCCCTGCATATCAATGGCAGCACTGTTGACGTCAGCCCCCCATCCAAAATTGACCGTCACGACGCTGGAGCCTTCAGACGATACCGACGAGATCTCCTCCACGCCGGGCACCGAGGCGGCAATCTCCTCGACGAACTGGGTGATCAGCCGCTCGACGACTTCCGGGCTGGCACCGGTATATTCGGCCCGCAGGCTGAGCGTGGTGGTTGCGATTTCCGGCAGCAGGTCAGTGCGCAGGCGGCTCATGGAGGTCAGCCCCAGGACCAGGACCATCAGGGTCACCATAGTCGCGAAAATCGGGTGGCGCACGGAAAATTCGGGAAGCTTCATAATCCCGTCTCCCCGCTGCCGGTGATCGTGACCGATACCCCGTCGGCTAGGAGCTGATGCCCCAGGGTGACGACACGCCCGGCCAGCGCAGGCTTCACGATCTGCACCCGCCCCTCGCTTTCGATGCCGGTTTCAACAGGGACCCATCCAACGGAAAGGGGTTCCTCATGAATCTGGAAAACGCCGGTTTCGCCATTTCGCTGGGAGATCGCCGCCTTGGGGACGGTGGTGGCATCCTCGACCACGGTCAGCACCACGCGGGCGCGCACGAACATTCCGGGCTTGAGGCGTTCATCCTCGTTCTCGGCCAACATCTCCACGCGGGCCTGCCGCGAGTCTTCCTGGAAAACCGGGGCAATCCGGCTGATCCGCGCTGGAAACGCAATGCCGGTAAACGCATCCGTGAACAGGTCTACGGCTTGTCCTGGGGCAAGGGATGCATAATCGCGTTCGGGCACGAAGAACACGGCACGCATGGGACTGAGACCGACGATCGAAAACAGCGGGGTGCCTACGCTGACGGTGTCGCCTTCGTTGGCATAGCGGGCGGCCACGACACGGTGGCGGTCGCCCTCGGACCAGGCGGCCGTCACGCGGGTATAACTCAGCCGGATACGGGTGGTTTCCAGCGCTGCCTCGCGAGCCTGGACATTGGCATTCGCCACCTGAAGGGCGGCCTTGCGCATGATGAGGTCGGTTTCGGCGGATTCCAGCGCGTTCGTCGAGGCCACGCCTCGCTCGGTCAATGTGAGCATCCGCTGGTATTCACTTTCGGCTAGTTCTAGACGGTTGATTCCTTCCCCGGCCTGGGCCTTTGCGACAGCTAGATCGGCCTCGGCGCTGGTTACAGCCTGTGCGTACTCGGCATCGTCCAGCAGGGCGACTTCGGCACCGCGCTCGATTCGATCAGCCAGATCCACGAGTGACCGGGCGATGCGGCCGCTGATCTTGGGTGCTACAATCAGTTCCGCAGACGCCTCCAGCGTGCCGCTGAAAAGGCGACGTGCCTCCATCCGGCCCGTTTGCACGTCTGCCACCTCAACGGGCATGGAGCGAGCCTTACGCTCCTGTGGCTTGGCGTTGGCTGTGCCTACCTCACCACGGCGCGTCACCAGCGTTATGCCCACGGCGGCGACGACCCCGGTCAGCACGGTGATCAACAAAATATTCAGGCATCCGGGTTTCTTCATAGGGTCGCGCTTTCATCAGGGGTTTCGGTGTTCATTAATTCAACCGTTTTTTGTCACGGGACGAAAAGGTCTGGGCGGTCGGCGTCGCGGGTGGTGGTTGTTTGCCAGGTGGCATGGTCGCTGATACGCTGCAGCATGACATTCCCGTTATGGCAGACGGCGGCAATCCAGTTGGTGTGATTGGACCAATATTGATTGTCGAGCTGGTGCGGGGCGGGGGCGGGCAGGTGTTGGCGGGTGTCGTGCGTCTGTAGATTCACCAGGGCGAGTTGACGGTGCCCTTCGAGGTTGAGCGTGGCGGTTGTGCCATCCGGCGATAGGCTGGCCGAGCATCCGCTGCCCAGCGTGGTGGCGGAGCCGTCCGGCAAGTCAAAACGCATCATGCGGAAGCCGCGCAAGGGAACCTTGACCGTGGCTACGATGGCATTGGTTCCTGCCGCCAGTTCGCGGAAGGCGAATCCCGACAGAAGGGTTGTGTCTGTCCCGGTGTCGAGCGCCACCTGGCGGATGGTGTCGCCCTCGATAAACAGGACGGCCCGTCCGTCTGGACGCACCGCAACCCCCGCTGGTTCCTTCGCGGTGGCGAGCAGGCGCTCAGTCGGCAGGGTGTCGATATCGGCCAGCAGGATCTGCTGACCGCGCAGGAAGGCGAAGCGGCGTCCATCGCGGAACCAGCGTGGATAGCGTCCGCCCGGGATGATCAGGCGTCCGTTCCCGGTGGCGGGATTGGCTAGATAAATACCGTCCGGGCGTTGATACAAGAGTCTGGCTGCCTGTAGTTCCGGCGGCGCAGGCAAGGGGGTGTCCTGTGCTGGGGGCGGTGGCGCATCGGTTTTTTCCGCTGGTGTGCAGCCGATGCTAATCACCAGAAGGACACCCGAAAGGACAATAATCAGGTTTTGTGCTTGTGGATTCATCCATTTCATGCAGAATTTCTAGCAGGTACGCGGAATATATGCAAGCTTCCGGTGGACGGTGAGAACGTACACATTAAAAGGATTAAGATGATTGAAGGAAAAACGGGGCTACGGGCAGTGGTGCATAAAACCGGGCTGGTGGTCGGGCTGGGTGTTATCGTCACGGCGGGTGTATTCACCTATCTGTTTTCGCAGATTACCTGGCGCGACGTGGGGCAGTTGCTGGGCCGCATTGACCGGCAACTGCTGTGCTTTTTCGTGGTGCTATCGCTGATGCAGCACGTCATCAGGACCCTGCGTTACCGTCTGTTGCTGAAGTCCGCCGGTCAGGTTGTCAGCCTTGGACGGTTGTTTGTTGTCGTTCTGGTACGCTCCTTCTGTGTCGACCTGTTGCCCGCACGAACGGGCGAACTGGTCTATATCTACCTCTTGAGAACCCGTCTGGGGGTTGAGCTGGGGGCGGCGACGGCCAGCTTTGCGCTGGCATTCCTGTTCGATATCATGGTTTTAGGGCCGCTGGTCTTGCTGGCGGCATTAAGTGTTCTAGGGTCGACACTGCCGGTGCCCGTCTTGTTGGGTGGCGGTGGCGTGTTGTTCCTGTGCTCGGCGGCGGCGGTCGGGTTGCTACCGTGGGGACTGCGGATCGGGTTCCGCATCCTATCCGGACTGGGCCGGTTGCCCCGGGTGCGGCATTTTATCGCATCGACCCATCGGCAGGTGCGTCGCGCCCGTCGTGCCGGGGTTTATGGGGGTGTCTTCGGGTTGTCAGTGGGGGTGCGCTTGCTGAAGTATGGCTCCATGTATGTGCTGCTCTATGCCTTGCTCAAACCTGTGGGGTATGCCCTTGGCGAGCTACCGGCGCTGCGTGTCTTCCTGGGCTTTGTTTCTGCCGAGATGGCGGCCAGTCTTCCGGCTTCCGGAATCGCCGGCTTCGGTGCCTATGAGGGTGTTTGGAGTCTGGTTTTCAACCTGCTTGGTTTTCCAGCCGCCCTGGCAACGACAACCGGTGTATCGCATCACCTGATCACGCAGGTTTACGGGTATAGCCTGGGGCTGCTGGCCATGCTGGCAGTGCTGCTGGGGCGGTCCGTCGGTAGGGCACCGAGGAAGGCGGGGGGGTGAA
>DIZZ01000058.1 GCA_002428045.1 Verrucomicrobia bacterium UBA6015
TGACCGTATCCAGGAATCCGGTGTAGTTCGCTGTGTTGGCCGTGGTCAGCTTGACCAATGCCGGGAAATTGGTCAGCGTCCCCCGACCGACGAAATTGGTGAACGCGACGGGCATAGCGTAGGTGGTCGCCAATCCTTCCCCCGCCGCCCGGAACCACAGCGTGGCGCTCATGTTCTCGGCCCCGTTGCGAGGGGTGATGTCGACGCTGACCGTCACGGTATTGGTGATGGTGGTGTTGGTCGGGCTGTGTGTGAGCCCTGCATACGCAATGGTGGCACCAGGGCGGGTGACGATGATATCGTCGATCAGCAGTTGGGCGGCGGCGGTGCCGTTGGTGGCGGCAATCCGGATGTATTGAAGGTTGAGGTTGTCAAGGCTTAGGCGGTGGCTGATGTAGTCGGGCGAGATAATCCCGCTGACGGTTTCCGCCGTTTGCCAGGCGTCGCCTGAATTGACTTTGGTCTGGATTGTAAACGCGGCGGGACTGGCTCCGTTGGTCTGGGTATTGCGGTAGCGGAACAGGATCGTTCCGATGCCGTTGGTCAGAACGAGGGATTCGATGGCCCCGGCGGTGGCGTTGGTGAACTGCACGGAACGTCCGCTGAATCTCAAGGATTCGTTGGTGACGGTACGTCCCTGAGTCAGTGTCCAGCCCTCGATGGTGTGGTTGCTGTAGGCGGTGGCCGTACTCCAGGAGTCGAACGACTGAACGTCCGCCTGCTGGATCCCGTAGCGACCGATGCCCTCGTCAAAACTGAACATCAGCCAACCAGCGGGGGCATTGGTGATCCGGATATCGGTCGCGGCATTGGTGGAGGCAGCGCCGAATACCGGTAGTGCCGTCCGGATCTGAGCCGGATCGCGCCAGCGGTTGGTGGCGGAGCTGACCGATTCAAAATAAATATCGGTGGTTCCGAGGGCACCCACGTTGGTTACCGCAATCCAATACGCATCATCGAACAGCTCCAGCGTTCGGAAGAGGCCCCCTTTGACCGAAAAACTGCTGTACGCGCTTTGCAGTCCGCCTTGGCGAAGGAAGAAGCTTCCGTTGGTGCTGACAGGGGACAGTGCGTAAGGCCCTTGGAAGGTCACATGCATTGTATAGTTGATTATCGCAAAAGCGGGTTGATTCGTAATTGGCGAACTGGTCTCGTAGCGTCCGCTGCCGCTGTTGTAGGTCATGTTGATGGCATTCGAGCTACCGCCATTGGATGACCAATAGAGCGTGGCTACTATATTGGAGGCTAGTGTCGATGGCGCAAGCTGGGCTAAGATATTCACGTTGTCGTCGGCGGTTGGGGCGGCGGGTGAACCCGAGATGCTGGTGAAACCGACCTTTGCTGGCGCTTCGGTGGTTGTAATGTCATCAACTCCGATCCAGTTCAAATTTGAAGAATTAATGGATCTGAAAATCCTGAACCGGATAGGCTCGAGGCGATTGAGAGCTACCGAATGGGCCGTCCATGCGGTGCTCGCGTTCGTCATCACGGCGGCCGTACTCCATGTGACCCCATTGGTGCAGATGCGCAGCTCGCAGGTGAGGGAATTCGTAAATCGGTTGCGCAGATAAAATTCCACCGTCCCTACGCCATTTTGTAGTTCGGGGGATTCAATGTATGAATTTGTCCCGGAAACTCCTGAGCTAATCGATGTTGGCAGAAGAGCCATTTTTAATCCGCTTCTGGGGGTGATCGTCAGGATGTTGGTGTGGATATGCGTTTGATGGACGATCCAGTCGCTATTGGTCATGGTGGCGGGAGCGTTCGTCGGTGCAGTTTGTGTGAACCCCTCGAAACCCTGGATGACGACATCGGCGTTGAGCGTGGTTGCACTGATAAGCAACACGAGGAGGTAGGTTAGACCCAAGCTTAACGGTATATTCATGGTCAATCTCCTTATCACAGACCGCCGTTATTGTTTAAGGCGGTTCGCTTCATTCACATTTTCACGCTATCAGCATATAATAATAAGGTAGGTAATACCAGATGAAACTTGTCAATATAATGTAGGCTTTTTGTTTGGGAATTCGGGGATTTGGCCGTTCCTTCGTCTCCTCCAAGGCAAAGATTAATTTGATTATATCCTTGTTTTGTTTCTGATCAGCATTATATTTAATGTATATCGGAAATATTTATGAATTGGAACTTATTCAGAGATCAGTTTTATAGCCTTGGATGTTTCAGCATCCACCAGGTCTTTGCGTGGCATCCGACATTCGACCGCAACAGTCTGACGCGTTGGCTGGACAAGGGCTACCTGATTCGCCTGCGGAGGGAGCTGTACACGTTCCCGGATTATCTTGGCAATCCGGATATGGCCACCTATTTCGCCGGCGCGATCTATAAACCCTCCTACATCAGTCTTCACCGCGCCCTTGCGTTTTACGGACTGATTCCCGAGTCGGTTGCGCAGATAACCTGCGTGACCTCGCTCAAGACGACGACCTTTAGCAATGTTTTCGGAGTGTACTCCTATAAGAGCGTTCGCCCGGACCTGATGTTTGGCTACCTTCTTAAACCGCTAGCTAGGCCCCATCCGAAATGCTTTTCGGATGGGGTCGAGCTATTTTAACTGTCGATCTAAATCAAAAGCACCGCGATTTCGAACACCTGCTTTTTAATCGGGCGCACAGTCGCCGAATCCTTGGTTTTCGTGAGTTCATCGCGTCGCTGAATCAATCCTGATGGTTTAATGCGCCCCGATTTGAAATTTATAAAAAACCGATTGACTAGCTTTGCGCCGAGGTGTAGTATTCATACAGACTAAGGGAATCCCTTAGGTGTTGGCGTGCTCATAAAAGCGTGCCGGAACAACGGTCATGTTGGTGAAATCTAGGAAGGATAAAGATCATGAGAACAACAAATCGATTCCGTGCACTGCTGTCATTGGTCACGGCTGGGATGCTCGGTGGTTTGATGGGGGCGTTTGCGGGCACTACGTCGGATGATTATGCCGAAAGCTTCGAGGGGTATGCGGATGGTGCCTCCGTTACGTCCATCGTCAGTACCGCATGGCAGGCAAGCGAACCAGATGCGTCGGTTTTCGTTTCCACGAATTATTTCGCTGACTATGTTGGGAACCAGTTCCCGATTGACTATAATCACGCCACCAGTAAGGTGCTCCATATTATGAATGGGGTGACCAATACGGTTGATGCTGGAATCCAGACTCAGACAACCTGGGTCGATATGGTGCTGAAGCCTGTGCTTATGGATTCTGATCCCGGGGCGCAGGATGGTGCCGTTGTAGGATGTTATTTCAATGCGAGCAGCAATCTAGTATTGCTGCATGCGGTTGATCCGATCAACAGCACCACTTTGGGATGGCTTGAAATACCTGATGTAACGGTAGATCCGAACAAGTGGATCCGGTTGACCATCGCCGCAAACATGGTCAATGGAGACCAGTTCGCTGGAGATATCACACGGTTCTATCAGTTCTACCTGAATGGTATAGCGGTTTCGAACGCAGCCGCTTTTCAATCACCATCAACCATTTCCGGTTCTGGCGGAACATGGTTCGCTAGCGGAGCTCCAGTTGAGCGGACGGACCCCATCACTAATCTCGTAATCAAGGGCACGGGGTATCTTGACGATCTGGTGTTTACCAATTCACTTGAATTCGCGGAACCTGCAGGGCCGAGCTTCATTCAAACCTTCCCGTCGGTTGGTCAGTTGACCTATGGCCAAACGTTGGGGGATGCCAGCCTGACGGGCGGTACGGCCATTAATACTAACGATGAAGTGATTGCTGGTGATTTCATGTTTGTTGATCCTTCGATCGTACCCATGGTGGGAACGAGCGACTATGACCTGAGCTTTACTCCGAGCAATAGGGTCGCCTACCTATCCACCACCGGATTGGTCTCGGTGGTAACGGTTCATGCGCCTTCGTACATTGCGACGGTAGAGGTATCCAATCAGTTGACCTCTGGACAGATGCTGTCAGCGGCTGGCGTGTATGGTACAGCCACGAATGCGGCGGGCACAATCCTTCCAGGCCAGTTTGCCTTTGTGGATCCTAATTGGGTTCCTAGTACGGGTACCACCAGTTTTGCGGTCTCCTTTACGCCGGATGATACGGGTTATCTGACGGCGACGGGCTCAGTGGCGGTGGTTACGATATCTGCCTTGACAACCACGGCGATCGGAACGCCAACGACATGGTATGACGATCTCGGCATCACACTCGGTACCAATACGTACGATGATCTTGATATTCTGGATACCGATGGTGATGGTGTCTTGAACTGGCAGGAATACGTGGCTGGCACTCATCCGACGAATGGAGCCTCAGTATTCATGTTCCTCGGGTTGGACTTTAACGGTACCAATGCGACGCTACAGTGGATTGGCGGTACCAATGGACCGTCCTCGTCCTACGTGATCGAGAGTACAACAAATCTGACGCCGCCGATCATTTGGGAAGATATGCTCAATGCCGAGCCGCGGGCGGAGGGAACCAATGAATGGGAGGATGCTGGTGCGCCCGCGCTGCGGTGGTATCGTATCCGTGCCACCGGCAATTAAGCGACCCTCGCCGAAGGGTGCACGATAAAAGTACGGGCAGTTATACGGCCCGTACTTTTTTGCGCTTGATGGGCTATAGCTTCAGCTTTATCCCATTGACAAGCCGACCACCTTTTATGCTCGGATTGATGTTGACAGGATTTTCAGGATGAAACGGACTGAACCTCAGCGTCATAATCCTGTCTATCCTGTTCATCCTGTCTGAATCACAATCAGAACAACAGCCGCCGGACGAAGGCCGACGTTCAACATCAGTCCTCCGCTGCCGAGCGGCTTTTGCCACGAACGCGCCCCTGCGTGGCGCGGCTACAGGGCTCCCAATCACTTCCTTACGAGGTTTTGAAAAACGCGGATTTACGAGGAAAGCGGTGACTGACAAGCCTGCCACCAAGAAAATTCACCCCAAGAAAAGACCCATTATCCAGGGTTGAAAAAAGCTTGGCAACCCCGGTGGGTAACATTATAATCCCAGTGCTGTTGGGAGCCTGTTGCGTAAATCGGAGGCGACAGGCCTGTTGCAGACCACCGTACGAAGCATTAAGTTGAGAGAGCCTATGAAGATCTTTTTTGTGGATGACGCCCCGTTTACCCGCATGCTGATAAAGCGCAGTCTTGAAAGTTCCGGCCATGAAACCTGGGGTGCAGGCAATGGGTACGAACTGCTTGAGCATCTGAAGCAGGAGCTTCCTGACCTGGTGCTGACCGACCTACTGATGGAAGGGCTTGGCGGACTGGAGGTGCTGGCGCAGGTCAAAGCGCTCTACCCGAGGCTGCCGGTGATCGTGGTGACGGCGGATGTGCAGGAAACCACCCAGGCCAAATGCAAAGCACTCGGTGCCGCTGCCGTGTTCCCCAAGGGGTCCCTCTATCCCAAGGGACAGGGGTTGTTGACCTTGATCGAAAGCATCAACGAAGGGCAGAAGGCATGAACTTGCGGGATGAACAACTCGAACTGCTGGCCGAATGGATCAATATCGGCATGGGTCAGGCGGCCGCGATTTTGCACGATATGCTGCAGAGCCCCATCCAGCTCCGTGTTCCGCAAGTGGCGGTGGCGACACCGGGCGAAGCCATTGCGCATCTGGCCGGGCTGGATGCCGATGAACTCTCTGCCGTATGTATGCAATTCAGCGGCTCCCACCAAGGGACGGTTGCTCTGGTTTTTCCGCTTAGTAGCACGGCGGGGCTGTTAAGCCTGCTCTGCGAGGATAGCATCCCCTCATCCGAAATGGACGCCATGAAATCAGCCGCACTCACAGAGATCGGCAACATTATCTTGAATTCGGTCCTGGGGGGGATTGTAAGCCTCATGGAGACGCATGTGGACTTCCAGGTTCCCTTCTATGCGGAAGACCGCCCCGAACACATCATGCGAGCCATGACAGAGGCGGGGGGCGAGTCCCATGTGATTGTGGCAAAGACCAATTTCTCGGTGCAACGTAATGCCGTTGAAGGTTGCATCATCGCTTTGTTTGAGATTTCTTTTCTTTCAAAGCTAGGAGAGGCCCTTGAGCGATATCTCAAATCAGTGTAGCCCGGCAGGCTCTGCCGGTGGTCCTGATTTTTCTGTGCTTAACTATCAGCCGCTTGGTCAATTCGTGCTGGACGAGGGCTTTCGTGTTGTTTTCTGGAATCGGTGCCTGGAAAACTGGTCGGGGCGTAAATCCGCCACCCATATTGGGTTATCCATCTTTCAGATTTTTCCAAACCTGGACCGTCCGGTCATCCGGAAACGGCTTGCGGACCTGTTCCTTCGTGGTGCGCCGCTCGTGCTGTCGCCCCAACTGCACGGCGATCTTTATGCGATAAAGCGTCCGGATGGTTCGTCGCGAGTCCAGTACACGGTCGTGTCGGCCATTCCGCACACGCCAACGTCGTATCTGGCGATCTTTACCTTGGAGGATGTCAGCGATATGACCTATGCGCTGCAAACGGTGTTGTGCGCAAGGAAAGAGGCAGATATATTGAACCGGGAGCTGGAGGCCGCGATCCGCCGTGCCAATGAGATGGCGGTGGAAGCCCAGATCGCCAGCCATGCGAAGAGCGAATTCCTGGCCAACATGAGTCATGAAATCCGTACCCCCATGAACGGGGTGATCGGCATGACCCATTTGTTGTTGAATACCGATCTGAATGATGAACAGCGGTCGTTTGCAGAAACCGTAAGGTCCAGCGGAGAATCCCTGCTTCAATTGATCAACGATATCCTGGACTTTTCAAAAGTCGAGGCAGGCAAGGTTGAGCTCGAGAAAGTTGACTACGATCTGGCAAAATTGTTGCATGAACTGACGGTCGTGATGAAACATCAGGCGGATGCCAAGGGGCTGGTTCTGGAATGTTCGGTCAATCCCGATGTCCCAGCGCATCTGCATGGGGATCCCGCCCGCCTTCGTCAAGTGTTGACGAACCTTGTCGGCAATGCTATCAAGTTCACCGAAAAGGGCAGCGTGAGGGTACGGGTGGAAAGGGGCGAGGGACAAGCCCAGAATATCCTGCTTCGGTTCTCGGTTGTGGATACGGGAATCGGCATTGCGGCCGACAAACAGGACCGCCTGTTCCAGCAGTTCAGCCAGGTGGATGCCTCGACGACGCGCAAATACGGTGGCACTGGCCTGGGGTTGGCAATCTCTAAAAAACTGATTGCGCTGATGGGTGGCGAGATCGGGGTCAACAGTGTCGTTGGGAAAGGGTCGGAATTCTGGTTCACGTTATCGTTGCCGATGTCACAGACGCCCGGCGGCACGGGAGTCGCTGAATTTGAGCAACCTACACGGGTGGATTATGCGGGGTACGGCGTTCGTGTTCTCCTGGCGGAAGACAGCTTGACCAATCAACAGGTCGCCTGCGGTATGCTCAGCAAATTCGGCATCACCCCCGATGTTGTTTCCAATGGGCTGGAGGCGGTGCGGGCGGTTGCCGCCAAGCCTTACGACCTGGTATTCATGGATATACAGATGCCGGAAATGGATGGGGTGGAAGCGACGCAGGAAATCAGGAGAAGAGCTACAGGCTGCAGACTGCAGGCTGCAGGCAGGGAACGGGGGCGGTTGCCGATTATTGCCATGACGGCGCACGCCATGCAGGGGGATCGTGAAAAGTACCTGGCGGCGGGCATGGATGATTATCTTTCCAAACCGATCAATCCCCGGTTGCTGGGTGCCGTGCTAGCCAATTGGCTAGGCGGTGGAGGGGAGGGATCACAGGCTACAGACCTCAGTCCACAGTCTGTCGTCCGCCGTTTGCCGTGTGATCTTCCCATCTGGGATCGCGGTGCTGTGCTGACGCGGATGAGCGGCGATGAAGAGCTGGTCGGTATTGTGATCAAGGCATTCCTACAGGAAGCTCCACTGCAGGTGGATGAGTTGCTCCGCTGCATGAACCTCGGGGATATGCATCGCGTCGAACGTGCCGCGCATACCCTCAAGGGGTGTGCGGCCAGTGTCGGTGGTGAACGGTTGCGCGAGATTGCTGTCACGGTGGAAAAGATAGCGAAGAGAAATGACGTCGACCACATAAAGCCGTTCGTCAACCAGGTTATGGACGCCTTTGTGGAGCTGAAAAATAGATTGGCAAATGAAAGCGAATAATCGATGCGCATATTGATCGCCGATGATGATGGGGCCTCACGATGTGTGCTGCAGGCTGTGCTGGAGAAAGAAGGTCATGAAGTGGTTGCCCTGAATAATGGGACGTCCGCCCTTGAGGCGCTGCAAGCGTGGGACACGCCGCCGTTGGCCATTCTTGACTGGATGATGCCCGGGATGGACGGCGTGGATATCCTGCAGGAAATACGGAAAACAAATGCTGGGCGTCACTTATACATGATCATGCTGACCTCGAAACAGGACAAAGCGGATACCGTGGAGGCGCTGAAGTCCGGGGCCAATGATTATATTTCCAAGCCGTTTGATCGGGGTGAGCTGCTTGCAAGGGTAAATGTTGGGTGCCGTATCATTGGGCTGCAATCGGCGCTATCGGACAAGATCACAGAACTGGCCAATGCACTGGAGCAGATCAAGTCGTTGCGCGGAATCATTCCGATCTGCGCCTGGTGCAAAAAGATCCGCGACGATGCCGGGTACTGGCAACAGGTGGAAACCTATCTCGGGCAACATAGCGAGGCGGTTTTCTCGCATGGGATGTGCCCGGATTGCCATGCTAAAATACTGAAGGAAGGGCACTGATTTTACTTGCAAGCCTGGTCTTTGTTGTCCAGCATTGCGAGCGTTGTAATCAAACCGGTAAACGAGGAGTATGATGGCTAAATTCAAGCAGGCGGCGGATATCAAAGTGGGTGTGGTCGGCTATGGCGGAGCCTTCAACATGGGACGCCACCATCTTAACGAGATGAAGCAGGCGGGGATGACCCCCGTAGCGGTATGCGAGATTGATCCGGTCCGCCTAGCGGCCGCCACAGCGGATTTCCCAGGCATTGAAACCTATCCGGGCGTGAATGAGATGCTGGCCGCCTCAAAGGCCAATCTCGTGACCATCATCACCCCCCACAACACCCATGCGGATATCGCGCTACGCTGCCTGAATGCTGGCAAGAGCGTGGTGTGCGAGAAACCATTGGCCATTACCACCGAGGAATGTGACGCGATGATGGCGGCGGCAAAGGCCAACAAATGCGTCATCTCCACCTACCACAACCGGCATTGGGACGGGTGTATCCTCAAGGCACTTGAGGTGATCGGCAGTGGCGCGATCGGCGAAGTATTCCGCATTGATGCACGAATGGGCGGCTTTGGGAAACCGGGCGACTGGTGGCGCAGCAGCAAGTCCATCTCCGGTGGCATCCTCTATGATTGGGGGGTACATTTGCTGGAGTATGGCCTGCAGATCTTCAAGGGGGAGAAGATCGAAGAGGTTACTGGCGTGTCGCAGACCGGCTACTGGGCACCGCAGACGGCTTGGAAGAAGGACACCAACGAGGACGAGGCGATGGCGCTGGTCCGTTTCAAGAGCGGTAAATACCTCAGCTTGTGCATTTCCAACCTCAATGCGTTTCCCTCGGGCAAGATGCTTGAAATCCGCGGAACTCTGGGCGGGTATGCATTCGATGGGCGTACCTGGGAGCTGACCACCTTCAAGGCTCCCGGCGAGAAAGTTGTCGTCAGCGGCAACAATCCGCCCTCGGAAGGGCACAAGCTCTATCAGAATATTGCCGATCATCTGGTCAAGGGCGAGAAGCTGATCATCACGGGCGAATGGGCCCGTCGTCCGATCCATATCCTGGACCTGGCTGATCAGAGTGTCAGGAAGCGGTGTGCATTGAAGGCAAGTTATACCTGATCTACGTGCCGTATGGCTGTAATTAAGTCCATTGGAATCACCATGGGCGATGCGGCTGGCATCGGGCCGGAGCTTTGCCTGCGCGTAATGGCGTCCCCGGCGGTCACGACGGCCTGTCGTCCCGTGGTGTTCGGGAATACGGCGTTATTGCGGCGGGTGGCCGCTGTATGCGGGGTGCCGCTGGAGGCCACCTGCATCACCGCGGCACAGTTCGCCGCGACCGGTCTCCCGCCGGGGGGATCGTCCGTTGTGGTGGATGTCGACGGCTTGGATGCGGATGCCGTACAGCCGGGACGGGTACAGGCAGCCTGCGGGGCGGCGGCGGCGCGCTATGTCGAGTTGGCCGTGCGGGCGGCCCAGTCGGGCACGGTGCAGGCTATTGTCACTGCCCCGTTGCACAAGGAGGCCCTGCAACGGGCTGACGTTCCGTACGCGGGACACACCGAGATGCTGGCGGCACTGACAGGAACATCGACCTATTGCATGATGATGGCCTCGGCGGAGATCAACGTCTGCTTGGCGACCACCCATATCGCCCTTGCCGAGGTTCCCGCCCGGTTGACGCCCTCGCGCGTGTTGGAGGTAATCCGGCTGGCGGATGATGCCATGCGCCGCATGGGCGTCGGGCAGCCGCGCCTAACCGTCTGCGGCCTGAACCCGCATGCTGGCGAGCACGGATTGTTTGGTGATGAGGAAGCCCGGATCATCCAGCCAGCCGTCGATAAGGCACGGGCGCTAGGGTTTCGAGTGAGTGATCCGTTGCCGCCGGATACGGCCTTTATTCCCGCCCAGCGGAGGCAAACGGATGCCTACGTGGTCATGTATCATGATCAGGGGCTGATTCCCTTCAAGATGCTGGCGTTCGAGACCGGGGTCAACGTGACTCTCGGCCTGCCCGTGGTGCGCACCTCGGTCGATCACGGCACCGCCTTCGACATCGCCTGGAAGGGACAGGCTTCAGCGGCGAGCATGACCCAGGCCATACAGACCGCCCTGCATCTCGCCCCGGGATGCGGTGTTTGACGGCAGGCTCTACCCGCCGTCCTTCAGCGCCGCCAGCAAGGCGTGCTTGTCCGCCGCCTCGATCACGGCATGCCGCACGGCGGGGCGCCCCAGCAGCTTTCCGATCGCCGCCAGGAACCGCAGGTGCGGCCCCACGGTTGTCGGTGGGGAAAGGGTCATCACAAAGATCCGGCTGGGTTCCCCGTCGAGCGCTTCAAAGTCAATCCCCTCCCGTGCCACACCGATCGCGCTGACCAGGGCTGGGACGCAGGCAGGCTTGCCGTGGGGCAGTGCAATCCCGAACTGCATGCCCGTGGACATCTGTTCCTCGCGGGACAGGACCGCAGCGATCGCTTCGTCACGATCGCTCAAAAGGCCGTCGCCTACGAGTGCATCGATCAGTTCGCCGATCACCTCCAGCTTGGTGCGTCCTTGCAGTTGTGGACAAAAGCTGCAGCGGGCAAGGCTTTCCGCCACTGTCAATTCATGATCCGGGGCATTCATCCATGCGCCTCAGCAAAGAATCTTCATGCATACCTTGCGCACGGGACCGGAGGTCTCGTCGAGCATCACGCCCGGACGATGCAGCTCGCCCGGTTGGTACACCACGAACCAGCCTGGCAGCAGATGAACCGCTGTGAAGGCGGCCAGCGGTTTGAAAAAGGCCACATCCTTGGTTGCATCATATGCCACCATGTCCTCGGGATTAGCCGCTGGCGAATAGTCCTGCCGTTCCGCGCCAGCCAGCATCACCTGCACATCGCCATAACGACGGTGCGACTCGAAACGCCGCTCGCTGACCGCCCGGGGAATATAGGATTCCACGTTGGCCTTCAGGCGGTCCCCGTCAATCAAATGCACACCATCCGATAATGCCGCCGCCTCCTCGCGGGCGAAGTTCACCGCCCGGGCATACGGACTATTTGTTGGAAAATACAGACCTACCCGCTCAAATCGATCCAGGATCATCATTACCTCACACTAAAATTCGCCCCACCAGAACATCACGCCAGCCGCCAGCAAAAGGCAAAGCAGCCCGACGATCATCCATGCCCGATGCATCATGGATTTCTCCTCGATCCCATGACGGACACTCAGGCGCCCGCCTCCAAGCTCGAAGCTGAACAGGAAGCAGAAGCATCCCCACCCCGCCACCAACGTCAGATAAAGTGTCGGCACCATCAAAAAACGGCACAAGGAATAAAAGGCCACCGTGCCGGCCGCACATCCCAACAGCTTGAATATCCTGATCAACACAATCCATGCCTCCCTGTTTCGGCTTAAGAAACAGGAAAAGCATAACGCAAAACGGTAGCATTGCCAGCATGAAATGAGCAAGGATCCGTGGCTAAATCGCGATTTATCTCCCCTCCGCCGCGATCAAGGTCCCGGATCCTCATTTTGCGTGGGAAACCGTACCCTCATTTGGGTGGCTGAAAACCCCTTGCTATTTTTTACTATTTGTGAAAAATAGAAAGTCACGTGATACTGTTAGATACTTAATTGAATCATTGCAAAGGGGGGAGCGATGCATACAAAACAGGAGACGACCTGTTGTTGCGGAGGACACCGGAAATTCTCGTCCTGCGTTACCGATGGTGTTGAACGGGCCGCCAGTCGGGCCATGCTGCATGCGGTGGGCTTCAGCAACGACGATTTCAGGAAATCACAGGTTGGCATCGCCTCGACCTGGAGCATGGTCACCCCCTGCAATATGCACATTGATACACTGGCCCGCGAGGCCGAGACCGGGGTTAATGCGGCAGGAGGAAAGGCGGTGATCTTCAACACGATCACTATTTCCGACGGCATCTCCATGGGCACCGAAGGCATGAAGTATTCACTGGTCTCGCGCGAGGTTATTGCCGATTCGGTCGAGACCGTGGTTGGCTGCGAGGGGTTCGATGGGCTGGTGGCCATCGGTGGCTGCGACAAGAACATGCCGGGGTGCCTAATCGCGATTGCACGCCTGAATCGCCCTGCGGTCTTTGTCTACGGCGGCACGATCCTGCCCGGTCGGCACCGTGATCGCGATGTGGATATCGTGTCGGTCTTTGAAGCGGTCGGATCCCACGCCCGCGGCGCTGTCGATGACGCCGAGTTACAGGCGATCGAGAGCTGTGCCATTCCCGGCCCCGGTTCCTGCGGCGGCATGTACACCGCCAACACCATGGCCTCAGCCATCGAGGCCATGGGCATGAGCCTTCCGAACAGCTCGGCGCAGGCGGCCGTATCGCCGGACAAGGCGGCTGATTGCCGTGCCGCCGGGGCGGCCGTGTTGAACCTGATCGCCCGGAATATCAGACCGCGCGATATAATGACCCGCAAGGCGTTCCTGAATGCCATTACGGTGGTGACCGCGCTGGGGGGCTCGACCAATGCCGTGCTGCACCTGCTCGCCATGGCGGATGCCGCTGGCGTCAAGCTCTCGCTCGATGATTTCACGCGGATCGGACGGAAAACCCCGGTGCTCGCGGATCTCAAGCCCAGCGGACGCTTTGTCATGGCCGACCTGGTCGCCATCGGCGGGACCCTCCCACTGATGCGTCGGCTGCTGGATGCCGGACTGCTCGACGGCGATTGCCTGACCGTGACCGGCAAAACCCTGGCGGAGAACCTGAGCAGGGTTAAACCGTATCCCAGGGGACAGCAGATCATCCGTCCGCTGACGAATCCGATCAAGCCGACGGGACACCTCGTCATTCTTTACGGCAATCTGGCGCCGGCAGGAGCCGTGGCCAAGATCTCGGGGCACGAGGGCACCGTCTTCACGGGCAAGGCGGTGGTTTTTGCATCCGAGGAGACCGCGCTGAAAGCCATCCTGGAGGGGCGCATCCGCAAAGGGCACGTGGTCGTGATCCGCTACGAAGGGCCGCAGGGCGGGCCGGGCATGCGCGAAATGCTATCCCCCACCTCGGCCATCATGGGCAAGGGGCTGGGCATGGATGTGGCCTTGATTACCGACGGGCGCTTCTCGGGCGGTAGTCACGGCTTTGTGGTTGGCCATATCACCCCCGAGGCCTATACCGGCGGTCCGATCGCCCTGGTTCGCAACGGTGACGGCATCACCATCGACGCCGAGTCGCTGTGCCTTACCCTGCATGTGGACGCAGACGAACTCGAACGCCGGCGCAGCACCTGGAAGCAGCCCAGGCCGCGCTACACCCGCGGGGTGCTGGCCAAGTACGCCAGGCAGGTCGGCCCGGCATCACTCGGTGCCGTCACGGACTTGGCTTGCCGACATTGATTTTGTAGATGTGTAGGTCGTGGACGCTTGTCCGTCCTACGGTAAGGCAAGCGTTTCTTGCACTCGTCGACGATGCAGGGTACGGTTAAATACACAAGGGTAATTGGAGATACAAGTGGCTATTGGGGTACGATTAGCAGATGTGGCGAATCACGCGGGCGTGTCGCGCGTGGCGGCGGGGCGTGTGTTGCTGGGGTCCGGGGCGGGGCATGTCCGCGTCAGTGAAGCGGCTGCCAAGCGCATCCAGGAGGCCGCACGGGAACTTGGTTATCAGCCGAACCGCAGTGCGCAGCGCCTGAATGGCAAGGGCGGGAACCTGCTCGGTGTCATCGTCAATACGAATGCGCCGGAGATCGAGCTTTGCCGTCTGGTCGAACTGGAGCGGCTGGCCTGGAAGCGTGGCTACCAGCTTGCGATCAGTGCCCTTCCGCCCCAGTGCAACGCTAACGACGTGGTTCGGTTGGCGGCTTCTTTGAGTTCACAAGGAGCGGCAGGGATCGTTTTCCTGACCGGCGGCGTAAATGCCTCCGCGTTGAATAAAATCGAACAGGCCCCGGCGCACGCGGTCTATTGCGGGATTCCTCCGGTCATCGGGTCGGCACCTGGCGTGGTAATGGATCTGGCCTACGGCTATCGGCAGGCGGTTCGCCGTTTTGCAGCCACCGGACGCAAGCGTATCGGCGTCATGGGCATTGACTGGGTTACGTTTAATGATGTCTATACAGATTACCGGCTGGAGTCTGTGCGTGATGAAGCGAACCTTCAGGGCGTCACGATCATTCATGCCCCGGTGGCGGTTGAAGCGGGCCGCACCACGCCGTCCCGGGAAACGGCGGAGTCCCTTGTCGATGGTCTTCTGGCAGATGGCGTCGACGCCATTCTGGCCTATAGCGACATGACGGCGCTACGCATGATCCAGGTGCTACAGCAAAGAGGGAAGCGCATTCCCGGCGATATGGCAGTCTGCGGCCTGAACAATCTTGAGGTGGCGGAGCTTTTGTTCCCGCCCCTCACCACAATCGATGAACGCGCCGGGGACGTAGCCGACGCGATGCTTGATCTGATCGTCGCCCAACTCCAGGGAGATGAGACGGAGCCTGCGCAGCGGGTGATCCAGCCGGCACTGATAATCCGCGAATCCGCATAACCATATAGCAACGGAACAGATCAGAAATAGAGCTTGACACATAATGATTACACGGGTAATTTGAACACCATCTGATGGGTTGATGTAGGCATGCGAAAGGTTTGAATATGAAAAAGAGACCATTCTATTTAGCTGTCGTTGCGCTTTTCCGGGTAATGGATCCGCTATGGGTGTGTGCGGAAACCCCACCGACCTGGTCTGATGAGTTTGATGGCAGCGGACCTCCCAACCCGGCCACGTGGACGTTCGAGCAAGGCTTTGTGCGAAACGAGGAGTTGCAGTGGTACACGAATAATGCAACGCAGGTGGGGGGTGTCCTCGTTATTGAAGCTCGCCGGGAGCAGGTTCTAAATCCCAACTTCACAACCCCTGCCGACGCCGATTGGAGAAAGAATCGTGAATACGCCGACTACACATCGGCCAGCATCGCGTCGGCTGGCAAGTATTCATTCCAATATGGACGAATGCATGTCAGGGCAAAGATCCCATGTTTCACAGGGTCATGGCCAGCCATTTGGACGCTGGGCAATGCGGGGGAATGGCCGAGCAATGGAGAGTGCGATATTCTGGAGTATTATCTGGTTGGCGGTGTGCCTAGTATTCTTGCAAACCTTGCCCGTGGAACGACCACCCGATGGTCTGCGACATGGGATAGTGTATCGAAGCCTGTCTCTCAGCTTACCGCTGTTAATGCTTCCTGGAAGACGGCATACCACATCTGGACGATGCAGTGGGATCAGGACAACGTCCGGCTTTATGTGGACAACATACTGATGAATACGATCCCCCAATCGTGGATTGTGAATTCTGTGACGACATGGGGGCCGCAGTATCCATTCAAGCAGCCCCAATACATTCTTCTCAACCTCGCCATTGGCGGGGCAGGCGGTGATCCTTCAGGCACCACATTCCCGCTCCATTATGAAGTCGATTATGTGAGGGTCTGGGAAGGTGCCACAAACAATGTGGCCCCTACAGACATTTCCTTGACTACGAACAACGTCGCAGAGAACCTTCCGTTCGGCACGGTGGTCGGCAACTTATCAGCCACCGATGCAGACCCCGGTGAGGTCATCAGTTACAGTCTTGTCACCGGCACAGGCAGCACGAATAACAGTCAGTTCCAGATTGCATTCTTATCCGGCGAGACGAAGACATCAGTGCTTAAAACCGCAGCGGTTCTCAGTTACGCTGATGGAGCCGCCCGGAGTATACGTGTACGGGCCACGGACATTGAGGGTGCAACCTATGATAAGATTTTGACAATCAATGTCCTGGGCGGGGAATCCGTTGAAACATCAACCGAGAACATGTCCATTCCAGAGGGTGGGACCAATACGCTATCGGCAACTGAAGACAAGGCAAAGAAAGAGGGGTGAGCGATGTGCGAAAGGGGGGGATTTTTCGAAAAACAAACACACACCGACGAAGGTGATGGCCTTTGCCAAGGATATCCAGCCCTGGATGGAGCAGCAGGACTGGATCGCCGGTTACAACGGCTTATCGTTTGACATCCGGTTCCCGCAGGGATACACTGATGAACGGTTCTTTGAGGACGGCAGCCTGACGGCAAGGCGCAGGCGGCGCGGCAGTGCAGGGACGGGAAGAGAGGGTCCAGCTAGGGGTTAGGTCTTAGGCGCTAGAGGTTAGGCGCTAGGGAGGATGGAGAACGTGGCGAATGTTCGATTAACGAATGTGAATAAGATCTATCCCGGTGAGGTGACCGCTGTGAAGGATGTCAATCTCGACATCCAGCACGGGGAATTCCTCGTGCTGGTAGGTCCCTCGGGGTGCGGCAAATCGACGACGCTTCGCATGGTCGCGGGATTGGAGGACATCTCGAAGGGGGAGGTCCGTATCGGTGACCGGGTGGTGAACGATGTCCCGCCCAAGGATCGCGATATTGCCATGGTCTTTCAGAACTACGCGCTCTATCCGCACATGACGGTGTATGAGAACATGGCATTCGGACTGAAGCTTCGCAAGTTCAAGAAGGATGAGATTGACCGGCGTGTGCGGGCCGCTTCCGATACGCTGGAGTTGACACCCTATCTTGAGCGTCGACCAAAGGCGCTGTCCGGCGGGCAGCGTCAGCGCGTGGCGATGGGGCGTGCGATCGTGCGCGAACCGGCCGTCTTCCTTTTTGATGAACCACTCTCGAATCTCGATGCCAAGATGCGCGTGGAAATGCGTCGCGAGATCCTGCAGCTTCATCGCCGGATCAAGACAACCATGATCTATGTCACGCACGACCAGGTGGAGGCCATGACCCTGGGGGACCGCATCTGCGTCATGCGCGATGGATTGATCGAGCAGGTGGGGAGCCCCACGGAGGTCTTTGATCATCCGGCCTCGTTGTTTGTGGCGCGCTTTATCGGTACGCCGCCCATGAATATCTTCGATGGCCGCTTGCTCAGGCAGGACCGCAGTCTTGTGTTCGACGGCGGCACGTTCCAGGTACCCGTTGACCCATCCCAGCACGAGAAGGTCGCGGGGCGGGTGGGCCAGCCGATCCAGATGGGAATTCGTCCGAGGGCACTCGTGCTATCGGGGGATTCGGCGGTTGATCCTGCTGCGGCGATCACGGGACAGGTCGAGATTGCCGAGATGCTGGGGGAAGAGGTGCTTGCGCATGTCCGCAGCGGGGTGCATCGCTTCACGCTCAGTGTTGGCACGCATAGCGGTGTCGACGCGGAGCAGTCGATCAATGTCTACCCTGTGATGCGATATGCGCATTTCTTCGATCCAGAGACGGGTCGTAACCTGACGATGCCAACGCCATCGGCAGCAACAAGGCCGGTAACCTGCTGATCCCGCGGTTCATCATCCTGCAGAAACTGCTTGTCCGGGGCATCAGCCTGTCGGGCGGTGTCAAGGGTTGAGCGAACGTCAGGATCATTATCCTTCGCGGTATTCCCTTAGTCGGACGGTTTTCCGACGATCGTCCTGCGTCGTTGTAAACGCCAACACTGTGCATGCATGAGAAAGACGTACCAGGCCGCGACAGCGCTGAGCAAGAGGCCATGCCGACCCTCGCGCCAGCCCTGCCTGATAAAATATTTCTCGATGAATTTGTAAGATGGCCGCAACAACAGATGGATCGGTGCCTGCCAACCGTAAACCTTGCGCCCTTTCCGGTCAAGTTCGTCGGCATCGAGAGCGGCGTAATGCCTGACTTTTTTGAGATGGTGACGCAAATCGCGGTAGGGGACGTGCATGATATCCCCGTGCAAATCGCCTGCCGTTCCATCAGAAACAATTTCCTCATGCACCCGCTTGTCGTTGAAACGGCCTGCACCTCTACGAATCAGGCGCAGGAGCGGAATATACCATCCGCAATGCGTCATGGGTCTGCCTAGATAAAAATTGCGGCGATAAATCCTGTATCCGGCGTGTGGCGAGCAGGATGCAGTGCCTGCGAGAAACTGCGTCAGGGACGCTTGCAATTCCGGGGAAAGCCATTCGTCGGCATCCAGCGAAAGAATCCAGTCCTCTGTGGCCTGATCAAGCGCGAATTGCTTCTGTTCGCCAAATCCGCTCATTTCGCGGTGAAAAACGTCCGGTGTATATTCACGAGCAATCGCCACGGTATCGTCGGAACTGCCGGAATCCACCACCACGATCTGATCGGCAAACGCAACGGAATCGAGACAGCGCCGGATATTGGACGACTCGTTCAATGTAATGACAATAACGCTCAGACCCACGTTGCTGTCCTTTCAGCGTTCAGCCGTTAAACATGCGCGAGGCAATCGCTTTTTCAGGCAGCACCGGGCACCCGCCCGCTGAAAAACCATACTGAAGCAGCACGTTCATGGTGGCAATCTAGCGAAATCAGACTGGTGAAGTCAAGTCCGTCTGGCAGCTGCGGTTCGAACAAAGCAAATACACCGCGCTTGCCATTGCAACCAGGTGGGAAAGCAGCCCCGACAACACCACGGCCCAAGCCATCCCTTTCAGTCCGTATGCCCGCGTCATGGGGATGCAGACCAACGCGAACGAGCCTGCCATGATCCCCGCGCAGGTGGCAATCATCATGGGTTTCTTGTAAAGGTAGAAAATGGGGCTGGTCACCAGTACGATACATTTCGAGATGCTGTAAAGCAGAAGGATCTGGAATAGGGAGACAATCCCCATCCACTTCTCGCCCGCCACGACCCAGATGAAGGGACGGGCGCCGAGAAACAAGCCAAGCCCCAGTGCGCCGTAGAGGATCGTCAGCAGGCCGATGGTCTTGAAGAAGGCCTTTCGCAAACGGCTGGCATCGTGTGCGATCGTCCGGAAGGCAGGCAGGAAAACCTGACCGATGACATTGGCGAAGCACTGTACGGGCAGCAGTGCCAGGAAATGCGCACGGGTGTAATGGCCGACGGCCTCCAAGTCCAGAAGTTTCCCGACGACGCCCCGATCCATGCTGATGTGTATGTAGTTGAACAGGTTCAGCAGCACGGCAGAGGCGGCGAACAGCATCACTCCCCGTACAATCGCCGGGCGCAGTTGCCAGCGGGGTCGCCACGGATGCAGAAGATAGGAGCAGACCCACTCCGCCGCCGCCACGGTGCAGAGCTGGATCACGATGGCCCAGTAGTTGCGCAGCAGCCAGGCAGCAGCCAGGGAGATGAAGGCGACTCCGATTTGCGCCAGGATGCCTGCCACCGCCACGGGCTTGAAGTCCATCGTTCGCTGGCGGAGCTGCGCACCGAACCCACTAAGTCCATTCAACAGGAGTTGTAAGGAAAGCAGCCGGATCGGCCAGGCCAGGGCAGGGGTTGCATAAAAGTCGGCAACAGCCCCCGCCAACAGCCAGAGCAGCGCAACGGCAAGGGCACTGCGGATCACGTTGACCGTCCAGAAGGTCGGCAACTGTTCGTCGACATCCGCGCCCGCCCGCTGAACCATGATGTCCGTGCCCGTCTCGGTCAGGGATCTGGCAAAGCCGGGCACGATCACGGCCAAGGCCATCAACCCGAAATCTTGCGCCTCCAGCAGGCGCAGGAAGATCATGCTGCGAACCAATTCGATCACCGAGATCGATAGCGACTTGATCATCAGCCACTGCACCCCGTTGAGGGTGCGCCCGCGCAGCGATTCGCGGCTACCGAGAAAACGTTGCAAGGGGTTGCTCATTGCGCAACCTCTTCGGGGCGTTTCCCGGTCCTGCGGATTTGTGTGACAAGGTTGTGGCGGACCTGGAGTAGACGACCGATCTCCATGCCAACGTCCATCACGATTTTCACGATAGGGGTCATCAGCAGGCTGTCTGTGCGTTTCAAATAGTGGTGCTGGAAAGCAAACCGCTTCAGAATGAATAGGTAATAGGCGGGAATCAGAAGCATCAGAACGGGCCACCGCCAAGGGCCGAGAGCCGCGAGCAAGCCGACGATAAGCAGGAGTCGCAAGCTCATTGAATTCTGTAGGTTGTACAGCAGATGGCGGCGGCGGTCTTTGAGGTAGTCACTGATCATGAACTGGCTCTTGCCGCGTTCGACAAACCATTTAAAAACCTTGGCCAGGCTACCGCGAGGCTTGTGGTAGACGATCGCGTCGGGGTTGAACACGAACCGGAATTCACGCACGGCGCGCTGGGCGAACTCCATATCTTCACCGCGGGTATTACGGGTGTCCACGAAGCCTCCCATGCGATCAAACACGGCTCTTTTGTACAGGCAATTACAGGTGGACATGCCCGTGGTATCCACGATATGGCCCTGTGCCGCATGGATGCGCAGCAGTCCGCCGTTTGGGAACCCCAGGACAATCTCGCTGCAGCCGACGGCGTTGGCATCCTTGACCAGGACGCCGCCGGAAACACCGGCGATATCGCCTTCAAGTGGAGAAACCAGTTCCTTGAGCCAGTTCGTCTCGAACAGGCAGTCGTCGTCGGTGAAGACAAACAGATTGTGGCGGGCATGGCGGATCCCGATGTTCCGTGCATATCCCCAGCCACGGTTCTCGCGCGGAATGACCACGTAATCGACATTCCCGGGATCGCGCGGCTGATCGCACTCCTCCACGATAACGATCTGAAGGCGTTCGCCCGGGTAGTCGACCTGCCGCAGCGATTCCAGGCAGCGGTCGAGATCCTCGCGCCGATCCTTGGTGATAATAATGATCGAGACGGCAGGCCAATCGGCAATTGACGGCTTCATAGGCAAACCACCTTTTGTTGGACGCTGCCGCACCATCGGCCCCAGGTCATCGCCCCAGATTTTAGCAGCATCAGCCACGGCATGACGACAAGATCGTGCATTGCCGGTTGGAGTCCGCGCTGCGTCATGCGCCGGGCGATCAAGACCGCCAGATAGCCGAGATAAAGCGGAACCAGCAGAAACAGCGGCGGCCAGAGGAAGCCGGGCAGTAGCGCCAGCAGCAGTTTCTTGTCGGCGGGATTGAGATCGATCCATAGACGGAGGACGGAGTGCGGCTGTTTGATGTTCAGGCCGGGTGCCTGGATGATGATCACCCCGCGATCAGTACTACGCAGCCTCAAGGCGTGCGCACGGCCGAAGCCTTTGGCCTGCCTCATCATGGCCGTCAGGCAGTCGCGGTGGATATGATACACGACCGCATCGGTCAGTGTCCGGATGGTTCCGCCCTGCTCATAGAGGCGTCGACAGAGGTCGTGATCCTCGCCGGAAATATGAAGTGCCTCGTTGAATCCGCCGATCCCGTCAAAACGCGATTTTCGTACAATCAGGTTGGCGGTCGGGAAACCACCTATGCCGTCGGGTTCAACGGTGGAAAACGTCTGTTCCGTGGTGTTGGGCGGTAACGTATAAAGACCGGTGAATGTCGCCACGATCCCGTTCGCTGGTGCGGCTTTGATACACCCGGCAAAGGTACCGCATTCGGGATGTCGATGAATGGCCGCATGGATATCCGCCAGCCAGGTCACGGACGGTACACAGTCCGAATCAGTAAAGGCCAGCCACTCGCCATCCGCTGCACGGGCGCCGGTATTGCGGGCGGCTGCCGCCCCCGGTTTGGCTTCGTGAAGCAGCGTCAGGGCGATCTGCGGGTGTTCCTTGATAAAGGCGTCGACCATCCGGACAGAATCATCCGTGCTGTTGTTGTCCACCAGGATAATCCTGACCTGCGACATCGCGCTCTGCCGGGCCAGGGCCTGCAGGCAGGAGTCGAGCGTACGGGCTGCATTATGGAAAGGGATGACAATCGAAACATTCATGAACAAGAATGTAGCGAGACCTATGCCGAATGGCAAGAGCGCGATGACGGAAAGGTAATGTAATGGGTCAGTTTATACAAGAGAGGCTCTTGCAAAACCCCTCGCTGTGCCCGCTTGAAGCCGGGCNNGGCACAGCGAGGGGTTCTGCAAGAGCCTCAAGAACCCAAACAAAAGGGCAGGCGGCTCGCGCCGTCTGCCCTTTAACACCGTCTGGCTAGTCTGCTTTACTGCCCCAGGATGGCACCCGCATCCTGCTTCTTGAACTCTTCATACTTCTTGGTTTCTGCATCCAGTTCAGCAAACGCCTGCGAAGCGCGGAACCGGGTGTAGAGGTTTCGCGCGGTATTGGCCTGATTATCGAACGCATCAGCGATGACGCTTGGATCCACAACCATCAGTGCCCACGCCGTTGCCATGCCGTCCTGCACGTCATATTTCAGGTCTTTAGGCACGGCACCACGCAGCACCTGTGAGGCGATATGCTTGCTGGCCGCCGAGAACAACTCGTTCAACTCGGAGCTATCCGCCGTGCCAACCTCTTCCGAGAAATCCTTCTTCAGCGACTCAACCTTGGTTTCCATGATGTGTGCAAGTTCTGTGCGACCGCGCGTCTTGGCCTTGTCCAGTGCCAGATGTACGGTCTTCGAAGAGCCCACACCGACAGCTGCCAAGCCGCCTGCCGCAGTAATCGCATTGGCTTTCTCCTGAATCACTTCAAACGGAGTCTTCTCGCTCTGAACCTTGCGGGGCGCCGCACAACCGGAAACCAGAGCCACCGCCACCGCACAACCCACAATACCTGCAATACGTTTCATCCTCATCTCCTTGTTTGCTCAGGTCACCCCAGAGCCCGTGTTAACACAACCCAACGCTCCAACCTGAAATTACAATCTACTAGAACTTGATTGGCGAATCAAGCGCGATGTGAACAATTTTGAAATGCTGGCGCTCGCTTTCGGTCTCGACGCGGAAGCCCTCTTTGCGCTATAGTTGCCTAATGAAGTCTGAATACCGAGTTGGCCGAGTCTGGGGAATACCCATTAACGTGCATTTCTCCCTCTTGCTGTTGATGGGGTACCTCGTCCTCCAGGGGGCGTATCATGGGATCGCCGCGAGTGGATGGCTGGGTGGGTTGCTGTCCATCATTTTTGTCCTCGTCGGCATCACCGCCGTCTTCTTCAGCATCGCCCTGCATGAACTCGGTCATTCGTTTGTCGCCCTGCGCAAGGGGTGCCGTGTGCGCGAGATCACGTTGATGTTCATGGGCGGAGCCGCCCAGATGGAGGAGATCCCGCGGCGTCCCCGCGATGAGTTGTTGATGGCGATCGCCGGACCGGCGGTCAGTGCCCTGCTGGGGGTTGCTTTCTACAGCCTGGGCAAGCTCCTGGATCCAACCCCATCCGCCAGCCATCCGTTACTCTCGATCATTGCCAGCCTGATGTTTTGGGTCGGCGTAACCAATGTCGGGCTGGCCATCTTCAATCTCCTGCCAGCCTTTCCGATGGACGGGGGGCGTATTTTCCGTGCCATGCTCAGCCCCCGGTTTGGCCGGCTACAGGCGACCCGCATCGCCGCCACAGCAGGCAAGGTGATCGCCGTTATCATGGCATTTGTCGGTATATTCGGAATTCCTGGCACCTCCATTTTCGAGGGTGGGAGCTACGGGCTGATCGCCGTTGCTGGCTTTGTGATCCTCTACGGGGATCGTGAATTCCGTCAGGTACAGGTTGACGAGTTGATGCGCAAACGGGGATTCGGCAGCAGCGAGCCATCGCCGAAAGACGATCCGGCGAAGGCGGATAGCGAACCGCCACCGTTGGATGAAAATACCGTCTTGGTCAGCCCCCCGCCTTACATCAAGGGCCCCGACCTGAGGGCGGAGGTCACCCGTACGCGCCATCGTCTCGAAGATGTGGTCAACGATCCGTTCCGGCGCTGATCAGAAGCCACAAAAGACACGGATACAGGTTCCCCGTCCCGGCTTGCTCCAAACGGATAGTTCAGCATTGATCGACTCCGCCCGGTTGCGCATGATGATCAGGCCCATTCCATCCGATGCGCTGTCCTGGACAAACCCGCGACCGTTATCCGTCACCCATATCGTGGTATGCTCACGATGCGATCCGATGCGCAAACGGATCTTCGTTGCAGCCCCATGCCGTATGGCGTTAGTGATGGCTTCCTGGACGATATAATAAAGCTGTACGGCCCCCGCGCCATCCAGATTCATCGGTATGGAGAGATCCTCCTCGAATGTGCAATCCACCGAAAACAGGCGTGATTTTTTTTCAGCCGACTGCCGGAGTGCCTGCGTCAATCCGCCCTCGCGCAAATCGACAACCATCAGGCCATGCGCAAGCATGCGGGCATGTTCCATCATATCCTGAAGCATGATCCCCAGTTGTTTTCCCCGATCGCTATAGGGTGCAGGGGCCGCCGCCAGCACCCGCTCCAGCGATCCAAGCAGGAAACGGGCGGCCACCAGTTCCTGGCCAAGGGTATCATGTAGATCCTGCCCGATGCGTTGCTGTTCGCGGGTGCTGACATTGATGATGGCTTTCTGCGCCTTTTTACGGAGTTCCATCTCCAGCATGAGCGTCCGATTCGCCACATCGAGTGCCTTCGTACGCTGAAGTGCCAGCTCCTCTAGATGATCCCGGTGTTTGACAAGTTCCTCCTCGATGGCGCGGCGCTCGTTGATTTCCTGATTCATACGCTCCGTGCGCTGCTTGATACGCCCCGCCATGCGACGCGACTCGAACAGCAGCAGGCGCAGCTCCTGATGCCTCGACGGTGGTAGGGCAACATCAAAATTTCCCCTGGCGACCTCTCTTAAACTACTTATCAGGGAGGCAAACGGCACGCGTAGGAAGTGATACGACATCAGCCAGGTCAGGATGCATTGAACAAAAATCCCGCCGATCGTGATCGCCAGCAGCGCAGGCCATAAGCCTGCCCGCAACGCGGCCACTGCATAACTCGACCATTGCACATAAACGGTGCCGATCTCCTCATCACGGTAATGTACCCGGTGGACGGCCTGAATGGCCGATGCGCTGTCCAGCGGTTTCGGCGTTCTCCATTCGGCAAGGACATCACCAAACTGGTTATCGACGCGTATCCCCTGCAGTGCGGGGTACATCCGATGGCGCTTCAATAACTGTTTGATTGCCCCGCTATCCAGAAGCCAGAGCGGTTCTTGGATCTCTTCGGCAACGGCTTCCGCAAAGGCCTCGGCTTCACGCGGTAGCGCCTCCGTCAGCGGGTGCAAAAGCAGGAATTGGCTGGCTAGTCCGATGCCGATGCAGAGAACCGCCAGTGCCAGAGAATGCCATAGCACCAACTCGCTCGAGAGTCGCCATCCTAACCTATTATTTCTTTTACTTAACATGGCGGTGGAATGCTGACGTATTTTGCAATCATTTACAAGACATTTACATGAGGATTACGTTCCTCCCGAATGCTCTGGCGGGTAAAAAATATAATAATCAGGATTGACATTCTGCGTATGAATGTTATTTTATGCACGTTTCATACGATGATTCCGGCGTAGCTCAATGGTAGAGTAGGTGGCTGTTAACCACTTGGTTGCTGGTTCGAGCCCAGCCGCCGGAGCCAATCGTTACTCCCGACAGCACCAGTGTAACCACTTGGGTCTGGCGGGCTTTCTTTTTTCAGGCCCAGGTGGGCTGTTCGACGTAGTCTGCGGTCGCCGCTGCCGGGCTTCTCTGGATCCTCATGCAATGTAGCATCTCCGATTGACGGCCTTCGGCCCGTTTAAGAACTTCAATGACCTCTACTACAAGAGCCTGCAGCGTTTCGGAGATAATCCAGCCGCCCACGGCGGTGAGCAAAACGGGTGGGTTCCTTTTTGGATACTGAATATCCAACAGGGAATGTCCAGCGGAACACGTGTGGACGATGAAAGGCAAAGATCAGGTCTCGCCCGCTAACGTTCGCCGAACAAAAAATGAGAAATCGCAGGAACACTCCTTGCAGAATGTCATGAAATAACACTAAGATAACCCGGTCGAGTATGTGCGGCAAGGAGCGTTATTGAGCGAGGGGCAATGTATGAAGCGTATGATGGTTGCTGTGTTTGCTAGTGTTGTCATGGTTGCTGCCTGTCAAGGGGCGGCCAAGACCCCACTCAAGGTGTTTATTCTTGCCGGGCAATCCAATATGGAGGGGCATGCGCAAGTGAGCACCTTTGCGGTTATCCCCAAGGATCCCAAGACGGCTGAACTGTATAAGGAGATGGTCGATGATCAAGGCAAACCGGTGGTTTGTGACAATGTCTGGATTTCTTACGCCTACGGTGACTTTGGCGGAAATCCGGTGGGTAGGAAGGCCGGCAAGCTAACGGCTGGCTGGGGCAGTCAGCATCACGTTGGAAGCGGTAAGATCGGTCCGGAGTTCACGTTCGGAATCACGATGAACAAGATGCTCGGTGAGCCGATCCTGCTGATCAAGAATGCCTGGGGAGGGAAGAGTCTGATGGTTGACTTTCGCCCACCCAGCGCTGGAGCCCTTCCGGAAACAGCCAGTGAGCAGGACAAGGCAAACGCCGGGAAATATTACGCGCTGACGATGGCGCATGTGAAGGAGGTTCTTGCTGATCCCAAGCGTGTTTATCCTGGCTACGATCCCGAGGCGGGGTATGAGGTGGCTGGATTCGTCTGGTTCCAAGGCTTCAACGATATGGTTGGGAACTATCCCTTGGTTGATCCGGCGAAAGGGCGGAAGTCTATCAAGGATTACTCCGAATACAGCCGTCTTCTGGCCTGTTTCATCAGGGATGTGCGCAAGGATCTGCAAGCCCCCGGTATGCCGTTCGTGACAGGGGTGCTCGGGGTGGATGGGGATAAAACAGGCGAGGGGGGGATGGCCTTCCGCAGCGCCATGGCCGCGCCGGCGGAAATGGTGGAATTCAAGGGGAATGTCGTCAATGTTTTTACAGGTTCCTACTGGCCTGCCGAGCTGGATGCGGTGTTGGCCAAGGCGGCTCCATCCAAGAACGAGATGAATGCCAAGAGCAAGGCGATCGACGCACAGAAACTTCCGGCTGCCGAAATGAAGGAAGCAAAGGCAAAGCTCAATCTGGAGTACCGCGCCAACCTGGAAAAGGCGTTGACCGAGGATGAGCTGTTCCTGCTGGACAACGGGATATCCAACCAGGGATTTCACTATCTCGGTTCGGCCAAGTTTTTCGGGCAGATCGGAAAGGCCTTTGCAGAAGTACTGATGGGAATTAAAGAATAAATAAATGGGGGGACGTTATGCAAGTGACTGTAGAAGATCGATTGAAATGGTGGCATGAGGCGCGGTTCGGGATGTTCATTCACTGGGGGTTGTATGCCAGTCTGGCTGGCGAATGGAAGGGCAGGAAAACATCAGGAATCGGCGAATGGATCATGCATGACATGCGTATTCCGATAGCGGACTACGAGGCGCTTGCCAAGGATTTCAATCCGGTACGGTTTGACGCCGAGGCATGGGCCGAACTGGCCCGGCAGGCCGGGATGAAGTATCTGGTGATCACCGCCAAGCACCACGATGGGTTCTGTATGTTTGATTCGCCGAGCAATCCCTACAACATCGTCCAGCAGACCCCCTTCAAGCGCGATCCCATGAAGGAATTGGCCGCAGCCTGCAATACGCGCGGCATCAAGATGTGTTTCTACTACTCGCAAGCACAGGATTGGCATGCGGATGGTGGTGCTGGGCACTGGGAGGAGGAGACGCCGGAGAAGGACTGGCTGCACTACAATCGTCCGGCTGAAGCCTTTCAGAAGTACCTGGATGTGGTCGTGAAACCGAACATCAAGGAGCTGCTGAGCCACTATGGTCCGGTCGGTCTGCTCTGGTTTGATACGCCGGTTGGCATTACCAAGGCGCAGAGCGAGGATCTGCGTGATTTCGTGCATTCGCTGCAGCCGGAATGCCTGGTGAGTGGCCGCGTGGGGCATGACGTGGGCGACTACGGCAGCCTTGGCGATAACGAACATCCCGAAGGGAAGGTCCGCGGAGCGTGGGAGACGCCTGCCACGCTGAACGACACCTGGGGCTATATGACGGATGACCATAACTGGAAATCGCTTGAGTATCTTCTGGAACTTCTGGTGAATTGTGCCTCCAAGGGGGTGAATTACCTGCTCAATATCGGGCCTACCGCAGAAGGTGTTGTTCCGCCGCCCAGCGTTGATGTCCTCACGCAGATTGGCTCCTGGCTTCGACGCAACGGCGAGGCTATCTACGGCAGCAGTGCCAGCCCGTTTTTTGTGGATCCTGAATGGGGAAGAATCACGACGAAGGGTAATACCCTGAATCTGCTGGTCAAGAAATGGCCGGAAGATGGGCAGGTCAGCCTGGTGGGGCTTAAGAATGCCGTAAGGAATGCCCGTGTTCTGGGGGTCGATGGGGCTCGGGTTGGCGTGATGCAAAACGGGGATACCGTGACGCTCTCCCTGCCGGGTGCCGCGCCTGAGAAGCTTGTGTCTGTGGTGATTTTGGAGCTCGACGGTGTGCCTGATGTGGAAGCTATAATTATCCAGAATGCAGGGTCTGCTATCCGGCTTCCGGTCGCTGCTGCTGAGATTGGCGGCAGTGCAAAGGCCAGCCGGGGCGGACACACGGAGGGATGGAAGGACACGACAGGCAGCGCCAAGTGGACATTCCGGCTCCACCAACCGGGGACCTACGAGATCACGGCCATTACCTTCGGGCGGAAGCGGGTTCCTGAGCGATTCGGGAATCACGACCTGCGGATCAGTGTGGCTGCACAGACCGTCACAGGAACGGCAGGGGTCAAGGATTTGGACATGCGTGAGTCTGCTCCGGGACCCCAGAGGCCGCGCAGTGTGCTGGGTAAGGTCGTCTTCAGGGAAGCCGGGGAATACGATCTGTCTGTCCTTGCCGAGAGGCTGGATCCTGAAGCCAGCGCCGGTCTTTCGCTTATTGCGGTTGAATTAACACCTGCTGGTTAAATGATGTTAATATGATGACACCTGCAAGAAGGGTTGTTGCCGTTGTTCTGGTTTCTGGACATGGAGCGGAATTGGAATGGCGGATCGGGGTATCAGGGTGGGGCGGGCGAGAACGACAGTTTCGGCGGGTGGGATTGCACGGGGGCGCGGCTGCTTGCCAATAGCCTTCCGCTCCAGACGTTGCGCATTACGGGGAAGGGCCATGGCGTGGCGCTCCGGCTCTCTGGCGCGGACCTGAAGGATGTAATCGAGACGGACCGGGGCCTGCAGTGGTCCGCGCGGGAGTCGCTGTACGTTGGCCGGGATTCCGAAGCACTGTTCGCTCGGCTGTGTAGCTGGTCGCCCGTCGTGCGCCATAGGGCGGCGGTAGCTTTGGCTGCAAAGGACGATGCCGGCATCCTGCCGCGCCTCATGAGTCTGCTGGCCGGGCACGACTTGCTCCGCGATGATATCCGGGATATGACTGGCGTCCAGGATCTCGATCAGTTCGCGTGGTGATCAGTGGGTCTACACGACCATGTTCAGTAGCCGCTCGTTGTGAACGGGCCGACCGGTATCCCATCCGTGTTATAAAGGAGGTATCCCAGGGGTTTCGCCCCAGATCGGCAACTTCATATCCCCTGCAGGACCGCGTTATCCCGAAACGGCAGCCCCAAGCGGGGCTGCAAGGTGGGGGCTGCGGGATGGACGGGTCCTCGGCCTGAACCAACCCAGTCCCCATGATGCAGGTCATGATCAACAAACATTTCGTCGTCTAGAATCTCATACCTACTCCTCAAGCCAGAGGATACTCGTGACGCCACGCGGGTAATACTTGCTCCCCTTGGCTACACCACTGCTCATTTGGTCACTCCAGGCAAAGCGTAGATTCTCGTCCTTGAGCAGCCATTGGCGGTGGGCCGCATCGGCATTCTTCCCGGTGGCTGGGGAATCAAAACCAAGGACCTCGCGGGCAACGAACTGGCAGAGATAGATTTTGGAAAGCCAGCTATTGTCGGCTGTGCTGGAAAGCTTCCATCCGCCGTCATCGTAAAGGCAGGATCCCTTCGTCAACACGGTCATGAAGTGTGTCTTCAACGCCGCGATCAAGGCACCGTAAGGCCCCTTCTCGGAAAGCGCCTGTTTCTGCCCCAATACCCAGGGAAAGACCAATCCTTCAATGGCAGGAATGATCCGCGAATCGCAGTCCTCGCCCATGATGGCAGGGATATAGCCAGCGCTGGTGATATGCCCCGCTATGGTCGTTGCCGCGCGCTGGGCCTGATCACGCGCCACCTCGGCTTCCTTCGGCATGTCGTGTTCTGCGAAGACGGTTTCCATGGCAAGATACGCAGCCCAGCCCTTGACGGCGATATAGACATTGTTACGGGCCTGTCCGAGCGATTCGTCGAGACTGTCGTAGGTCGTGATCTCGGCCCCCTCCAACGTCCGGGAGCTGTCCAGCGACATGACCCCGTTGCGCTCACGCGCTTTCGGATTGTCCCGGTTGAGCATGGACTGCAGACACTTCTTGAAAACCGTCAAATTACGCGTCAGCCAAGGCTTGTCATCATTGCCCTTGGCATAAACGGCGGCGCACAGGATCCAGTTGACCAACTGCTCGTGCGTCATGTGACTGAAGCATCCGGTCAGCCCCGCGAGTTCGTATGAGGAGAATCCCGGCTGGGTGAAATGGTTACGCACACCCATGTCATGCGTGAAACTTAGTCCCCCCGGATGGATGTTCTGTCCACCACGGAAATGCAGTTTGTCGGTATAGGAATATCGGCTGGTAAAGAGATCCAGCTCGTTGCGTACTGCCCATGGATTCATTTTCATCTCGAAGAAGAGCTGATCCACGGTCAGGTCGAACGTGTTCATCATGCGATACTCGCCTTCGTTGACAATCCAGACGGGCTTCTTCTTATGCTCCAGGAGTTGCGTTGATCCGTAATAGCTGCGGATGGCATGCGCCATCATCCACCGCTGATCCTCGCTGAGTTTTTTCTGCGCCAGCAAGCGGTCGGCCGCTTTTGCGCGGGACTTCAACCAGGCAAAGCTGGCGAGCGCCTCCTTCGCCACATCGCTGATCGATTTATAATAGCGCTGGTAGTAATAGGAGCATGGCATGCCCGTCGTGACAATGCCACCGCGATAAAAGCAGATCGCGAAACGGAAGGTCACCTTCTTCCCGGCGGGGACCTGGCAGAACATCAGCGCGGTGCCCCCCAGATGGAAGTTATAGTTGAACGCATGCTTTTCCTTCAGCACGTTTCCGATCCCAAACCCCATTGCCGGGGTGGCCGACTTGCTATCCGTGAAAATTCCAGACTCCTGCCCTTTGGCAAAACCACGCATGCCTCCGGCATCTTGAATAATGTTGTAGGCATCGCCGCTGCGGCCACTGGCATAACCAAAGAATGCACGCCGATCCCGACTGCATTGCGTGTTGTCAATGGTGAGCTCCGCAACAACGGCTGGACACAGAACCTTCTTCAGCGTTTCGTCCTCTGCCTTACCTGGCTCAGGAACCCCTTCGGCTAGGGAATAAATGGTGAATGATAAATCGCCTGCAGACCAGCAGTCCGTGCCGAGTGCAAAGTCACGCTTGATGTTCGACTGGAGAAACGACGTGAGGATAGGCTGCGTTTTGTCGGCCTTTTTGGTGTGATCATAGCGACTGGATTCGTCTTCCGCTCCGGCATAGAATGGCAGCGACTCGTAGGCGTTCCCCTGTCGAGTCTCGACCCCGACGTAGACGTTCTCGCCTGCCGGTCCGCCAAGCTCGAGTCCCAATCCTCCGTTTTGCCCCAGGCATCCCAAAGTAAAACTACTGTGAGCGCCGATCGGCGCATGCAATGCATTGAAAAACTGGCTCATGTTTCCTCCTCGTTGTTTTTCGCGATAATCGCATATGAAAGCCCCGTGTGTAAAGAGAACATTTGCGCCAAACGCGGTCCTTGATGCGGTCCAGAATCAGGAGAATCATGCGCGGATAAGGATTATCCCTTGACGCCGCCCGACAGGCTGATGCCCGCGACAAGCTGTTTCTGACAGGATGATGAACAGCAGGATCAGCGGGACGAGGCCGATCAGCGTGGTCGACATCAGCAGTTCGACCTGGGCACCGTATTGCCCCTGGAAGGAGAGCTACCCGATCGGCACGGTGCGTAGGTGGGCATCCTTGATCATGATCAGCTGCCACATGAGACTTCGGTAATTGCCAAGGAAGGTGAAGATAGTCAGCGTGATGCCGGCACAACTCTGGACGATCACCTTTTGATTGACGGACGCAAGGGATGGCGGCCCTCCACTGGTTTACGTTGCTGCCGATGGCGTTGGCATCGTCCACGCCACTGACCTACTCACTTCCCTTCCCGCTTCTTCTGTGACGCCTGCGCCCGGGCGAGTAATTCGGCGGCATCATCTGGCTTGATGCTCTGGTCGCCTGCCGGATTCTCCTTTGTCACGCTGGCGTAGTAGCGGCCGAGAGCCGTCAGGCTGCCGTCGTCAAAAACCAGCGCGCTGGTATATCCCTGCGGCGAATAGGTGCCGAACGAAAACCAGTTGTAACCGGCGATCCAGTCCTGCGCCTCCATTCAGGGCAGGATGTCCTTGGCACAGGCCGGACTGCAAAGTGGCACGCCCAGTTTCATAAACTGGGGCCAGAGCTCTATGGCTTCCATGTAGGGCATGTGAGACTGGTCTTCCTTGTCCGGCTCGTTGAACCCCATGACCCGCTTGACCGTGCCATCCTTGATGCGGGGTACGATCTTCTCGGCTAAGGCCTTCTTCAGGTTCGCCGCCTTTGCTTCCAGCGTCACGCTAGGGTCTTTCGATGTCCCCCAGATCATCGGCGTGAACTCGCTGTTGATGAAGTTCGTCTGCTGCGGAATCCATTCAGCGCCCCAGGAATAGTTCCAGTAAGGCTTCAACTTCGCCAGATTCGGGAGATTCTCCTCCCAGGTACGGCCTGCTTACTGCCGGGAGCCCTGAGGGTAAAACTGCCTCCGCGCTTCCCGGGAAGCTTGAGGTTATCGGTCAATGGCAGGGAATCGCCGATGCCCTTCTTGCCCGGCATGCGCAATTGCTCAGCGGAGAATTCCTGGCCGGAGAGAACCGGACTGACAATCGACAGGAAACAACACAGGGACAGCAACACTTTGAATTTCATGATTTACCATATCCAATCATTGTACGCAGTTCGTTAATATACTTCTGACCAACAGCACGGGGAGTGGTATCATATTTCTTGCAGAGTGTCGCCGCATATCCGGTGGACACCCCCATCTGGCCGCAGGTCAGGATAACCCGGGGCCCCCCAAGCCGACATACCGGTGATCCTGGAGCAGCGCAACCTTGAGCCCCTATCTAGACCCCATCCGAAAAGCATTTCGGATGTAAGGTTTGAGGGTAGGGGGTCGGGTGAATGAGCGATTGCGTACCAAGCGGTTTAATCATCTCGCCGGTATTTCGGCATGCGTTGGGTTTTTCTTCCGAAATTTGACACACCGGTGAAGTGAGCACCCTTGGTTTCGTTATTTCAAGCAATTCATCGCGCACGGCCTGGATCCCTCGGCGCCCGAGCTGATCGAACTCGAATCCATCCTTGATGGTGAACATCAACGATTCAACATGCGAGACTCAATTATAGAATATCGAGATGTGCACTTCTATGCCGTCAGTCATGCCTGAATGGAGCATCATTTAATGAGGCGACATCAGGACTGGCTAAAAGTTGCCACGGGCCATCCCTGAGAACGTCCTGCCACTTTTGCAGTCCGACCTCCTTGAGATAGGCTTTGTGCTTCACGATGATGAACGCGGGATGACCCAGCAGGGCATCCGCCGCCACCCGCACGTTTGGAACAATGCGCTGGATCATTTCTCCTTCAAGCGGCAAAACGACATCAGACCATGAACGTCCTCGGTACACATATCGCCGAAGATAGAACTCTGCTCCGTTCGCCCGACAATTAAATGCAAGCACGGGAACGGTTCCTGCTGGATCTAAGCGATTTACGGCTTGCGTCAGCGCTCGCACCGAACGGTTTCCGCCAGTCATCAATACGTTTGCCTGGGACGCTAAGGCCAGAAGCATGCATATCCATGTTCCCGTCATCCAAAACAAGAACGCCTTGAGCGATAGGTTCCTGCCCAAAGCACACCAGAGTATCAGAACAGATCCGAGAACTAGGACCATGACAAGCCAGAAGGCGATGGGCAGATCCCCTAATTGCGGAAGTCTGATTTTTGGCGACAGGGTAAGCGCTGGCAGAGTAAGCAGAATAGCGGCAAGCAGGCCTGCTGTTATCCGTGCCGACACTCGCCACCGGTCTGCGGTCGTCGGGTGATCTAGCCATCGGGCCAGGAGGATTGACATCGGGGGCATCAACGGCAGGAGGTACGTTGCCAATTTCGAGACAACAAGCGACAGGACGATATAGGGAACGATTACCCAGCCGATGAATAGCCATCCGTTTGCCGATGCCAAGCTTCGTCGCTGCCGCCAGGCGTCACGCAACACAACGGGCACGAACGCCGCCCACGGCAGAAAGCCCACGACCATGACGGCGGGATAGAACCAGATTGGCTTTGATCGGTTATGCGTGTTGCTAGCGAATCGCTCCACGAACTCGTAACGGAAGAAATAGTCGAACATTGTCCGGTCACGGTGAAGGATTGCCAAGTACCAGGAGAGTCCGATCAGGAGGGCGACGGGAAGACCAAGCCACCAATACATGGGAGAAACGGGCTTGCGTTGCCGCCACTTTCCAGCCTGAATCGCCGCGCCTGCGAATGACGGAATCAGGATGGCAAGCGGCCCCTTGGTGAGGAACCCAAGCCCCATGCAAAGGTAGAACAACGCCAGTCCCGATTTCCTCCCGAGATGCACATATCCGACTAAGCCAGCTACAGCGGCGGTGATGAAGAAAGTCAGCAGCATATCCGTCGTTATGATCCGTGCCAGGCTCGCAAACAATAGTGAGGCAACAAGTATCAGGCCCGCTTGCCATCGGCACGTCTTGCCGTAGAGGATGCCGGCAATCACCATTGTGAACAGCAGGGTACCGAAAGCTGCCAAGGCTGGCGTCAGGCGAACGGCCCATTCGTTCGCGCCAAAACGTCGGATGAAGGTAGCCGTGATCCAGTACGTCAGCGGAGGTTTCTGAAAGTGGGGCACGCCGTTAAGGTGTGGGATTAACCAGTCGGTTTGAAGCGCCATTTCTCTTGATATTTCACTAAAGCGAGTCTCGTCAGGCTCCGCGAGACCGCGACTTCCAAGCCACCCCGCCAGCAATAAGACCGCCATCAGGATGACGATCAGAAATGGGTTGAACGTTTTCAGGATTTGCATTGAATCACCTCAATTTCACGAGTCAATCGTTGAATATTAATAAATGACCGCCTCTAGTTTCAATGCCGAATCATTCCGATCCCCAGCACTAACGAGAGCACTATCGGAATCCAGTTCATCAGGTCCGGGCGGAATGCAGGATACGACGCCATTTGCTGGGCCAGCATAATAAACAGGTAAAACAGAAATACCATGACTAGGCTCATTGCGATACCCAGGGATGATTCTTTGCGATGGGAACGAATCCCAAGCGGGATGCCCATGAAAATGAAAGAAAAGCATGCCCCGGAAAGTGCCAGCCGCTTGTGAAATTCCACCATCATCTTCATGGCCCGCGATTTCAATTCAAGGATCTGCTCATCGATTCCGCTTTTGGTGATCCTGGTCGCTGCATCGGTCCCCGGCTTCGTTTTCTTGCGCGTGGCGTTCAGCGCCACCGCCTCTTCAATAAGCGCCCTGACGTCATCGCTGAGTATCTGCGCCTCTCTTGTCAGTGCCTGCGCCCTCGTATACAACTCTACCAATGCCAGATCCTTGTCGTTCTTTCGGTAGGCCGCCTTGCGGCGTGCATCTGGAATCCGCACAGACCATTTAGCGGCATCTGCTTTTCCGGGGCGGTCAAAAGAAAATGGATCAACCGTAACCTGCACAAGCGAAAGAACAATATCGGTGGAGTTGGTGGGTACGGATACGACGCCGGTTCTCGCCTTGATTTCACGGGTATGCCCATCCTCCCGCTGGTCAAAAATCCGTACTTGTTCAAGCGTATTCCCGTTCTTGCGATCCACATACAGGCTTAATCCAGGAAAATCACGAATCGTTCGACCCTCTTCAATCAGTTCGACCGGGTTGACCATGCCAAGTTGTGCTAGTACCGTTCGGGCACTGTAGTGGCTATACGGAATCAGCTCACTATGGATGTACACACAGATCAGCACTAAGAGTAGCGATGCGGGCATCAACCAGCCCGTAATCTGCCAGAGACTGATGCCGCATGCACGCATTGCCGTGATCTCGCTGTCAGCGGAAAGTCGGCCGAAAACAAGCAACGTTGCGACCATGGCGCTGATCGGGATGGCAAACCCGAGCGCAGAGGGAATGCCACTGGCAAAGAAATCAAGAATGGGTCCCGCCGGAATGCCTTTGGCGATAAGATCTGTCATCTTGAACAGACTGCTGATCGATATGATAAACGTAAAAACAACAACGGTTGCCATGAACGTCATAAAGAATGCGCTCAAAATGTAGTTTTTAAGCGTTTTTATCTGAAACTCCTTCGGTCATTCTGGGTTATCATCGCGCACCCGTAGGGAACGCCTTTTAA
>DIZZ01000288.1 GCA_002428045.1 Verrucomicrobia bacterium UBA6015
ATACCCCGTGAACGGTTACCCAATCCGTTCATGATCTCGTCGATCGCAGACTCATGATCGAGCATGGTTCAGCCGAACTTCACGCCTACTTGAAGGCCGAAGGAATCACCGCCGATAAGCTCTCCCTGCTGCCTTACAGCAGGGGCATCGAGGATCTGCTGGCGGGTGCCGTCGATGCCGTTTCCGTGTATGTCACCGACGAACCGTTCGCACTGCAAACCGCTGGGCAAGCCTATCTTTTGTACTCGCCCCGTGCGGCGGGGATCGACTTCTATGGAGACAACCTTTTCACGACTGAGGACTTGATCAGGAGGAAGCCGGCGCTGGTAAGCAAGTTCAGGGAGGCGAGCCTCAGGGGCTGGGAATATGCCATGCGGAACCCGGCAGAGATTGCACGCCTCATCTATGACCGCTACAGCCAGCGGCACAGCCTGGAGCACCTCGAATTCGAGGCGCATCACATGAACGCCCTGATAAGGGACGATTTGATCGAAATTGGACACATGAACCCTGGTCGATGGAGGAATATCGCCGAAGTCTATGCCGACCAGGGGATGCTGAAGCGCGATTTCGACCTGCAAGGGTTTCTCTACCTCCCGGGGCCAAAAGATCTTTCCTGGCTATATAATGTCCTGGTGGTTTCGTCTGCGCTCCTCTTCCTGGCGATCCTGATCGTCATCCGGCTTGCCCGGCTTTCTGCCGCCTTGCGGGCCAGCAATACCGAGTTGGCCAGGGCAGATGCCATACTCCGGGAGAAGGAGGATAAGTACCGCATTCTCTTCATGGACTCGCCCGATGCTTACCTCATTATCAAAAATGGAGTTTTTGTTGACTGCAACCGTGCGACGGAAACCATGCTCGGCGTCGGTCGACATGAGATTATCGATCATGGGCCGGACAGGGTTTCGCCGGAATTCCAGCCTGACGGGAGACGCTCGGCGACGGCATCGCAGGCGATGATCGACCTTGCGCGGCAACGCGGTCGACACACCTTTGAATGGTTGCACCAACGGGGTGATGGCTCGGATCTCTATGTGGAAGTATCCGTCGCATTGATCCATCTCGAGGGCTCCGAAGCGCTCTTTACCACATGGCGCGACATCAGCGCGAGGAAGCAAACCGAGGCGGAATTGGCCATGGCAAAAGAAGCGGCGGAAGCCGCCAACCGAGCCAAAAGCGATTTCCTCGCCAACATGAGTCACGAGATCCGTACGCCCCTCAACGGAGTGATCGGAATGACAGGACTGCTGCTCGACACGGAACTGTCTGCGGATCAGCGGCACTGCGCCGTGACGATCAAGTCCAGCGGCGAGTGGTTGCTCTCGCTGATCAACGATATCCTGGACTTCTCCAAGATCGAGGCCGGCAAGCTTGCCCTTGAGACCATCGACTTCGACCTGCAGGGCCTGCTTGACGATTTCGCCGCCACGGTGGCGTTCAAGACCCATGAAAAAGGACTGACCCTCGCCTGCACCATCAACAAGGACGTTCCCACACGACTGTCGGGGGATCCGGGGCGCCTGCGCCAGATTCTTACAAACCTGGAGGGCAATGCGGTAAAATTCACGCACCATGGAGAAGTGTCTGTGCGGGTCAGTGTACTGGAGTCAGGCACGGCAAATCCGCTTAAAGGCGGCCTCGGTGAACGCGTAGAGAAAGCGTCCTGCCTGCTGCGTTTTTCCGTGCGCGACACCGGCATCGGCATTCCCGAGGATAAGATCGAACTACTTTTTAAGAAATTTTCCCAGGCGGACGCATCCATCACGCGCCAATATGGTGGATCGGGACTGGGGCTGGCGATTTCGAAGCAACTGGTCGAAATGATGGGCGGGGAGATCGGCGTGAAGAGCGTCCCCGGCGAGGGCTCTGAGTTTTGGTTCACGGCACGCTTCGGGCTGCAAGCCGACCGTGAAGCGGCTGCACGAACGGGATCTTCCTCGCACACGATTGAGGTCAAGGGTGCCACCGCCTCTACGGGGCGGTACATGCATCCCGTATTCCACCATCGCAAAATTCGCATCCTGCTGGCCGAAGACAACATCACCAACCAGCAGGTAGCTTTAGGAATCCTCAGGAAGCTGGGGGTTTCGGCAGATGCCGTCGCCAATGGGCGCGAGGTCATCGAGGCACTCGCGGCACTGCCTTACGACCTAGTGCTTATGGACGTTCAGATGCCGGAGCTTGACGGTCTGGAAGCCACCCGGATCATCAGGCGTGAGGCCTTGGGGCGGCCACGGATTCCGATCATCGCCATGACCGCCCACGCCATGCAGGGAGATCGCCAGATCTGCTTCGAGGCTGGCATGGACGACTACTTGACCAAGCCCGTGGATCACCGGATCCTGGCCGAAGTCATGGCGAAATGGCTGCCGGATGAATCGTGTTGATTCGTCCTAGAATGTTATGCCGCAGGCAACAGGACGCCCAAGGATCGTTCATCTGTGATTCCATGATATTAAGGGGAGATGAACGGGAGCGTCTGCCGTGGGGGTGTTATAGCCAGGTGTGTTATAGCCAGGTGTTGACTCGATGCGGGATTCCGGTATGCTGTAGCATTTTGATTTTCAGGGGGTGGCATGAAGATTCTAGTGATCGGAAGCGGAGGACGGGAACATGCGCTGGTGTGGAAACTGGCCGGGGATTCCCGTCGGCCTTTGATATATTGTGCACCGGGGAATGCCGGGACGGCGGAATGCGCAACGAATCTGCCCATCGCGGTGGATGACCTCAATGGGATCGTCGCGTGGGCCTGTGAACATCGCCCGGACTTGACGGTGATCGGGCCGGAGGGACCGCTGTGTGCAGGGCTTGCCGACATTCTAGAGGCTGAAGGCCTGCGCGTATTCGGGCCTTGCCGAGCGGCGGCGCAGATGGAGGGGAGCAAGGTATTCGCCAAGGAGGTCATGGAGGCGGCCGGGGTTCCCACCGCCCGGTCGGCCAGCTTTACCGATGCAGGCGCGGCCAGGGCCTATGTGCAGAGGGAGGGTGCTCCGATCGTCATCAAGGCCGAGGGATTGGCTGCAGGCAAAGGGGTTACCGTGTGCCAGACCCTTGCCCAGGCGGAGTCGGCGATTGATGAGGCGCTGGTGGCGAAGGCGTTTGGCGACGCCGGTGCCCGCATCCTGATCGAGGAATGCTTGATCGGAGAGGAGGCGTCGATCCTTGCGCTGGTCGATGGGAGGCATGTCGTCATGCTGGCGTCGGCGCAGGATCACAAGCGGGCGTTGGATGGCGACCAGGGGCCGAATACCGGCGGGATGGGTGCCTACTCCCCGGCGCCCGTTGTGAAGGCGCATCTATGGCCGGTGATCCGCGAGCAGGTGTTTGAACGGACACTGGCCGAGTTGCGTCGGCGCGGGATTGTATTTAAAGGGGTACTTTATGCGGGGCTGATGCTGACGGCAAACGGCATCAAGGTGCTGGAATTCAATGCCCGGTTCGGGGATCCTGAAACACAGGTGATCCTGCCCCGGCTGGATGGTGATCTGATCCCGGCATTCGAGGCCTGCATCGACGGGATCTTGAGAGAGGAGCTGATTCGCTGGAAGGACGAGTCCTGTGTAACGGTGGTCATGGCAGCGGATGGTTATCCCGGCAAATATCCGCGCGGACAGCAGATCACAGGGCTTGCGGCGGCCGCGTCCATGACGGGGGTTACGGTATTCCATGCGGGCACTAAACAGCACGAAGGGACGGTTCTGGCGGATGGCGGACGGGTGCTCGGCGTCACCGCGCTGGGGCCAACGTTGCGGGCAGCGGTTGATCATGCGTATGCCGCCGTTGATCAAATTCAATTCCAGGGTGGCTGGTGTCGTCGCGATATCGCCGCCAAGGCATTATATAGCTAGGGTGATGAAATGAAGCGTACGATTGTTTTTGTATGTACCGGTAATATCTGCCGCAGTCCGATGGCAGAATATCTTTTCAGGGCGCATATCGCGTCCCAGTCGGATATCCGGGTATGTTCGGCCGGGGTGATGACCGGGTACGGGCAGCCTGCTAGCCGGTATGCGGTGAAGGCGATGAATGAGCTTGGTGTGGATATGAACGCACACCGCAGCCAACCCGTGACACAGGAACTGGTGGATGCGGCGGAACTACTGGTCGTGATGACCGAGGGGCATCGAGATGTTCTGTTGAGTCGGTATCCACAGGCCGCGTCCAGGGTGGCGCTGCTCAAATCCTTCGATACCCAGGCCAGGGACGTGGATGTGCTGGACCCGATCGGACTCTCGCTGGATGTCTATCGCCATGTGCGCGATGAGATTGCGGCGGCGTTATGGGGCTTGGATTTACAGTTGCAGGAAAACAAACCTGAAGAGGAAAAGTAATCATGAAAATCGGTATTGCTGCGGATCACGGCGGGGTCGTTCTTAAAGCTGCGTTACGGACACGGATGGCGTCCCGTGGGGTGGCATTCGTTGATTTCGGGTGTAATGATACCACGTCGGTGGATTACCCGGACTATGCGGCGGCTGTCGCCGTGGCCATGGAGCGGGGCGACATCGACCAGGGGATCCTGATTTGTACCAGCGGGATCGGCATGTCGATGTCGGCAAACCGCTTTCCGCATGTGCGCGCCGCGTTGTGCACCACCCCGCGCATGGCGGAGATGGCCCGCGACCATAACGATGCGAATGTACTGGTGCTGGGAGCCTCGATCACCGCGGAATCCGAGGGCGTGGCGATCCTGGACGCATGGCTCACCGGCACCTTCAGCAAGGGGGAACGCCATCAGCGGCGGATTGCTAAACTATCCTCGAATGCCGCCGCATCCATGGACCTGGCGGCCTTGCGGGAGGGTGATGCCGACATCTATGCCTCCGTGGTCAAGGAAGCGGAGCGCCAACATCTGACGCTGAACCTGATTGCCTCCGAGAATGGCGTCAGCCGTGCGGTGCGGCAGGCACAGGGTTGCGTGATGACCAACAAGTACGCCGAAGGGTATCCCGGCAAGCGTTGGTACAGTGGCTGCGATTTCGTGGATCAGGCGGAATCCCTGGCGATCAACCGGGCCAAGGCACTGTTCGGGGCGGATCACGCCAATGTGCAGCCCCATTGCGGAAGCTCCGCCAACATGGCCGTGTACTTTTCCATGCTCGAACCGGGCGATACCATCCTCGCGATGAGCCTTGCCGACGGGGGGCACCTGACGCATGGATCGCCGGTTAATTTCTCGGGCAAACTGTTCAATGTCGTGTCGTACGGCGTGTCCCGCGAGACCGAGCGCCTAGATTTCGACGTGTTGGCCTCCCTGGCCAAGGCGCACCAGCCGAAGCTGATCGTGGCGGGTGCCAGTGCTTATTCGAGGACACTGGAATTCGATCGTTTCCGCGACGTGGCGGATTCCGTCGGCGCAAGGCTGATGGTGGATATGGCGCACATTGCCGGCCTGGTGGCGGGCGGGGCGCATCCCAGTCCCGTGCCGTTCTCCGATTACGTCACGACGACGACACACAAGACGCTGCGCGGCCCGCGTAGCGGCATGGTGCTTTGCCGGGATGCCTATGCGGCGGCGATTGACAAGACCGTTTTCCCGGGCTTGCAGGGCGGTCCGCTCATGCACGTGATCGCCGCGAAGGCCGTCTGTTTCCACGAGGCCATGGATGCAGGTTTCAAGCAATACGCACATCAGGTTGTCGCCAACGCAAAGGCCATGGCGGAGTGCTTTACGGCGGCAGGTATCCGAATTGTCTCGGGGGGTACGGACAACCACCTCATGCTTCTGGATGTCTCCTCCCTTGGCCTCTCGGGCAAGCTGGCGGCGGACGCCTTGGATGCAGCGGGTATTATCGTCAACAAGAACTCCATCCCGTTCGATACCAAGAGCCCGTTTGTGACGTCCGGCATCCGCATCGGTACGCCGGGCGTGACCTCGCGGGGAATGAAGGAGCCCGAAATGCGGCAGATCGCCACATGGATCACAGACGTGCTCAAGCATGCGGATGATCAGCCGCGGATGGCCCGGATACGCGGCGACGTCACCGCCTTCTGCACCCGGTTCCCGCCCATGTAGGCTTCCCCGTGATGTTGACAGGATTATCAGGATGAAAGGGACCGAAACAATAGCGTTTTTATCCTGTCTATCCTGTAATCCAGTCTGAATAATAATCAGAACAACAGCCGTCGGACGAAGGTTTGACACTTTCTGAGTCGTAGTCGCTGCAAATCAACAAATCGATGTCGAGGGTGGCTGGTGTCATGTGATGTCGCGCTGCTCGATGTCACTTGCTCAGGAGCGCCATTGTGGCTTTGTCCAGGACATCAACCTTGCGCCCGGTCTCCATTGCCTTGACGGTTGCGAAGACCATGGCGACGCTGCGGATGTTGTCGCGAGCGTCTGTGTTGGGGCGCTTGCCCTTCTTAACGCACCGCATGAACTCATCGAGAATGTAATTCTGCGCGACCAGGGGTGGAGGCGTATGGGAAATGATCTCAATCTTCTCAACCTTGTACAGAGCCGGCACTTGGTAAACTCTGATTTCGCCGTTCGTGTATGTAACGGTTCCCTTTTCGCATTCAATCTGCCAGTTGCAGTTCCAGTCGCAGAACGACCCCTTGGCGCACCAGCTGGCATTATAAAGAACGCGTGCGCCATTATTCATCTCGAAGAGCGCCGTGCTGGAGCATTCACCCTTGTAGTTCGACCATGGTGGATTCCATGCGGAGCCCGAGACGTTTACGGCATCCAGTCCGGTAACGAATCGAATCAGGTCGAAATGATGGATGGACATGTCGATGATGACGGGATACGGCATATCATGCCTGAACCCGCCGCCGAAATTAACCCCCATAAAGAAATCCATCTTGATCTGTCCGATGTTGCCGAGTTTTCCTGACTTCACGATGTCCGCCATCGTCCACATCGCAGCGGCATACCGGTAATTCTGGGAAACACTATAGATACGTTTTGTTTCAATGGCCGTTTTCAGCATGGCCCTGCACGATTCCATGCTGTCAGCCATGGGTTTCTCGCTGATGACATGCAGTCCGGCCTTCATTGCCGTGATCACATCGTGCTTATGAAAAGCCGGCGGGGTGGACGACACCACCGCATCCGCCTTGACGTTCTTCAGGGCGGTCTCAAGCGACTTGAAGCAGATATCTTTGCTGTATCCTGTTCGCTCGCAGGCCTTCTGGAGTGACGCCTCGTTAACGTCGACCATGGCAACGACGTCGACGTCCTTGTTGCTCTTAAGGACATTGACCCAGTTGCCACCAAAGCCACCAACACCGATGTGAATAAACTTCATTGAATCTCCTTTAAGAACCGAGCGTCGATATCTATTTTGTTGAACGGCATGGATACTAGGAGCTTGCCCTCTTCAGGGCAATCTAAATGTAGCGGAAACATCGAGGTCTGACAGGATTAACAGGAAAGACAGGATAAAGAACGCTGATGTTTCGCTTCATTTCATCCTGATAATCCTGTCAAAACCATATGAAACTCACGAAAGAAGAAAAAGACATTCTCGACTCTGTCGAGGGTGGCGAATGGAAGCGCATCCCTCATTACAAACAGTGGGCAGTACTGCCGATTCTGGCGGGTCTACTCCTGATCGGAGGATTCAAGCTACAGCAATTCATCGCACCTTTCCGTGGAATCGCCACCGGACAGGATGGCGCCTATCAGGGACATTTCTCATTGTGATAGCATTTACAAACCCATGGTGATTGGCGCGAATATCCGTCTAGAAAGCCCGCTCGTTGCCGGGCGTAGTCATCGTTCCAAGACCTGCAAATTAGTCCACCACCCAGCCATGGAAGCAGGAAGCGCCAAAAGTCTTGTTTCCGCTTGCCTTGCGGTAGTGGCGGCTATACAGTGAAATCCATGAAACCGATTACCACCAGTGTCTATACTTTCTGCGATATGATCGAGGGGCGCTTTCTCTATGTCGATAAGACCGAGGGCCTCTACGGATTGATCCGCGACTTCAAGGCCCAGTACTTCCTGGCCCGTCCGCGCCGGTTCGGGAAGTCGCTGATGATCAGTACGCTCAAGGCCATCTTCCAGGGGCGGCGGGAGCTGTTCGACGGGCTTTTCATCGCCAGCACCGATTACGACTGGAAACCGTATCCGGTGATTCACCTCGACATGGGCAGCACGGCGGCACAGACGCCGGAGGAACTGTCAGGAAAACTCATCTACGCGCTCGACCGGAATGCCAGTGCGCTGGGTGTTTCCCTCCAGCAGGCGAATTGTGCGGATCGCTTCCTGGAACTGGTCAATACGCTCACCGCCCGCGATGGCCGGGTGGTCATCCTGGTGGACGAATACGACAAGCCGCTGCTCGGGCATCTGGGGCAACCCTCGGCCAAGCCGATCCAGAACGTGCTCAAGCAGTTCTACAGCGTCATCAAGACCACGGAAGCCTGCCAGCGGTTCGCCCTGATTACCGGGGTGAGCAAGTTCACCAAGGTGTCGATCTTTTCGGATCTGAACAACCTGACCGACCTGACGATGGACGCACGTGCCGCCACACTGCTGGGCTACACCCAGTCCGAGCTGGAGGCGAACTTCCAGGACTATATCGACCGCCTGGCCGGTGCCATCGTCAAGACTAGGGTCGAAACCCTGGATGAACTACGCATCTGGTACAACGGGTACCGTTTCCATCACCGTGCCGAAACCGTCTATAACCCCGTGTCCGTGATGAAGTGCTTTGATAATCAGGAGTTCAGGAATTACTGGTTCGAGACCGGCACCCCGACTTTCCTGGTGGATCTGCTGCGCGAGAGTCCCCTGGACCTAGGCGATCTGCAAGCTCCAGATACCGCTTTCTCGACCTACGATCCGGCCGACCTTGCCCCGCTGCCCCTGCTGGTGCAGACCGGCTATCTCACGATCAAAGGTTCAACGTGCGAAGGACGCGCGACAATCTATCAACTCGGATTCCCGAATTTCGAGATCGAGGAATCCTTCAGTTATTGGCTGGTACGTGGTTTCTCCCGCCTGCAGGCAGACGACATGGGCAGTGCCCAGCGCCGCCTGCTCGCCGCCCTGCGGGAAAATCGGATTGCCGACATGCTGGAGATCCTGAAGGTATTCTTTGCCAAGGTCCCCAACACCATCACCATCGAGAACGAGAAGTACTACCAGACGATCTTCTTCACCGTGTTCACCTTGATCGGTGTCAGCATCGAGACGGAGGTCAGCACGAACATCGGCCGCATCGACGCCGTGGTCAAGACGTCGGAACACATCACGATCTTCGAGTTCAA
>DIZZ01000221.1 GCA_002428045.1 Verrucomicrobia bacterium UBA6015
GTCGAGGGACGAGGGGGGATGGGGCGAGAAGGGGCGGGCGTCGAGCGACGGGAGTCGGGCGTCCTAGATTCAGGGAGGTTACGGTTTGACGTTTTCGATGTTTAGTGTTTTCGGGTACATCAGCGTGTTGTTGTCGCTGGTTGTTCCGCTGCTCTGGCTGCTGCATTACCGGCGGCGTCCGCGACGCTGGCTTTGCCACTATGCGGTGGTCGTCGCCTTCGTGGCGCTGGTTTTCGCGCAACTCAATTCGTGGATCCATGTCAACCGCTTGCAGGTGGATCAGAGCGAGGCGATTGCTGCCGCGCATGCCCGCCAGGCGGAGGCCCGGAAAATGGCCGAGGACGAACGTGCCGATGATGTGGCCCAGATTCGTTTTGCTGAAGATGGCCGTTCCGACTTCATGGATATGGCGGGACTGGATGAGGCGGATCGTAAGTATGTCGAAAGCAGCGAGGAAGCCGGGACGCCTGGCTGGAAGCAGCAGAAGCAGAAGCGCTCGGCGATGCCAGCGGACGATAACAGTCTGGAGTCGCAGTTAGATACGACGGAGAAGGCCGGCGGTGTGGAAAGCGGCGAACTGGAACAGAAGGATGAGAAGGGCGTTGTGCTGCCTGAGCCGGTGGTGATGTTGGCAAACCGGCTGGACGCCTTGCTCCTGGGACTCCTTCGCTGCTTCTTGTTGGCCGGGCTGGTGGGGGTCGTTCTTGATTACCTGCAGCGGATCAACCGGGTGGATGAGGCATACCTACCCTTGCCAATCCCGAGTTCATTCGTCAGCAGCCTTTCCCCGTTGCCGGTGTTATGCCCCATGCCGCCTGTGTCATGCCGGTCAAAGGCAGACGACCTGGCGTGGTTGGTGCGGCGTGGTGATACCTTTGTTTATCTGACGTCGGATCCGGCCGCTGCCGCGGCCCTCCCGCATCAACTGCCCCGTCTTCCGCGGGGGCGCTGCCCCCTTGACGTGCTGCATGTCGGGACGGATGACCCCCTGATCACTGACGAGTTCATTTTTGAAACGGTATGGTATAACCGTGCCGCCGTGGTCATCGAGTCGGCAGAGCGTGCAGAAACCCTCTTGCCGACCTTCTATGAGCTGCTGGATCAACGCCGCCAGACCCGTGCCCGTGTCAGGCAGACGGTGCATATCGTCTGGGATCTGGATGTGCCGCTGGCCGATATGCTCCACGACGAGTTTATCCGGTTGGTCGGGATCTGTGGCATGTCGCTGCGTGAGATGTCTTCGAAAGGGTGATGAAATGGAGAAGCCTGGATATCTAAGGTGGGGTTGTGCCGCTCTGTTTATCTCTACCGCAGTGTTTGCCAGCACCGGAGACCGTCAAGACACGCACCAGGCGATGAACGCCGCACTCGCTAAAATTTCTGCACAATGCCCGCAGACCTATCCCGACCAGGTCACTCCAGTACCTTCCCCGGAGGCGGCCGCCGGGCTGTCGGATGCGGTTTTGCTGGCGATGCTGGATTCGTGGAACCCCGCCTTGCGCCTCAGTGCCGCGTCCGAACTCGGACGACGGGGGGAGGGGGTTATCGATGCCCTGATGCAGGCCCTGGCGTCCGAAAATCCCAATCGCCGGGCCGGGGCACTCGAGGCATTCAGCCGGATGATCATGCATCAGGTGCAGGAGTGGAAGACGTTCAAGCCGCAGGTGCTGGATGAGAACACCGCGCAGGATAGCATCCGGCGGGGATTCGCCGAGCGACTGCTTGAGGATGCGCTTCGTCTTGCCCGCGATCCTGCGGTGATCGTGCGCAGTGCCGCTTTATCCTTGCTGGGCGCATTGAAAGTGCTGGACGGACGGGTAGCCGAGGTGGTGCTCGGGCTCGGCGTCGACAAGGACGAGTATCTGGCCGACCAGGCGCTGTCCGTTATCGGGAAAATCAACGGGCTAGCTAGCCTCGAGGACGAAACCCTGATCCCGATGTTCCGGCAGGCACTGCGCAATCCCCTGCCACGCGGCAAGGGGGCGGTTATCCAGTGGATCGCGCAGTCGGAGGAATCGTTCCAGCGGGCACTTGCGCCCGATCTCCTGGCGCACCTCGATTGGCAGCCCGACCGCGACACCATGTTCGGGGCGAGCGGACAGGCGGAAGCGTTGACCCTGCTTGCCACGCTCAGGGTCAAGGAGCTGGTACCTCGCTTGCCCGGCCTGATGAACAAGACCATGCGTGGACCGGGACTGTTCGATGACTGCATCGCGGCGATCAAGACATTCGGCACCGACGCCGCCCCGATTCTGCCGGTCCTGCAGGACCGTATAGCGAAGGAAGCGGCTGAACTCAACGAACTGACCAGTCGCCAGGACCGCGATGCGGTGGCTCGTCGTGAGCATCTTCAGAAACGACTGGAAGCACTCAGGGAGGCCGTGGGTTATGTTCATGTTGAGTAATCGGCGATGCGTGATGGTGCAGATGATCGGTTTAACCGCCGCCACCCTGCTTTGTGCGCAAGAACCCTATTTCAGTCGGCTGGACAAATACCAAACGCCGGTTCCCTATCCCGGTGTGCGGGGCTGGCATCTGACCCAGAACCTGGGGCCGACCGGGATGCGTGGCTGGATGGCCGGGAATGACCCCCGCAAGGCGGATTCCTCCGAGAGCCGTGAAATTCTGGTCAAATCTGTTGAGCCAGGATCCCCGGCAGACGGCATCCTGCGTCCCTACGATATCATCCTGGGGGTGGCCTCGGCGGTCGGCCAGGCACCGGAACGGTTCACGGCGGACGCCCGGCTGGCGTTTGCCCGTGCGATCACGCAGGCCGAGAGCCATGCCGGGCAGGGCAGGCTGCCGCTGCTTCGCTGGCGCGATGGCGAGGTGGATACGGTGACGCTGGCCCTCGCCGTGATGGGTGATTATGCGCCGACGGCTCCGTTCGATTGCCCCAAGACGGCACGCATCGTCAAGCGGGCGGCCGAGAAGGTGGCAGCGAATATGCCAGCGGAAGGCGATAGTGGAATGATTGGCGCCATCAATGGCCTATTCCTGCTGGCCACCGGGGATGAGCGGTACCTGGAGCCTGTGCGGCGTACCGCCAGCCGCCTCTCCAGCGAGCCGTTCTCGCCAGGCGGACATAACACCTGGCGTTGGGGATACGTCAATCTGTTTCTTTGCGAATACTACCTTGCCACGGGCGATGAGCAGGTGCTGCCGCGGATCCAGGAGTACAGCGAGCGCATGGCCAATGGGCAATGCAACCCCGGAACCTGGGGGCACAAGTCTGTCGAGGGACGCATTCCGCCTGGCTATGGTTCGATGAACCAGGCGGGGCTGATCGCCTTTCAATCGCTCATCCTGGCGCGTCAGTGCGGGGTGCCGTTCGACGAGATGGCCCTTGCGCATGCGATTGCCTTCTATGGCAACTATGCTGGCCGTGGCGGCATTCCGTATGGAGACCACGCGCCGGATGCGGATTCAGCCTGTAATGGCAAAAACGGAAGTGCCGCCGTGGCCTTTAATCTGCTCGACACGGAGCCAGTGGCCCAGTGGTTTGCCCAACTGTGTGCCAGTGCCAATCTCGGTGCCTTCGAGGGCGGGCATACCGGTAACTTCTTCAACCAGCTATGGACGCCGCTGGGCGCAGGCCTGAGCGGACATGAGAATTTCAGTCGTTTCTGGAGCCGCTTCAACAGTTACCGTGATCTGGCTCGTCGATGGGATGGAACCTTTGTGACGCAGCCTCTGCCGCACGTCCGTGAAGGGGATCTCGGCTACGGTAATTATATCAGTCCGGGACCGAACTGGTCCACTGCGGCGTTCGCCCTCGGTTATCTCGGAGGCAACAAGGAGCTTGGGATCCTCGGTCGGAAACACAGTGTCTTTGGCAAGGAGGTCCCGGCGGCTATGGCTATCCAGCCCGCTCTGGCAATGTACCGGCAACAGCGCTTTGCCGAGTGCCAGGCTGCCGTCGAGGCGCTGATGAAGGTGCCGGATCCCCTCGTCAAGGACATGGCCGGCCAGTTACATCGGGCCGCCCGGCGGAACCAGAAAAGCCTTGAACTGGTGCCCGTCGGTACGCCCCCCCAGGGCGAGGGTGACCCGTTGGTCAGAGGCGGTTATACCCTCCAGGGTCGTATGGGTTTTGTGTATTTTTCGCCAACCCCCCGTCCGTCGTCGCAGGCGTCCGCTGCGGGGCAGGGGGCACCGGTGCCCGTCGGACTGGTCGACACGCTGGTGGCCGATCAACCGCAGGTCCGGCGGTCGTTCGGAATTGCGGATCCTGCCGCGGTCAAGGAACTCCTGCTGACTTGGGATATGGATGTCGGAGGGGGTATGCGTGTGCTGCTCAACGGGACGAGGATCATGGCTGTCAGTATTGATCCGGGCCGCTGGCGCAATGCGCGCAACACGCTGATCCCGTTAAAGACCACGACGCTGGAATTGCTGAAACCGGGCGAGAATGAACTGATGATCGAGCTGGATGCTGATCGAGTCACGACCGGGGTAACCTGTACGCTTGAGGCGGTGTATTAAACATTAGGGGAGTGACGATGGACAACGAACAAGGGAAAACGGTGATCCGGGAACTTGCCAAACGCTATGCGGACATTGCCGCATTGCCTAGGCAGAAGGAAACAATTGACGGATGGCGGCGGCTGAACGGCCTGAAACAGACACGGCCGATGGTACGGATCGAGCAGCTCCCCTGGCATGAACTTGGGTGGGGTGAGGACCGGATGGTGAATCGCGAAGGATTGCTCCAGGACGTGGAGCGTCGATTGCGCATGGCGATCTACGCCTGGGATCACTTCAAGGCGGATATGGTGATTCTGCCCTACTTCAGCATCAGCAAAACAGTCCGCAATGATCGTCTTGGACCCGCGATGGAGGTTGAGCGCAAGGGCTTGTCGCAGCATTTCACCGCCCAGTTGGCGACGATTGCTGACGTCCAGGCGCTGAAGACGCCGGTGATCGAGGTGGATCCCGAGCTGGATAAGCGGCGGCTTGAGCTGGTCAGTGCGCTTTTCGACGGGATCATGCCTGTACGACTGACTGGCATCGGACGTCACTCTGGATTGTGGGATCTGATATCGACCAAGATCTCGCCTGAACGCATGCTCTATGACCTGATCGACCGTCCCGAGTATGTCACGGTCTTGATCAATAAGTTTGTCGAGATGGAGAGCGGGGTGCTGGACCAGTACGAGGCGCACGGACTGCTCGAGGCGGCCCCGCCCGAAATTCATTGCACGGGGGCATTCTGCGATGAGCTGCCGTCTGCTCACTATGACGGAAAGAAAGCCACGGCCAAGGACACCTGGGTGTTCTCGATGGCACAGATGTTCTCCGAGGTCTCGCCCGCGATGCAGGAGGAGTATGACATCATCCCGCTGAAACCGCTGCTCGAACGCTACGGGCTCGTCTACTACGGCTGCTGCGAGCCGCTGCACAACAAGATCGATATCGTGCGCCAGATCAAGAATGTTCGCAAGATCTCGATCAGTCCCTGGGCCAATAAGGAGATTGCGGCCGAGAAGATCCATGGCGACTACGTGTTCTCCGCCAAACCGAATCCGTCGTACGTGGCGATGGGCTCGTTCGATGCGGCGCTGGTGCGCAAAGATCTGGAGGAAACCGTTGAAATCTGTCGGCGGTACAACACCCCGTGCGAGCTGATCCTGAAGGACGTCAGCACGGTCTGTAACGATCCCTCGCGTTTGACCCAGTGGGAGCAGATCGCCATGGACGTCGTCGGTGCCTGAATTCCAGGGGGGAGTGCCGGGGTCAACACCGGTCGCTGCGTTGTGGATAATCGTGCCCCTGATTTCTGTTAGTTAGGAATTAGTTATAGACACTGAAACAGGAGGCTCCTTATGTTGCTGAATTCGAACAATACGACGCTGGTGTTGATTGACGTCCAAGAAAAGTTGGAACCGGCCATGCATGAACGCGAAACACTGGTCCGGAATCTGACCAAGCTGGTTCAAGGTATGAAAAGTCTACAGATCCCGGTTTTCTGGCTTGAACAGACGCCCGATAAACTGGGGCGGACCATCCCCGCCTTGCGATCCCTACTGGAGCCCGCAACCCCTTTTACCAAAAACAGCTTCAGTTGCGGCGGGTGTACGTCGTTCACCCAGGCCTTGGCCGCCAGTGGACGTCGCCAGGTCCTGATTGCCGGTATTGAAACGCACGTCTGCGTCTACCAGACCGCCGTGGAACTGATCCGCGACAGTTATGCCGTGGAAGTGGTGGCCGATGCGGTCTCCTCGCGCCGTCCACTGGATCACGCCATCGGCCTGGAGAAGATCCGCGATTGCGGACGCCATTCCGTAGGTTCGGGACAAGGTCACATGACGACGGTGGAAACCGCTCTCTTCGAATTGATGCGTACCGCAGGACACGAACGCTTTCGGGACATCCTCAAAATCGTCAAATGAAACAGCCTGCCGTACTCATGCTCTTTGTGGATGGGCTGGGTATGCCCCCGCCCTCTGTACCGACTCCGCTTCGCCGCCAGGTCTGCCCCCGGCTGATGCGCCTTTTGGCGGAGAATTGCACGCCGATCGATGCCACACTGGGTGTCCCCGGCCTGCCCCAGAGCGCTACCGGGCAAACCGCTTTATTCACCGGCATCAATGCCCCCGCTCGGGTAGGACGTCACATGGAAGGCTTCCCGGGACCGGCGCTGTGTGACCTTATCAAGCCCAACAGTATCTACCGGCAGCTCCAGGCGGTTGGCCTCTCCTCAACCTTTGCCAACGGGTATTGCGCCGAAACGGTGGCCGATGTCGACACCATGCGTATCAAGTCAGTGACCACGGTGGCCGCCCTGAGCGCCTTCGGCGATGTGCGGCGGCGCGACAAACTCTTTACTGATCAGGCCGTAGCACACGATCTAACCCGGGAAACGCTGCGTCCGCGTGGCTATACTGGCTCGACGATAACCCCTGAAGCGGCGGCCACGCATCTTTCCCGCATCGCCCAACAACACCATTTTACCTTGTTCGAGTATTTTCGTACCGATCACAGTGGACATCGCGGCGACATACAGGAGGCGGAAGCCATCCTGCACATGTACGACCGGTTCCTTGATGCCTTATGCCCCCTGCTGGACCAGGCCGGGATCCTGCTGCTGCTGACCAGCGACCACGGGAATATCGAGGATATGTCCGTCCACACCCACACGCAAAATCCGGTGCCCTGCATTGTGCGCGGCCCCGGCAGCCCCGCCATTCTCGACCATGTGCAGGCACTAACCGATGTCTGTCCGGCGATCGTTGGGTATCTTACATCATGTTAGGAAGTGGCATTACCATACTCGCCGCCATCGGGCTGATCATCTTCGGGCTGGATGAGTGGTCGCGCCATACTGGCAGCCTTCTCGCACCGCACGTTTCGGCCTTCAGCGAAAGGTTCCGGCACCGGACGCTCCTGCACATCCTGGCGGGGATCGTTGCTGGCATGAGCCTGCAGGGACGGCATGGGGCGTTGTACATCAAGCAGCGCTGGCTGGCCGGACTGCTTTCGCCATACCAGGCATTCACACTGGCCATGGGGATGGGCGCGGGCATGCTGGCCCCCGCCATTGCCATCGGTCATCTGCCGGATGCCCTGAGGCAGGTGATCCTGATCACCGGGCTGATCCTCGCCATGCTCCCGCGCCACGCGCCTGCTTGGCGCAGTTTTGGACAGGCACTCATCGGCCTGGGCTGCGCCGGCATCGGCACGTCACTGCTGCGAACACTTTCGCCGCTGGAAGCAACACCACCCACGGTGCTGGCGCTGGGTGCCATCGTCGCCGTCGCGGTTAGTTTCGCCCGCCTTCCCGCGCCGCTCTGGCTGGTGGCTGTATGCCTCGTGCATGCGCCATCGCCGATTCCGTCCGCCGCCATCGCGGTGGTGGCGTTCGTTGCGTGGGCGATATCCGTCGTGCGAATGATCCGAAAACAGGAAAAGCCCTTCCCGCTGCCTTACAGTTTGCTGGATTATCGCGACCAGCCCTTTCCGGAGCGTGCCCTGCAAACCGTCTTGCAGGAGATCCGGCGCATGGCCACGGGACTCTCACGCACGATGGCGAGTGCATTAGCGATTCCTGCGCCCGTCAAGTTAAGCACGACGCCTGACGACCTCGAATCGGCAATTAATGCGTTCAAGCCCGCCGCCCAGCGCTACCTTAAAAAACTGGCATCACGCCAGCTCAATGAGCATCAGGCCATGATGATCCTGCTCCTGCACCAATGCGTTTCCGACGTGGAACGGATCGGCGACCACCTGCACGCACTCACAAAAACCCTCTCCCGTCCCTCGCCCTTCCCCGTCACCCCCGTCTTATCCGCCATCACCGCCTTGCTTGACACCGTGAGCCGTGAGATCACTGGTAATCCCGCCAACACACGGACGTCCAGCGAACGCATCCTGGCGCAGTGCGAGACCACCCGGCACGCCATCATCACCGCCACCGCCGACCTTCAGGGCGCAATCGCACAACAGGCAATCCCGCCTGCCATCGCCTTGCACTGCCGCGACGTGTTCTCGCACTGCGAACGGGCACTCAACCATCTGCGGGAAATCGGTATGATCGAGCATCAGCCGCCCTTCCTGATCGATCCCGATGCCGTCCATCTGCGAGCCCGTCATGACCATTCAACCCCGATCCAGCCCACGGTTTCATCGCACTACCGAACTCGTCGCCAACCTGAGGAGGATTAATGATCGCCATCCTCGACGTTCTAGCCGGACTGGCGGTGTTCGTCACCGGCATGAACATCATGAGCAGCGGACTGCAACACGCGGCAGGCGACTCGTTGCGTCGCCTGCTGGAACGGGCAACCCACCACCCGCTCGGCAGTCTCGCGCTGGGCAGCGCCCTGGGTATGTTAATCCAAAGCAGCGCCGCCACGGTGATGCTGGTGGGGTTCATCAGCGCCGGACTGATGACCCTGGCCCAGAGCATTCCGCTTGTCCTGGGCATCAACATCGGCACCACACTGTCCATGCTGATGTTCTCCTTCAAGCTCGGCGATGTATGCTGGCTGGCGATTACCGCCGGACTGCTGCTCCGGGTGCTACGACCTGCCGGGCGGTCCGGGGCGTTAGGCGTCACGGTATTCGGATTCGGTCTCATTTTCCTTGGTCTCAACAGCATGAGCGCCGCGATCCGCCCCTTCCGCTCCGACCTGGCGGGCTTACTGCTGTATACCGACGGAGCAACCTTCAGCGGCCTGCTCAGTGGGGTGGCGCTGGCCACCTTGATAACGGCCGTCATCCAGAGCAGCGGAGCGGTTATCGGCATGGTCTTCGCGATGATCACGGCGGGCGCGATGACCGGCATTGAGCAGGCTTGGCCGATCATCATCGGTGCCAACATCGGCACCTGCACCACCGCACTGCTCGGTTCGATCCACGCCCCACCCGCCGCCCGCCGAAGTGCCGTGGCGCACCTCGTTTTCAATCTATTCAGCGCGATCATCGGAATGGCCAGCGCTCCGCTGATCTATCGCGCCATTCCCCTCTTGTGGTCGACGTCGTTACAGGGTGCCGATCCCGCCATGGTCCAGCAGCAACTTATCCAGCAATGCGCCCTGGCCAACGTGCTCAAGATGGCGGTTACCGCCCTTTTCGCCTTGCCGTTTACCCCGATGCTGGCCGCCCTTGTTACCCGGATCGTGCCGGGAACGGGTGATGTCGAGCCGCCCTCCCTGCTTGACCGCGCCCTACTGACGAAACCGGAGGCAGCGTTGCAGGCAGCGTTGCAGGAGTTAAGCCGTATTACCGGCTTGTGCCGGGCCGCACTACGCCAACAGGCACCGTTATTTGTCGCCAGCGATGCACGCCTCATCAGCGCCAGCCTGCATCATGAGGAACTGCTCGACACCCTCAAGCTGGCCTTGCACAGCTTCCTCGAAAGCCTGACCAAGAATCCGCTTTTGCCCCATCAATCCGCACGCATTCCCCTGCTTTATGCAGGGATTGACCATCTGGAACGGATCAGCGACCACACCGCCCGAATGGCCGAGATCAGTCGAGAGCGCCATCGCCGCGAGGCGGGACGGTTTACGCCCGAGGTGATCGAGGCTTTCATGGAACTGAACCAACACGCCTGCACCGTACTGACCCGGCTGCAGCAATCGCTCTCGCCAGCCATGGGGGATTGCGACTACGCCACCGCGCAAATAATGGCGGCATACGAGCAGTTCGCGCAGGCCGCCGAAGCCCAGCAGGCCCAGATCGCCAGCGACCTGAGCGGGTCGCACAACCACGCCACGGCGGCAATCTACCGTACCCAATATCTCGCGCACTTGCGCCGCCTCGTCAACCACGCCCGGCAATTCGGAAACACATAGTTCCATCATCGGTTGCCCTGATGTTAGGCTTGACAAGGGGTGGTTTTCGATCTTTACTCAAACAACAATAAATGAGTGTGTATCTTTCAAGAAAGGGGAAAATCGATGAAAATGCAGATGGTAAAGATGCTTCCGGTGGCGGGTTTGCTTCTGGTGGTTGGAAGCGGATGCACAAGTGTGCGTGGCGTTAAACCGATCCAGCCTGAGTTCGGGCAGGTGGTCAGTGATCTGAATCCGGTGCTGACGTGGGCTGCCGACAAGGACAGCGCCGTGTCCTATGATCTTGAAATCAAGGAGATCAACAAGGACGGCATTGCTGTCAAAGTCGTATATTCAAAGGAAGGGATCAACGGTACCTCCCACAAAATCGAGGGCGACGCCCTGAAGCCGGGGATGTGCTACTCCTGGGCATTGCGCACGCGCAAGGGCGAGACATTGAGCGCATGGAACCGGCAGTCGAAATATATCGAGCTGATCGTCTACGCAAGTCGTACCAATCGCCCATTCGAATTTATCACGCCCGATGCACCTTAGCATTCCCTACAACCTTGCGATTGTCAACAATCCCATCCTCCCCGGAATCGGGCTTTGCGATCCCATGTCCGGACCTATAACGAACGGGCGTATCTTTACGCCACCCACTTTTCGCATGGCCCCCCGGGTGGGCGGTTTGCCTGGCGAAGCGGATAACGCTGTAGCCGCGCCGGGGGATGACCGTGGTGTTGTCAAAGCGGGTTTTGATACACGCATCGAGTCCTGCGGCGGATTTGGCCACGAGCATCCCGACGCCGCCAGGCTTTAATACCTGGAAAGCGGTTTCGACAAAAAGCCCGGCGATACGGTAGTCGGAATAGTACGGCGGATTGCCAACGAGAAGATCAAAATCCCCGTGATCAATCCCTGTGTCGGACAGGACAAGTTCATGATTCCTCATTCCGATCGACTCGATGTTCTGTCGTGTGGCCTCGATAGCACGGCTGTAGGAGTCTACAAAGGTTACCGTCGCGGCGGGATACGCCTTGGCTAACAGGATGCCGACCAGCCCGCAACCGCAGCCCATGTCGAGAATACGCGGGGCTGGATTTAGATGGCAGGACGTCTCCTTGGCTGCCACCTCCGCGAGGGCAAGCCCGCCCATGTCCGGACGCCGATGACAGAAGACGCCCGGCAACGACACCAGCGGGATGGCTTCAAGTCCGGGTAAGGATGCCTTGAAATCGGCCAGGAAGGAACGACGCTTTTCCAAGGGCCGTGTCTTTCTCGCGCTGCCGCAGATAAAACCGCGCTGGTCAACCTCGGTCATGAGGTGACCAAAGATCTGGTGGATCTGTTTCTGCAATGACCGCGTATCGCCCTCGTAGGCAATCCAGCACACCCCGCCCGGCAGGAGTTGCTCGTGCAGATCCTCCATCTGGTCCAGGATCAACTCGGCTGGCGTCGAGGTGTCCGTTCCCGAGAAAAAGGCCACGTCATAAGGACCTTGCGGTAGCATCGGCGAGCAGACGACAGTGATGCCCTTGACATTATTCGATGCGAGGTTTCGTTCAATCGTCTTGGCATGGTGGATATCCAGTGCATGGCATGTCACGCGTACGGAGGGCCAATGCCTCGCCAACACCATGGCGAGGGTGCCCGTCCGGCTGCCGGTGACAAGCACCTGCGAGGGGGGATTCCCAACAGAGGGAATTTGCTCGATTAACGATGACTCCGTCCGGTGCAAGCCGGAGTGAGATACGACACAGGCGGTATTCCCCAGAAAGGTTTCTCGCTTCGAGTCCTTGTCTGGACGATCAGTAATCTTAAATATAAGCATTCAGTCTCCTCTGGATTGCCTGACGTAATATCGGGCAACAGGAGCTATTTATATGCCACCTTGCGGGAAATGGCAAGCCGGGTCGTACCATGAGTCTGAACATACGGTGTCGCGATAGTTCGGATGTGCTGTCGCAAAAGTACGAATGGACAATTGAAAGTTGCAATGTAATAATATTAATGATGCCTAAACAAGGAATGCTGGGCATATGAGGTTTGCGGAGTGGGTGAACTTTCCCTCGATGGGGTTGTATTATGAATAATCCAGCGTTCGCGTGTGCATGCAACGGCAGGGCGCTGACCGTATCTGGGGAAACCGGAGGGGCGTTCCGTATTCGCTATGCGCTGGCGTCACAGCCGCCTGCGGCCGACGGGACCATGCTGGCTCCAAGTCGCATCCGGCCCGTCGCAACCCTAACAAAGAATGGTCTTGCTACGGCGGCGGGTTCGGTTCAGGTGACCTCATCCGGTGATCGTCTTTCCGTGTTTTCATCGGAGGGGGGCAGGCTGCTAACGCTTGAGCTCCAGCAGGATCATATCCTTCTGAAATCGGCGAAGAAGGGGGACTGCTACGGCGGCGGGGATGCCGGGCAGGAGCGGTTTCCCGGCCATCGCGTCCGCAATAAGCCTTTCAGCCTGATCAAGACGTGTCGAATTCAATCCCTGCTTGGTAATGGCGTCAGTGTGGTTCCCTTCGTGTGGCAGTCTTCCGGCTGGGCTCTGCTGTTGCTGGCCGAGGATGAGCCTGCTGAAATCCGGACGATGGACGGGTCAGGAAAGCGGTTTCGCCTCCAGAATACCCGCAAGCTGACTGACTTTCTGGTTATGCCTGCGGCAACCTTGGCAGAGGCCATCATCTGGCTGGCTGATATCTGCGGGCACGCCCCGGTGCCTCCTCGCTGGGTGCTCGGCTTTATGCATAGCCGCTGGGGATACAAGTCCTTTGAGGAAATTCAGGAGACATGGAAGGCGTTTCGTTCACGCAACCATCCTATCGATGCATTCATCTATGATTTCGAGTGGTACACTCCCTGCCCTGACTACAAGCTGCCTGCAGGCGGCCGTTGCGATTTCAATGATTTCGGATGGAACCACCGGCTATTTTATGATCCGCTGGATCAGCTTGCGGAGTCCCGATCTCTGAATATCAGGACGGTCGCTATACGCAAGCCGCGGCTGGGTAACCGCCATCAACTGAAGAAGGCCCGGGAGCGAGGGTGGTATTTAGATCGCAAGAAGAAATCCGGTGAGGAGTCTGCCGATGCGAGAACGCTGGATTTCCGCCATCCTGAGTTGCGGGATTGGTATTGGGAGCGCAACAGACCGCTGATGGAAATGGGGATCGACGCTTGGTGGAATGATGAAGGCGAGCAGTTCCCTACGCTCTACTACTGGTGGAACCGCGCCCAGCAGGACGGCCAGCAACGCGACTTCCCTGATACAAGGTTCTGGAGCATCAACCGGGCGTATTCCATCGGGCTGGCGCGCACGGGCGCAAGCGTCTGGACGGGCGACACGCGGAGCGGATGGGATGATTTGCGCAAGGAATGTCTGAAGGTGCTCAACGCCGGACTTTGCGGAATGCCCTGGATAACTTGTGACCTGGGCGGCTTTTCTGGTGACCCATCGCCCGAGCTGATGGTCCGCTACATGCAGATGGGGGTTTTCTTTCCGATCATGCGCACCCATTCGACGTCGGGACGCACGCCGCGAACACCATGGAATTTTGGCGAGGAGGCCGAGGATGCCATCAGGCGCGCCCTCCAGTGGCGATATCGCCTTCTACCTTACACGAACAGCCTTGCCCACGAGGCAAACCGTACGGGACTACCGCTTGCCCGCCCGATGCTGCTTGAGTTTC
>DIZZ01000125.1 GCA_002428045.1 Verrucomicrobia bacterium UBA6015
AATAATACGGAGGATAGCATGGACACAAACAGCAAAGCTGAGTTTATTCGAGAATATTTAAAGGATCATCCTTCGGCATCAACCGCTGATGTGATCGAGCATTGCAAGAACAATAACTTGACTGTTAACGCTTCCTATGTCCGCAACGTGAGATCCAAAGCTGGGCGGGGAAGCGAGAAGAAAAAGGTTAGGGCAACAAAATCACATGCAAAAAACAACTCACAGAAGCCCAAGCAGACTTCGGTGCGCCCGAAGTACCCACGACATTCTGTGGAGAAAGCACTCCGCATTTCTAGGGCAATTCTTGAGCAGAATGCAGGCAAGGCATGTACTCCGAAGGAGGCAGCGGCATACCTGGGAATGAAGGCCCAGGGGCCATTCAATGTCGAGGTGGGGTCGGGAATAAAGTATGGATTCCTTGAGCGCCCTGAATCTGGGAAGATTAAACCCACTGACCTCGCTCGCCAAATCTTGCGCCCAAAGAATGCGGAATCCGCCCTTGAAGGATACCGCACAGCAGTTCTTCAAGCACCAGACATATCTGAAGTGTATAAGCACTATCGCGGAGAAAACCTCCCGGACGATGTATTCTTTAAAAACACTATCGCGGACTCATTCAGCATCCCTGAAGACAGTTTCGAAGATTTTAAACAGGTCTTTGTCGAGTCGCTGCAAACAGCCCAACTTGTAAATGATCACACGGGCAAACTACGAGTGCTCGATGTCTCTGAAGAATCATCTTCGCCAGAGGACAAGGACGAGAGAATAAAAAGAATGGGAGCAAAGGTCACTGTCCACTCGACCGACACATGTTTTGTTATGCAGCCATTTGCAGCTCCACTAGGCGGCTACTACGATAAGATTTACAAACCCGCAATTGAAAAGGCAGGGCTTCAGGCTGTACGTGCAGATGCTGAGATTTTTGCGACAGGGAAAATCATGGATCAAGTTTGGCGAGGCATTAACTCTGCCAAGGTGCTGGTTGCTGAGCTTACTTCCAGAAATCCGAATGTGTTTTATGAACTTGGCTTGGCTCACGCACTGAAAAAACCAGTGGTACTTATTTCGTCGAACGAAAATGACGTTCCGTTCGATCTTCATCATATACGTGTGATCTATTATGAGATGAGCGATCCATTCTGGGGAAACAAGCTGATCGACAAGGTCGCTGAAAACATACTGTCTGCACTGAGGAATCCGGAAGAAGCAATCTTTAGGTCTGGAGACATCTCTGCATAATGGAAGCCTAACATGCGCATTGAGTACTACGCCGGTTTCCGCTGGCAATTCACCGGCGGGGCTCATGCGTAATGCGGCTGTGGGGTCTCGCCATTTTTCATTTGCGGGGAGCGGCGGCTGGCGGGAGTAAGAAATAGGATGTGATCAAGGGGCGGAGAAGTCTCGCCATTCTTCATGCAGGGCTCGCCAATTCCTTTTTCAAACCCAGCAACTGGCAGCGCTGCGGATGTTGTTGGGATAGACCGCAAACTCATAAACAATCTTGTCAAATATTCATTAGAGTGGTAGCCTGCACCTCAGTCGCATATCATCCTATCCCGGCTGATATACAGACTCGTATAATCACTTTATGAAATACTATGAAATCCAAATCCATCGTTCGATTTATTTATGCAGTCAGTATCTGTATTATCCAGATGAAAGTGATTCCCGACAGTGATACAAAGAAATAGAGTATCGCTGTTCGGCTGAAAGGAGTGAAGATGGGCGCAACAGATTTTTTAAAAGGCATCCAGGGCAAGGTGGTGGATGCAGCCACCTACCAGCTTCTTGAGCGCAATTTCCAGTTGCAGGCTGAGCACAATCATCTCCTTTCTGAAAAGGCGGACCTCCTACAGCAGAAGCTCGATTCACAGGCGGTACGCATTTCACAGGGGAATAAGGGTCACATCTCGATATTCGATAAATGACGCAATACATTATTAGATAGGTAGTTAAAATTTTACATCGACCGTTTGAATCAATGTCAGTGGGGTGTCTCTGCCAGGGGCAGGTCGCGAATATTGAAAACTGTTTTGCGCAAGGTATTGAATGAATGCTGACGGGTAACATTCGAGTTAGAAGCTTTGCATGGATCAGGATATTGATCATTGAGGAGAAGTCATTATACCAATCAAGCTTGGTTTTACGCATCAGAAGCTGAAGCAGGTGGTGGCGCACTCGGATATGGTCGGGGGTACAGTTGAGTTTTTCCATGGCGTTAGGATTGGTATCGTATATTCTGACAAGGGAACATTATGAAGGAGAAATCGAAAACGATCAAAACTCACATTACCACTGAATCTCAGAACATCGAATTTAAGCAGTCCTGGCATGACGACTATTTGAAATGGGTCTGTGGATTTGCCAATGCGCAGGGCGGAAGAATCTATCTTGGCAAGGATGATTCCGGCTGCGTCGTTGGTCTTCCAAATGTGAAAAAGCTGTCGGAAGATCTGCCAAACAAGATCCGGGATCAGTTGGGATTGATGCCGCATATCAATTTACACCAAGAAGGTGGTAAATCGTTTCTTGAGATTGTTGTCGAGCCTTCGACCGTGCCGATTTCATTGCGCGGTTCGTATTACTGGCGTTCGGGCAGCACAAAGCAGGAGTTGAAAGGTCACGCTTTAACCGATTTCTTGCTGAAGAAAATGGGTGTGACCTGGGATCGCGTCGTCGAAGGCAAGGCGACCATGGAAGATATTGACGATGCGGCCATTGATATTTTCAGGAGGGATGCGGCAAAAGCGGGCCGACTTCCAGATTTGAGCGATTTGAAGCCCCGTGAAATATTGCAGAAACTGCGTTTGCTTACCCGTGATGGTTTGACCAGGGCGGCACTCGTTCTGTTCGGTAAGGATCCTGGTGAATTCTATCCCAATTTGTTTGTCAAGATCGGACGTTTCGGAATCAGTGACGCAGACCTGCGCTTTCAGGAGGTATGTGATGGTAATCTGATCAGGATGCTCCGGGATGTGATGGAACAACTGGAGAAAAAGTTTCTTACAAAGCCGATTCGATTCGAGGGCATCCACCGTATTGAAGAGATGGAATATCCGGTGGCGGCTTTAAGAGAAATGCTGCTCAATGCCATGGTGCATCGAAACTACCTCGGCAGCATGACGCAAATGAAAGTGTATGATAATCGGCTGACGCTTTGGAATGCAGGCGTTTTGCCGGCGGAACTGACAATAGAACAATTGCTTCAGGTTCATGAATCCATTCCGCGCAATCCGCTGCTTGCCGAAGTTTGCTATAAGGCGGGGTACATTGATTCATGGGGTCGTGGTGTGGAAAAAATATCCGATGCCTGCAAAGATGCGCATTTACCTCCTCCAAAATTCATAGAGCGGTCTGGTGGAATTTTAGTCGAGCTAACCAGTAACCCGACGAGCAATACCCAGTTGACTACCCAGATACTACCCGGGAACTACCCAGATACTGCCCAGAAAATCTTGCATGTTCTCGCGAATTACCCAGCCGCAAGCCGACTTCGAATTGCAGAAGAATTGGGTGATATCACAGAAAATGGCGTTAAGTACCAACTCGCGAAGATGAAGCGCGAAGGGATTATACGCCGCATTGGACCCGATAGAGGCGGCCATTGGGAGATCATGAAAAATGAGTAATAAGGTCAATATCGCGGTCACTGCAGGGGCGATGAAGGGTAAAGCATTCTCATTCGACGAGCATGATACTTTCATTTTCGGGCGGTTGGAGGATTGTCATTGCTGCCTGCCTTCGGATGGGCAGATTTCGCGGCGGCATTTTTTGATCGAGGTGAATCCGCCGGATGCCCGGATCCGGGATTTCGGGAGTCTGAACGGTACTTACGTGAACGGGAAGAAGATCGGCAGCCGTGCGAAGGGTGAGTCGCCAGAGGAGGGTCAGAAGCGCAAGTATACCGAGGTGGACCTGAAGGATGGTGACGTGATCAAGGTTGGCGAGACGGTGATGGACGTGAGGGTGGAGTCCGAGAAGGCGGTTGGCCCTGTCGCTTGTGATCGCTGCGGCAAGGATGTGGCGGGGGAAATCGGCGGGCGTCAGCAAGGGGCGTACATTTGTCTGGCCTGTCGGCAGAGTATGCAGGTGGATCCGGCAGAGGTTCTCCGGGATATGCTGGCGAAGGACGATGGCAAGCCAGCGGCTCCCAAGGACGGGCTACCGACCATCGCGGGCTTCCGGATCAAGAAGCGTATCGGCGTTGGCGGTTTCGGTGCCGTCTATCTTGCGGAACGGGAGGCTGACAAGGCCGCCGTGGCTATCAAGGTGATGTTGGCACGGGTGGCGGTGGATGAGGATGCGCGAACCAAGTTCGCAAAGGAAATCGGGCTGCTGAAAGGCCTTAGCCATCCCAATATTGTTTCTATTCTTGGCTCGGGCTCAGCGGGCAGTGCGTTTTATTTTGTGATGGAGCATTGCCGGGGCGGCAGCGTAGCGGATTACATGGCGGCGAACGGCGGGAAACTGGATACCAAGGTCGCAATGCCGATTATGCTGCATGCGCTGGAGGGTCTGGCGTTTGCGCACGGTAAGGGTATTGTGCATCGCGACTTGAAGCCGTCGAATGTGCTTTTGACCGGGACGCCCACCCAGCCGATAGCCAAGCTGGCCGATATGGGGCTGGCCAAGAATTTCGATAAGGCGGGATTCAGCGGCATGACTGTGACCGGGGCCTATGCGGGCACTCCGTTCTTCATGCCGAAGGAGCAGTTGACGAATTTCAAGTATGTGAAGCCGGTGACGGATGTGTGGAGTATCGGGGCGACGTTCTATAATATGCTTTCCGGCGAGACCCCGCGCGATTTCCCTCGTGGTTGCGACCCGATGGAGGTGATTCTGCGCGGCGACATCGTGCCGCTGTCAAACCGGGTGGCGGGTATTCCGCGCGCCGTCGTGGCCGTGATCGAGAAGGCCGTCCAGATCAACACGAAAGACCGCTACCAGGATGCAGGGGAGATGCTGGCGGCTTTGAGAAAGGTGGCTGTCTAATGTGGGTTGAGGCCAACAAGAAGGAGGCTTTTGGCATCCGTGCCGCTGGCGGCTCCGATACCGGTTGCGTGCGCATTCGGAACGAGGATGCCTACCTCGTGGATATTGAACATGGGATCTTCATCGTGGCAGATGGTCTTGGCGGGCACAGTGCAGGCGATAAGGCAGCGCAGATGGCGAAGGAGTTGCTGCCGGGAATCATCCATCGGCGGCTTGTTGAGGCGCCGCCGCCCTGTTCAAGCGGTGATCGGATGATCGGGGCGATCCTCGCGAAGGCGCTTGAGGAGCTAAGTCATCTTATCCGTGACGCTGGCAACCGACAGGTTGAATGCAAAGGAATGGGAACAACCGTTGTGGCTGCCGTTTTCACACCCCGCCACCTCCATTTAGCGCATCTGGGCGATAGTCGGGCATATCTGTTGCGCGGCGACTGCATGAGGCGGCTTACGGAAGACCACTCCATCGTCGCGCTGTTGGTCCGGCAAGGCGAGATAACGCCGCAGGAAGCGGAGACCCATCCCGCAAGAGGCAGGCTCAGTCGCTTTGCTGGCATGGAAGGCGATGTTCCGGCCGCCACGATAACGATTGATCTGGAGGCTGGCGACCGGTTCCTTCTGTGTACGGATGGGGTGTGGGGAGAGCTGTCTGACGCGAAGATCAGGGAGATATTGATGCAGGGCAACACCCCGGAGGTCACTTGCGGCATTCTTATCGAGGCTGGCAAACAGGCCGGGGGACAGGATAACCTGACATCCGTCGTCGTGGATGTGGAGGAAGCAACATGAACAAAAATGAATGGGATATCTTGAAGCAGGGCGAATCCGAAACCGTGGAGTTCAAGGAATCGTTCAGGGATGATGCTCTTAAGCCGGTGTTCTATGACCTGGAGATCATCGAACGGTATGGAAGCGGGATTTACCGGATGCTCGACGCCTGCGCCGCCGCCGGCCTGCCGGAACCGGATCTAGAGGAGTCAACGGGAGGGTTCCGGATGACATTCCAGAAAGCGGCCCCAGCCCAAGATGAAACGATGCAGAAAAGCACCAAGTCGGCACCAAGTCGGCACCAAGTTGATGATACTGCCACACCCCAAGTCGCACCCCATGTGGCACCCCAAGTCGGCGGACAAGTGGCGATGCTTGAGCAGGCGTTTGCGGCGGCTACCGGACAAGTCACCGGACAAGTCCTCAAGTTCTGTCAACACCCACAACCTGCGAAGAAGATTCAGGAGCTTTTGAATCTGAAACACCGTGAAACCTTCCTTAATAACTACCTCAACCCTCTTCTTCGTTCCGGCTGGATTGAGCCAACCATTCCCGACAAGCCCCGAAGCCGACTACAGCAGTATCGCCTGTCGGAAAGCGGGCGTGCGGTGCTAGCTAAGGTCAGCAAGAAAGTGGAGTAATGAAACATAGTCATGTGATCAATCTCTTGTGGCGGGTCGCTTTGCAGGAGGCCGTTGCCGCGCGGAGCCAGTTTATTGAACCGGAGCACTTTTTTGAGGCGCTGACCAAGGGGGGCGACTTTTGCCGTGAAGACGTGTTGAAGGAATTGCTGGCTCGCGGGCTGGATGCGAATGCGCTTGCTGCTGAACTGCGTTTCGTGCCGGAGCTTCTCGAGAGCGAGGGGATCAATTCCACGCAATTACGCCGCCGTATGCGGGCACTTCTGGGGACCGGAACCTACGAGCATACGCCTGGCGCAGTCATGCATCGCTCGGCTCGCTCCCGTGATGTGTTTAAATCGGCTGAGTACGTCGCAACGAAGGCAGGGCTCGATCATCTCCATGCGGGAGCCTTGCTTGTCGCCATTTTGTCGGAAAAGGAATCCAGCACATGGAGGCTTCTTGCGACCAATGGCCATGATGGCGAGAAGATCAAGGTGCTGGCTGTTAACCGTTTAAATCAGCAGAACCCCGGTGCGGCACCCGGCGGAGGTGCCGACAAACAGCAGGATTCGGAAGCCGCTGTCGCGCCACGCAAGATTCTTGAGCAGTTCGGGCGTGACCTCACCAAGGCGGCGAAAGACGGGCTATTGCCCCCCGTGATTGGACGGAGAAAGGAACTGCTTCAGGTTATCCAGACCCTTGCCCGTAGTTCAAAGAGCAACCCTGTTCTGATCGGCGAGGCCGGTGTCGGCAAAACGGCTATCGTCGAGGCACTGGCCCAGCGGGCGGCTGCAGGTAAAGAGGAGCAGGTACTGGGTGGACGGCGGATTATCGAGATCAACATGAGCGCCATGGTTGCCGGTACAAAATATCGGGGTGAGTTCGAGCAGCGGATGCAGAAGCTTCTCGAAGAGGTCAAGGCGGACCCGAATATTATTCTCTTCATCGATGAAATACATACGTTGGTCGGAGCGGGTGACCGGAGCGGACCGATGGACGCCGCCAATATCATGAAACCCGCGTTGGCCAGGGGCGACTTCAAGTGCATCGGGGCGACGACAACCGCTGAATATCACAAGTTCATCGAGAGAGATCCGGCATTGGAGCGTCGGTTCAACAAGATCATCGTGGCAGAGCCAAGCAGGGACGAGACAGTGGAAATACTCAAGGGACTGCGTCCGCGTTTTGAGAAGCACCACCAAGCCACAATATCGGACGAGGCGATAGAGGCGGCGGTTGATCTGACGATTCGCTTCGATACGGAGCGGTATCTTCCCGATAAGGCGGTTGATGTTCTGGATCTGGCCTGTGTTCAGAGATGTGTGCCGGGGCTCAGTATCCAAGGTGCCGTAGGCCAGAATGCCAAACTGGATGCCGCCAGCGTCACGCTTGCCGAAGTCATTGCCGTATTAGCTGAGAAATACGGGATTCCAGAGGAAGTGATTGCTGGCGCGGTAGGCTCGGGGGAACAATCCAGCATGGCAGGACTGAGGGAATCTCTAAAAAAGCGGGTTATGGGGCAGGATCAGGCAATTGAACAGGTTTACAAGCGACTCCGCCTATCCTACGCGGCACTCAGCGACCGCAGGCGACCACTTGGCGTCTTCCTCTTTCTCGGACCGTCCGGTGTGGGTAAAACCGAACTGGCCCGAGCACTGGCGGACACCCTTTTCGGGGCTGGACAGCACCTGATCCGGCTGGACATGTCGGAATATATGGAGCCCCATAACGTGGCCCGACTTATCGGTTCCCCGCCAGGGTATATCGGCCATGATGAGAAAGGGCAGCTCACCGGCAAACTGCGAAAGGCGCCGCACGCCTTGGTTCTGCTGGATGAGATCGAGAAGGCAGATCCGAAAGTGCTGGATTTGTTCCTGCAGGTCTTTGATGAAGGTCGTATCACGGACAGCAAAGGCAAAACCATTGATGCCAAGAATGCCGTGTTCATTATGACATCGAACCTCGGCAGTAAAGCGCCGGCTAAACGTCCTGCTGCGCTTGGGTTCAATGCCGTTGACGCGGCCCCGGAAGAGGAAGGCATTCACGAGGACGTGAAGAAGCACTTCAGGACCGAGATGCTCAACCGCATCGACGAGGTCGTCCGCTTTAATCCGCTCACGGACGATGCGTTGGCCGCTATTGCGAACGATATGCTCGGGTGGCTAGCGCAAACCATGCAAGACAAACACCAGATCACCCTGAGGATTGATGCAGGCGTGGTCGAGGTTTTGTGCAAGAAGGCAGCAAGCGCCGAGTTCGGTGCACGGAATTTAAGGCGGGTCATTCAGGACGAGATCGAACTGCCAGTGATTGAGTTATTGGGCAGTACCCCGGTTGCAACGATACGATGCCGCGTTGTATCGGAGGCCATCATTGTGGACATTACCGGATCTGTGCCGATCCGCTGAATGGTATGCCGCTTGATGCCGCTTTAATGTCCGGGGTTGGCGACGAGACCGTGATTCGACATATGGAAGGGGAGCAGGCGGTATTGGGACAATCGACAATTGCCAGCAATGGAGTTTGGCGGGAGAATGAAATAGGGTGTGATTATGTTCAGGTGGCATTGAGTTGTTGCCGGGGGTGCTGGCGACGTTGACGGGGAACGTGGGGGAAAGCAGAAAGTCGAAATGGTTAAAGGCGCAATCGACATCGATTACTTCCTTGATTCGTGAGGGTTAATGGTCGACTATAACCGGGTTGCCGCTTGCTGCGAGATGGCATCTCGCAAGGTGGTCGAGATGTAGTAAGAGGCTGTTGTCCAGCGCTGCCGCCAACCGGCGGCGAAGCTGGCTGGTTCGTGCATCCGTCGCGGCGTCCGGGGGACTTGCTATGGATGGGAACGGTTGGTTAGTGGCCGCGTTTGGCGGCTATTGTTGCTCCACGAGGGGTTGTATCTGTAGTAAGTCCCCCAGGACGCCACGCAGGATGGCTTTGCGCAAGGAAAGGAAACGCGGAATGGACCGCCATACGGAACTGAAACTGGTGGCACGCATTATGGAGCTTGGCGAGGGTGCGGATGGCGCGGCGCTGCCAGAACTTGCGCAACTGTGCGGTTCGAGTTCTGCCCGGCTGCGCCGCCTGGCGGCGGCGGGCATTGGCAAGCTGGCCGGACTGGTGCCGCCGGATGCGGCGGTGGCGGTGCTGCAGCCGCTGCTGGCGGATACGCATCCGCAGGCCCGCCAGTATGCGGCCAAGGCCCTTGGCGCATTCGGCGCGGCCGCCGAGAAGGCACTGCCGGACCTGCGCGACCTTTACCGCAATCCGGCGGAAAAGGATTACGTGAAACGCAGTGTTTACACGGCTGGCATCACGATCAAGAAAGCGGTCGAAATTGCCGCCGCCAGCCGGGTGCAGCATTGCCGCCGTTGCGGTGTGAAGGTTAGTGCCGATGAATTCGCGCGTTCGCAAAAGGCGTTTCAGCGCGTATTTTGTGATCGGTGCTTCGACGAGGTGTATCTGGAACGGCGCAATTTCGATACGACGGTTGAACTGAACAAAACCATCCAGGCCAAGGACGGCACGCTGGTGCAGTCGGACGGTGAACGGCTGATTTGCGATGTGCTCAACGCGGCGGGCATTGTCTACCGCTATGACGAACGCTTCCGCATTATTGAAGGCTTTGCCATCCGCCCCGATTTCTATTTACCAGAACTTGATGTCTACATCGAATACTGGGGTATGGACACAACCGATTACAAGATCGGGATGCTCAAGAAACAGAAGCTTTACCAGCAGGAAGGCAAGCGGTTGATTTCGCTATACCCGAAGGATCGTCCGCGTATGCGTGAGGTGCTGATGCAAAAGCTGGGGATGCTGAAATGAACTTTTCCGATAGGGCACGTTGGTTTCGAATCTCACTTGCGCCAATTCTTCACTTGCACGGGGCGGCGGCTGGCGGAAGCATGAAACAGGGTGTGGTTATGTTAAGGCGGCATGAGATATTGCACGGGGTGCTGGAGACGCTACGGGGAGAGTGGGGTAAATCTGAAAAGTGTAATAATTTGCAAGGTAATAAGCATGGGCTGCTAAGTTCATCACCTGCTGCGCTTGGGTTCAATGCCGTTGACGCGGCACCGTTTTCCATTCCTATTTCATCGATTAGGGCGAAAGATTAATGCGAAAGATGACGGCTTGCCTCCGTGGCGTCAGCATCATTGACCTTGCACAATGCCTTGCCAAACCCATGATAACGTGGCATCGTTATTTCCAGTTACATGTTATTCGGGGGGTGGGATGTGGCGGGAGAAAAGAAAGAGCGTCTGGATGTGCTGGTGGTTGAACGCGGCTTGTGCGAAAGCCGCGAACAGGCCCAGCGGCTGATACTGGCCGGGCTGGTCATGGTGAATGGTCATGCGCACACGAAGGCAGGTCAGCGTGTTGATCGCGAAGCGCTGCTGGAGCTCAAGGCGCAGGCCCCGTTTGTCAGCCGGGGGGGCGAGAAGCTGCAGGCGGCCTTTGAATCATTCGGACTGCAGGTTGGTGGCTTGGTCTGTCTGGATGTAGGTGCCTCGACCGGCGGGTTCACCGACTGCATGTTGCAGCATGGGGCGGCACAGGTGATTGCCCTCGACGTCGGCACGGGGCAGTTGCATTGGTCGCTGCGTCAGGATCCGCGGGTGATCGTGATCGAGCGGTTCAATGCCCGCTATCTGGAGGCGAAGGACCTGCCAGCGATTCCACAATTCGCGACGTTTGATGTTTCCTTTATCTCGCTGACCCTGGTGATGCCTCCAGTGGTGGCGCTGCTGCCTCCCGGCGGGCAGATGGTGACGTTGATCAAGCCTCAGTTCGAGGCGGGGCGTGCCCAGGTGGAGAAAGGCGGGGTCGTCCGCGATCCGGCGGTTCGCGCTGCCGTGCAGGAGCGGATCCGTTTGTTTGGCACTGGTACCCTGGGTTTGGAGTGGCTTGGCGTCATCGAATCGCCGATCCTGGGCCCGGCCGGTAATGTGGAGTTTCTTGGGTGGTGGCGCAAGCCGGAGAAGGTGGACGCATGAAAACATTAGGGGTGATTGCAAATACAGACAAGCCGCAGGCGCCTGCTGTTCTGCGTCAGCTTGCAGAATTGGCGCATAAGCTAGGTCTGATGCTGGTGGCCTGCGGCAAGACGGCGGAGATGTTGCCCGGGGCTCGGGTGCAACCGGGCGAGATGGCCTTCGATGCGGTGGATGCGGTGCTGGTGCTGGGCGGGGATGGAACGATGCTGGCGGCGGTGCGCCGTCTGCAAGGTCTGGATAAGCCCCTGATTGGTGTGAATATCGGGTCATTGGGCTTTATGACGAGTGTGTCGGAGGCGGCTCTGGAGCGGGCTTTGTGCTGTCTGTGTGACGGGACCTACCGGGTATCCGAGCGTAGCGTGGCCGAGTGTTGCGTTCACGGGCAGGCAGTGGGTGAATCCCGGTTCTTCGCACTGAATGAAGTGGTTGTTTCCAGTGGTGCCTCCTCGCGGGCGATCAAGTTGGAAGTCTGTGCCGGGGAGAGCCTGGTGACGACCTATGTCTGTGATGGCTTGATCGTCTCGACGCCCACCGGGAGTACGGGCCACAGTCTATCGGCGGGCGGGCCGATCCTGTTGCCGGATTCCAAGGTTTTTGTCGTTTCCGTCATTTGTCCGCATACGCTGAGTTCGCGTCCGCTGGTGGTTCCTGATACCACGGTGATTCGCATCCGCGGGGTCGACTCGGTCCATGGTCAGCGGCTCTCGGTGGATGGACAGGTGGGCCGGGCGCTTTGCGATGATGATGTGGTGGAGATCCGCCGCAGCGAGCGGAATGTTCGCTTCCTGCATCTGCCGGATTATGATTACTTCGGGGTTCTGCGACAGAAGCTGGGCTGGAGTGGATCGGCGGGGTGGCATCGGTAGCCGCAAAGGTGGACGCCAGCAGGAGTCGGTTATGTTGCGCAGTGCTGAAAAATGGGGGGCTGGCTATCTGGCCTCGATACGGCGTCGGCGGTCATCGAAAGCACCTGTGCATGTGCTGTTTTGCGTGGCCAATCATTTTGAACCGTTTGTGCGAACCGTGTTGCCATCCGGCGTTGTGACAGGCGGCTGCGAGACCCCAGCGGCTCGCGAGGCTGTACGCGGCTGGCTCAAGGCTTACGCTGCCAGTGTGGACGGTGTGCGTGACGCGGATGGCCGTCCGCCGGTGCAGACCTTCTTTTACCCCTGGGATGAGTATGACAGCGATTGCCTCGATTTACTGGCGGATGGCTGCCGAACGGGGCTGGGCGAGGTGGAGATCCACTTGCACCATCGGAATGACACGGCGGAGGGCTTGCGGACCGCACTGACGGCTTGTCGCGATGTGTATGCGGGCAGGCACGGGATGCTTGGGCGGACCGTGGACAATACCCCTCGGTTCGGATTTGTACATGGAAACTGGGCCTTGTGCAATTCGCGCCCCGATGGGGACTGGTGCGGTGTCGATCAGGAACTGTCCATCTTGCGGGAAACCGGGTGCTACGCTGATTTCACGTTCCCTTCCGCCCCCTCGCCGACACAGCCTGCAATGGTTAATACGGTCTATTATGGTCGTGATCCGCTTTCCGGCGAGCGTGGGCACCGCCATGCCGCCTGGGTCGTGGCCGGGCAGGATCCTTTGGTTGCTCAGGATGAACGGACGCTACTGATGGTGCCAGGACCGCTGGGCCTGAATTGGCGGTCGCGCCGATTCGGGTTCTGTCCCCGTCTGGAGAACGGCGAGCTCTCCGCCGTCAACCCCGCCACGGTGCAGCGGCTGGCCTTGTGGTTGCGGTTGCAGGTCCATGTTATCGGTCGTCCCGAGTGGGTGATCGTGAAGTTGCATACGCATGGTATGAGCCCTCTCGTCCGCGAGGGAATCCTGGGGCCGGCGATGCGTCGCTTCTATGAGGCGCTCGCAGGGGTAAATGTTCATTTTGTTACGGCACGGGAGCTCTTCAATATCATCAAGGCGGCCGAGGCTGGTCATACGGGGAATCCGGGCACATGGCGCGATTTCATTATAAAGCCGCCGCCCGCCTCATATATCCAGAGATAGCTGTCCGCGCACCACCACCTTGCGTCCGGAGGGTAGCTTTGGGTCGTCCGTGTAATAGACCACAAACTTCACGCCGGGGAATTCCATGGAAAGTTCCTTGCGCACATAATCCTCGACCGCCACGACGTTCCCCTTGTCGTCATCTGAAAACCCGACGCTGATGGGCTTTGACAAGCCTCGCTGGCGGGCCAGCGCAATGATGTGCTCAACGAAATCCTTGATGGCAAACTGTTTTCCGATCTCGGTGTTGGGCGAGGCGCCGGGCGTTTGGCCCATCTGTCGGCGAAAGTCAGGGGACATGACGCCGTGATACTTGTTATGATCCAAGTAGTAGCGCATGACCTCCTCGTCCGTCGCCTCGATGTGCTGCGGGTCGAAACAGGCGATGTAGCCACGGATGTTGCTGAGCATGACCGCGTGCTCTTCGGGGGTAAGCACGGCATTAATGAAATACGTCACCGCCTCCCGGATGACTGCCGGGCTGTGCCCTCGGGCGGTGACGATGGCAAAAAGCCTCCCCTCGACCAGGGTGCGGCGGAATTTTTCAAAACTGGGGCCAGCCGTGTCCTGCCCGGATACCACCCGGTCCACAGCGGTCCGGGTGTCGCGCAGGAAGATGTTCTCGTTATCGACGTCGATATCCCGGAAATCCCGGAAGGCATTCTCCCAAACCCCATCGGGAGGACGATAGTTTTCGGCATCGCACCGGATCACGCTGAACACCGCCGTGGACACCGAGTGCGGCCCCCAGGTCCCATTCTCGTGGCGCCGTTCCAGGTGGATGCTGGTGGGCATGTGCAGGATATTATCATCCCAGTCGAAGATATAATACTTCAGGTCGCGATCGGCAACGGCATAGTTGATCCTGGCGGGGGGCGTCTTCATTCGTTGGGAATCCTTCCTGCCGGGTGGTCGTCTCCGTCAGTCAGGGTGGCCAGCTCTTGACGGGTGAGAGGGCGGAAGGCTCCCGGCTTGAGATTTCCCAAGGTCAATGCGCCGACCTGTGTGCGGATCAATCGACGGATCCTCAGGCCTGCGGCTTCGCAAAGCCGGCGGATCTGGCGGTTGCGCCCTTCGCGGAGGACAAACCGCAAGGTCGTGCTCTGTTCCCGGGGGTTCCAGCCAATCAGCGTCACGGTGGCGGGCAGTGTGGGTTTGTCATCGATGATCACGGGTTGCCCGAGCTGGCGCAGGGCGGATGGGCTAACGCGCCAGCCGACGGTGACCTCGTAGATTTTCTGGTGTTCGTAGCGCGGGTGTGTAAGCCGGTTGGCAAGGTCGCCGTTATTGGTCAGCAGCAGCAAGCCTTCACTTTCCTTGTCGAGACGTCCGATGGTGAACAACCGTTCCTTGATACCGATGAGGAGGTCGAAGACGGTTTTTCCCTGATCAGGATTGGCACTGCAGATCGTACCGGCGGGCTTATTCAGCATCAACGTCAACGGGGGGGCATTGAAGGACACCGGCTGACCGTTGACGCTGATCATGTCGTGTCCGGGCTCGACGAGCATACCCATCTTGTCAACGGGATGCCCGTTGACGGTCACACGTCCTTCGTTGATCAGTGCCTCGGCGGTGCGGCGCGAGGCGACGCCTGCCAAGGCCAGCGCTTTCTGCAGTCGCATCGGCTCCATCAGTAGGCTCCTTCCCCGAAACATACCACACGGATCGTCTTGAGCGCGATTTTAAAATCCATGATCCAGGAGTGGTTGCGCAGGTAATAGACATCGAGGATGCACATGTTATGGAAGCTGATATTGCTGCGACCTGAGATCTGCCAGAGGCAGGTCAGGCCGGGTAGGCCAGCGTGCCGACTGTAATGCCATTGCTCATAGTAGTTTTCGAAGTCACGGCGGGGCAGGGGGCGGGGCCCGACCAGGACCATATCGCCCTTGATCACATTGAACAATTGGGGTAGCTCGTCAAGGCTGAAACGTCTCAATATCCGCCCGATCGGCGTGATGCGAGGATCCTTCTTGATTTTGAACAAGGCGCCTTCGGATTCATTGAACTCCTCGATCTGCGCAAGCAGTTCTTCGGCTTGGGTATGCATGGTCCTGAATTTGTACAGTCTGAAGGGGCGCCGGTTGACGCCGATTCGCTCCTGGATAAAGAGCGCAGGCCCGTGGCTCGTCAAGCGGATGAGCAGAGCAATCAGCAGTAACAGCGGCGAGACAAGGAGCAACATGACGGATGCCACCAAAAGGGTGATGCCTTGCCGGAGTTTTCCAATTCGTCCTTCCCCGCGCGGTGCGTCGAAGTGGATCAAGGGCTCCCCGTGAATGTGGTCGCAGGGAACGTGCGCATGGGTTGTAAGGATGCCAAGCTCATGGGACAGGATTTTTACGGGGATTCCCGCCGTTTGGGTCATGTCGAGAATTTGCATGATATTAGCGACCGAGTGATTCGGGTCTGCGCATATCAGCAAATCGGGTTTGTCCTTACGAATGGATTGCTGCATCTGATCGAATCCCACATCAAATGGAATGCCCTCTGTATTGATCCGTCCACCGATATACAGGCCGTGAGGGTGATGGTTCGTGATGAGGTCGGCAATGGATTCGGCGGTACGGCCGTGCCCTGCCAGGAGGGTGCGGCTCTGATCAACGCCGAGGCGCTTGCGGCATCCTGCGAGGATGGCGGTGGAGAGATGCCTGAAGGCGATGCAGAAAACGGTGTTCAGAACCATTAGCGAGGCGAAGACGCTACGGGGATGGTAGACGTTCCGCGTCAGGTACCAGTAGGCGTAAAAGATAACGAGTGCCGTAGCGTTCGCCACGACCACGTCCCAGGCGATGGCGCGGGGCAGCAGGTGGTCGCGCTCGGCGTAGAGATTGCGCAAGACGTAAAGCGTACACACCAGGATTGCGATGATCAGGATCAATCGAAGGGCGCTGTGGATATAGAAATCCTGCAAAACGTCGCCGACAGCCCCCGATTCGGTTCCGACGATGCGTGATAGTCCATTAAACAGGCGTACCCCAAAATCACTATGAAACCGCAGGAGGTAGGTCGTGGCGTAGGCGGCGACAATTGCGAAGACATCCGCACAGAACGGAATCAGCCAGGGCCAGGTCAGTTGTTTGTTTGATTGCATCGTGGAAAACATTACCTTGATGTTCCTGATTCTGCAAGCGCATGTTGACAATTGTTTGTGTATGCATAAACTCCAGAGGTATGAAATACAGTCACGATTTAACAGGTGAGTTTGCGGGATATCTGGCTGACGAGTCCCGTCGCATCGGTGTCGCCGAGTCGATTGCCTTGGCGGAGTGCGAGGATGACATTGTCCGCGTCATGCAGCAGGCTGCAGAGACGGGAGTGCCGGTGACGGTTCAAAGCGGTCGAACAGGCATTACCGGCGGTTCCTCGCCGGATGGCGGCACGATCCTGAATGTCGGCCGTATGGCGCGGGTGACAGGCATGCGGGTTGATGCCGTTGCTGAACGGTATGTTGTGCAGGTTGAGCCGGGCGTAACGCTGAAGGGGCTCAATACGGCGTTGGTCAATGGCGGGGATTTTGATGTCACCGGCTGGAGTGCCGAGTCACTCGCCGCGCTGGCTCGATATCGCCGCCTCGGGCACGGGCATGTGTTTCCTCCGGACTTGACGGAGGCCGGTGCCTGTATCGGCGGGGTGGTGGCCAACAACGGTTCCGGTGCTCGCAGTTTCCGCTACGGCCCGGCTCGACCGCATGTCATGGCGCTGCGTGTCGTCCTGTCGGGCGGCGATCTGCTCGTGCTCCGGCGAGGAGCGTGCCAAACGTCTGGTCGTTCGTTTGCGTTGGAATCCAGCACGGGGACCCGCTATGCAGGCAAGGTTCCAGATTACCGGATGCCTGCCGTCAAGAATGCCTCCGGGGTCTATGCGGCGGATGACATGGATCTGATCGACCTGTTCATTGGGTCTGAGGGTACCCTCGGGGTGATCAGTGCGATTGAACTGGCGTTGACCCCCCTGCCCACCGTGGCGTGGGGCCTTACCGCGTTCCTACCCAGCGAGGCTGCGGCGCTTGACTGGGTCGAGCGGCTGCGCCTGGACAGGCAAGGCATGGCGGCGATCGAGTATTTCAGTGCCGAGGCGCTTTCGCTTTTACGTGCCTGTCGTGCCGACAATCCTGCCTTCGGTGCGCTGCCTGTCATTCCGCTGCATTGGCACACGGCGGTGTATGTCGAATTCCATGGCGAGTCGGAGTCCGAAGTCGAGCAGGCGATGGAGGTCGCCAGCACCGCCTTGGCGGAATGTGGGGGACGTCTGGATGACACATGGCTGGCCACGAGCCGCCAGGAGATTGATGTATTCAAGGGTATCCGTCATGCGGTTCCTGAAGCGGTTAACCTGTGTATTGCGGAGCGCAAGAAATCGATCCCGAAACTCACCAAGCTGGGGACTGACCTGTCGGTCCCGGATGAGGGTCTGCGCCAGGTGATGGCAATGTATCATCAGGATCTTCGGGCAGCCGGGCTTGAGTATGTCATCTTCGGGCATATCGGCAACAATCATGTGCATGTCAATATCCTGCCGAAAACGCTCGAGGAGTATGACCGGGGGAAGGCGATCTACCGGGACTGGGCGAGGCGGGTTGTGTCCATGGGTGGCAGCGTGTCTGCTGAACATGGGATTGGAAAGCTCAAGACCGAGATGCTCGACATGATGTATGGTCCTGATGGCGTGGCGCAGATGCGGGCGTTGAAAAGGGTTTTTGATCCCCGGATGCTCCTTAACCGGGGAACGCTCTTCCCGTATGTTGCGTGTCCTCCAGAGGGTACCGTGTAAGTCCATAAGGGGTAGGGGGTGTGCCGTGCCGGAACTTCCAGAAGTCGAGACCGTGGTGCGCGGGTTGCGTGATGCGGCGCTTGTCGGTGGCATCGTGCGGGCCAGTCGTGTGAGCTGGGCCCGCACGCTGGGCGGGATGCCGGTACCCGAATTTGAACGACGGATCCGGGGGCGCCGCATCGAGGCTATCCAGCGGCGCGGCAAGTATATTGTCATTCCCCTTGATGGCGGGCTGTGGCTGCTGATCCATTTGCGAATGACCGGGAATCTGTCCGTGAAGCAGGCTGATGAGCCACGCGATGCGCATGAACGCGTGGCGCTGGTGCTGGAGGATCAACGTGAACTTCGTTTTCGCGATGCCCGCAAGTTCGGGCGCTGGACGCTGACGGATACCCCCGAGGTCGTGCTGGGGCCGCTGGGACCGGAACCCCTGTCGGCGGCGTTCAGACCGGCGCCGTTCCGCCTGTTGATGCAGGCTCATGCGCGGATGCTGAAACCCTTGCTCCTGGACCAACACGTGATTGTCGGCCTCGGTAATATCTATGTTGATGAGGCCCTCTGGGAAGCCAGGCTCCATCCCTGCCGGATTGCGTCCAGCCTGTCACCCGTCGCCTGTAACCGGTTGTATGCTGCCATTCGCAAGGTCCTTCAGCGAGGCGTCGATGGCATGGGGACGACACTTGGGCGGGGTGCCGTGAATTTCTACAGTGTCGCCGGGCACCGCGGAAGCAACCAGGATGCGCTAAACGTCTTCCGCCGGGATGGTGAACCGTGTCCGCATTGCGGCACGCTGATTACAAGGATCACGGTCGCGCAGCGCAGTACGCACCTCTGTCCTCGATGCCAACCTTGCTTGCATCTGGCCTAGGTGGTCATTCCTCTGCTCGGTGAAGATGCTGCTTTGAAACCAGCTCGGCGTACTCCGGGCAGGTTTTCATCAACGAGGCATGCGGTGCCAGGCCCAGTACCTTGCCATCCTTCAGCATCAGGATATTATCGCAATCAATGATGGTGGATAGACGATGGGCAATGATCATTGATGTGCGTCCCTTGAGGAGACGCTGCATGGAGTCCTGGATCAGCGCCTCGGTCGTTCCGTCAAGGGCAGAGGTTGCTTCGTCGAAGATCACGATCGGCGGATTCTTCACGAAAACGCGGGCGATGCACAGACGCTGTCGCTGCCCCCCGCTAAGGGTAACGCCGCGTTCGCCAACCCGCGTGTCCAGTCCCTCCGGGGTGGCGCGCACAAAGTCATAGGCTCCCGCCTGTTCTAGGGCGGTCCATAATTGCGCGTCCGTGGCGCGTTCGTCCCCTAGCAGCAGGTTGTCGCGGAGCGTGCCGGAAAGCATCAGGGATTCCTGGAGGACCACGCCGGTGGCCTTGCGCAGGGATTCCTGCGTCATCTCGCGCAGATCCATGCCATCCATGCGGATGCACCCCTTTTGCGGATCATAAAAACGGAGCACCAGTTGCACCAGCGTGCTTTTGCCGGCTCCGCTGGGACCCACCACGCCGAGCGAACTTCGGGCTGGCACCTCGAAGGTTAGATTGTTGAAGATGGGTCGGTTGTTGTCCCCTGGATAGGTGAACTCCACCTCCTGGAAGTTTAGTTTCCCTTCACTGGGATGGAAACGGATGGCCCCGGGAGCATCGGCAGGGCGCGGCATTTCCTCAAAGAAATCGGTGATCCGGTTCATGGATGCCATGCAACTGGCCAGGCCGGGGGCTGCACCATAGAGTGTGCCAAGCGGCCCTTGCACCAGACCCCAATAGCTCCAGAAGGCGACGAGCGAGCCGATGGACAGCCCATCGCGGTCTACCAGAAGGGCACCTGTCCCAAGGATAATCACCGGCGCGATGAATTTTCCGATCACCTGTAGTACATCGCCGAAAACATGGGTAATCCGGGCCGCCTGCACCTGGGCTTTGTAGAGCCGATCCTGTGCCGTTCCGAATCGATTATAGAATCGATCCTCGCGGGCGAATGTTTTCATCACCATGACGGCCGCGATATCCTCCGTGGCGCAGGCTGTTACCTCGCCTGCCTGATCGCGTACCTCGCGGGCCGTTTTGCCAATCCGGTGGCGGAAACGGTTCCATATCGTGAAATATACGACATTTAATCCAATAAAAATCAAGGTGAGTTTCCAACTTAGCGCAATCATGCTAACCAGTGCCGTCAAAAGCACCCCCGTTGCCCACGCCGCCCCGGTGATAAATCCGACCATGATCTGCACCCCGTTATCGACATCCTGGGTCAATCGCGAGGCGATCTCCCCGGATTGCTTCCGGTTGAAAAACCCGACACTCAGGCACTGAAGGTGCCGGTAGAGGGCCATGCGGAAGGTGGTTGCCAGCCGGGAACCAAGCACGCTGAACGCGAGGTGCCCAACGTAAGCCACGGGAAAGAATAACAACCCGGCGACGAGTCCGGTAACCGCCATCGGTGGAAGCGTCTGACGCACAAAGGCGGAGGGGGCGGCCATCAACCGGTCGATCAGGATTTTCAGGTAGTTGACGACACCCGCCTGCATGAGCCCGTCTGCCAGCATCGCGCTGATGATCAGCAACAGCAGATGGCGTGATCCGGCGGCGTGTTTCCAGAATTGTCCCAGCAGGATTCGTTTGCTCCGTAGCGGAGTCGCCTGCTTATCAACGGCAGATTTCATCGATACCTCATCCTGTCAATCCTTTAATCCTGTGTAAATTCAAGTCGGCACTTTGTGCCGGAAGCGGTGAGACCATAACACGCTGATTTTTTGAAACAAGCGAAATACGACAGACGTGTTGACGGATGGGGGCATGGTACGGTAGGTTTACGGAATATCTTTTATGTGGTATTCGACATGGTTAAGAAGGGGGCGGTATGAGTGAGTTGATCAAAGTGGTTTTGACCGAGGACGAGATGCCACGGCAGTGGTACAACCTGAACGCGGATTTTACACGTCCGATGCCGCCACCGGTGGATATCAATGGTAAACCGATCGGTCCGGAGGCGCTTGCCCCGGTCTTCCCGATGAATCTGATCGAGCAGGAAATGTGTACCGACCGTTGGGTGGATATCCCCGAGGAGGTGCTTGGCATCTACAAGCTCTGGCGTCCGACCCCGTTGTACCGTGCGCGTCGCCTGGAAGCGGCACTGGGGACACCCGCCCGCATCTACTACAAGAACGAAGGCGTCTCGCCAGCCGGCAGTCACAAACCGAATACCGCCGTGCCTCAGGCCTACTACAATAAGATTTTCGGGATCAAGCGGTTGACGACCGAGACGGGGGCCGGGCAGTGGGGCTGTGCGCTCTCGTTCGCTTCCCAGTTGATGGGGTTGGAATGCAAGATCTTCATGGTACGCATCAGTTTCGACCAGAAACCGTTCCGGAAGATCATGATGCGCGTGTGGGGGGGCCATTGCGTAGCTAGCCCGAGCACCGAAACCGAGGTGGGACGGCGGATCCTGGAGGCGGATCCAGATACGCCCGGCAGCCTTGGGATCGCCATTAGCGAGGCGTTGGAGCAGGCCGTGCAGCGTGAGGATACACGCTATGCTTTGGGTAGCGTACTGAACCATGTGATGCTGCATCAGACGATCATCGGGCTTGAGGCCAAACGGCAGTTCGAAAAGATCGGTGAGTATCCGGATATCGTCATCGGCTGTGCCGGTGGCGGATCGAATTTTGCCGGTATCGCCTTCCCGTTCCTGGCGGACAAGGCGGCAGGGCGCGATCTGCGGGTTATCGGCACCGAACCGGCAGCCTGCCCGACATTGACCCGTGCTCCCTATGTCTACGATTCCGGCGATGTGGCCATGATGACACCGCTCTTGCCGATGCACAGTCTCGGGCACACGTTCGTTCCCGAACCCATCCATGCTGGCGGGTTGCGTTATCACGGCATGGCACCGATGGTCAGTCATGCCTTGCAGGAAGGCTTGATCGAGGCCACCGCGATCGAGCAGCTTGAGTGCTACGAATCGGCGATACTGTGGGCCCGGACAGAAGGGTTCATCCCGGCCCCGGAAACCTCACATGCCATTGCACAAGCCATCCGCGAGGCAAAGCAGGCCAAGGAGGAAGGCAAGGCTAAGGTGATCGTGATGAACTGGTCGGGCCACGGCTTGATGGATCTGAAGGGCTACGAGGCGTACATGGATGGCAAGCTCACGGACTACAAGCTCCCGGAAGAAGCCATGCTGCGCTCGATGCTGTGCCTCAAGGATCTGCCGAAACCGCCAGCGTCTGAAAGGAGATAATCGATGAGAATTGCCATTATCGGAGGTGGGGTATCGGGGTTGGTCTCGGCGTTGTTGCTCGGCGAGGAGCATGACGTGACGGTGTTCGAGGCCAATGACTATATTGGCGGTCATACCCATACGATTGATGTCACTCAGCCCGATGGCAATTATGCGGTCGATACCGGTTTTATCGTTTTCAATCACGAGAACTACCCTAATTTTGTCCGGCTGCTGAAGCGCTTGAACGTAGGGGCGCAGCCCAGCTCGATGAGCTTCGGGGTGATGAACCGGGCGACGGGGCTGGAGTATGGATTTTCCACGTGGGATGCTGTCTTTGCGCAGCGTCGAAACCTGGTGAGCCCTTCGTTCCTGCGGATGCTGCTGGAGATCCGGCGGTTCCGTGGCGAGTTCAAGCGGCTGATCCGTGATCTTGACGACAGCGTTGAAATGGGCGATTACCTCCGGCAAAACGGATATTCTGAGATGTTCCTTCGTGACTTTCTCGTCCCGTTTGGTGCGGCTATCTGGTCGGCACCGCCGTCTGAATTCATGCACTTTCCCCTGCGTACCTTTGTCCAGTTTTTCATGAATCACGGATTCCTGGATCTTAGTCGCCTTCTGCAATGGCATGTTGTAAAGGGGGGCTCGCGGTCGTATGTGACGGCGCTGCTTGGTCAATTACGGGCGACGGTGCATGTGAAGTCTCCTGTGGTTGCCGTTCGCCGCGACGCGGAGGGTGTGGATGTGGTGGTGAATGGGTGCGAGGTCCAGCGGTTCGAGCAGGTGGTGCTGGCGTGTCATAGCGATCAGGCGCTGCGGATGCTGGCGGATGCGTCAAGCGAGGAGCGTGAGGTCCTGGGGGGATTGCCGTATCAGCCGAATGACGTCGTCCTGCATACCGATCAGCGGTTGATGCCGTCGCACCGCAAGGTCTGGTCGAGCTGGAATTACTGCGTGTCTGATGGGGATGAGCCCCGTGCCACACTGACCTATGACATGAACATCCTGCAAGGTCTGAAATCGAGCAAGGAGTTCTTGGTGACCCTCAATCCGGATCGCGCGATGGCGGCCGGTGCCGAGATCGGCAGGTTTGTTTATGATCATCCCGTCTACCGGGTGGATGGCGTGGCGGCGCAGTCGCGGCATGCGGAGATCAGCGGAATCAATCGTCGGACGCATTTTGCCGGTGCTTATTGGGGCTTCGGGTTTCATGAGGACGGGGTGGAGAGTGCCTTGCGCGTGTGCAGCGCGTTCAATAAATCGCTATGAGTGAACGAGAAACAAGCTTGGCGAAGGTGACCCCGGCGCGTGCCAGTTGCATTTACCAGGGGCATATCCGGCATCGGCGTTTCCTGCCCGTAGCGAATGCCTTTCGCTACGGGATCTTCCTGATGTACGTTGATCTGGATGAATTGCCGCATCTGTTCGATGACGTCCGGTGCTGGTCTTATGAGTCGCCGAACCTGGCCTCGTTTCATCGGCGGTACTATTTCGGTGATGCTTCCATTCCCTTGGTCGACGCCGTACGTGGGGCGGTGCGTGAGAAGCTGGGCTTGGCGGTGGAGGGGCCGATCCGCATGCTGACGCATTTCCGTTATTTCGGGTATTGTTACAATCCGGTCAGTTTCTATTACTGCTTCGATGCGGATGGCCAGTCGCTAAAGGCGATCGTGGCCGAGATTACCAATACCCCGTGGGGCGAACGCCATGCCTACGTCCTTGATGTGCGGCAGAACGAACATCCCGCAGCCGACCATTTCAGGTGGACCTTCCCGAAGGTTTTTCATGTTTCCCCGTTCATGCCGATGAATGTGGAATACGACTGGAGCTTCTTGTTGCCCGGCAAGGCGCTCAGTATCCACATGGTGGATCGTATCGATGCGTGCAAACATTTTGATGCCACTTTGACGCTACGGCGAGTGGACCTTTCGCCGCATGCGTTATCCCGTGTGCTGCTGGGGTATCCGGCACTGACCGCGAAAGTTTTGGTAGGCATTCATTGGCAGGCTTTCCGGTTGTGGTTGAAGCGCACTCCGTTTTATGAACATCCAACATGACCCAGGGTACGATCAACAAGGAGGGTAATGCATAATGAGCAGTGATGATCAATCCGGCACATCCGACCGTCCCGTGCGTTGGCTGGATCGGCAGGCCAAGCGGATCCTGCTGGGGCTGGGGTCGCATATTTCGCATGGGCAGGTGACGATTACCGACGGAGATGAAAAGGTTATCTTTGGCTCGGTGACCGATGCATATCCCTTGACCAGTCATATCCGGGTCCTGGATCCTGCTTTTTATCTTGATGCCTTGCTGGGCGGCTCGATCGGCTGGGCAGAATCCTATATGCAGGGCCACTGGGAAACCGATAATCTCCCGGCACTGCTGAGGATCGTGGTTTACAATGCCGACCTGTACGACGGACTCGACGGTCGTTTCGGGTCGATACTCCGCGTCCTGCAGAACATGGCGCATGGCTTCCGCAAGAATTCTGAAACCGGAAGCCGGCGCAATATCATGGCTCATTATGATCTGGGTAATGACTTCTTTGCGCTGTTCCTGGATGAGACCATGGCATATTCCAGTGCTTATTTTGAAACCCCCGAATCCACGCTTGCCGAGGCGTCACGTGCGAAATTCGACCGGTTGTGCCGCAAGTTAGAGCTTACCCCGGACGACCATTTATTGGAGATCGGGACCGGCTGGGGGGGGCTGGCATTGCACGCCGCCAGGACCTATGGCTGCCGCGTCACGACGACAACCATTTCGGCGGAGCAACGCAAATGGGCGACCGAGAAGATCAAGGAGGCTGGCCTGGCTGATCGCGTCACCGTCCTGGGCGAGGATTATCGCAAGCTCGAAGGCACGTTTGACAAGCTGGTTTCGGTGGAGATGATCGAGGCCGTCGGGCATCACTATCTGGACCTCTTCTTCAGATGCTGCGGCCGGTTGCTGAAGCCGCATGGGTTGATGGCCTTGCAGGCCATCACCGTGCCGAACCGACTATTCCTCCAGCATCGCACTCGGGCCACGTTTATCAATACCTATATCTTCCCCGGTAGCTGTCTTCCGTCGGATGCGGCGATGTTGAATTCCATCGCCCGTAAAACGGATCTCGAGCTTGTGCATAAGGAGGATATCTCGTCCCATTACGCCCGTACCTTGGCCCTGTGGCGCGACAATTTCTATAGCCAGATCGATCACATCCGCAAGGTTTGGCCGGATCGCTCGTTTAGTCGGATGTGGGAGCTGTACTTCAGTTGCTGCGAAGCCGGGTTTGCTGAACGGGATATCGGGGTGGGGCAGTACCTGTTGGCGAAGCCGAAGGCGAGACCTCGGATTGGCCATTTGAATTTTCAGGGGTAACCTTCACGGGTGAACAAATGAGAGGTGCCGGGTTATGAAACACACAGGCGAAATGAAGTCCGTTGTGCCCCTGGTCGGTATGATTCTGCTGATCATGATGGCAAATGGCCTGGTGGCTGTTTTCGGGGTTAATTATCACAAGGTGATGACCTCCCGTGCGCAGGATGAAATGGAACGTGTTTATGAAGGCGTTGAACGCGTTCGTGAGGTCCAGCTCCATTTCAAGCGCCAGGTGCAGGCGTGGAAGAATATCCTGTTACGAGGGCATGTACCCGCCGATTATGCAACATACGCTGAGGCTTTTCGCAAGGAGCAACGGATGACGCTCGATCTGCTTGCCAGCCTAGCTGCGGATTGGCGTCAGTGGTCGGAGATAGCGCAGCGAGGCGTGGCATTAGCCGATCAGCTTGCCGTGCTGAATTCTCGTTACGCCGAGGCGCTTGCCCGGCTTGATGCGGGGGCCAGTGTGCAGGCCGTTGATTTGCAGGTGCGCGGACTCGATCGCCCTCTGGAATCCGAGCTGGATTCCATTGTGCAGAGGGTGGACGATCAGGTCCGGCTGCGGCGCCAGGCGTTACGCCACGATGACCTAGCTCGGTATCAGCAGTTCCGTCGGTTGTTTTCGCTGTCGACGGCGGCTGGCTGTATCCTGACGCTGGTGATGCTGGTCGTTTTGCTGCGCCGCCAGGCGGGAGCCTGAGATGGAGAACTGGGCTGCCATCATCGCCGGTCTTGGGCTTTTTTTTATCGGTGTGAAGCAGGTCGGCCATCATCTGAAGCAGATGGCCGGGCATCGTATGCGAGCCGTCATGGCGCGGGCGACAAGGAACCGGCTCCGCACTGCGCTGCTGGGTGTTTTGGCGGGGGCTTTGACGCAGAGCACCAATGCGGCAACGTTCCTGGTTGTTTCCATGGTAACGGCAGGTATTGTCGAGGTGTCCGGTGCGCTGCCGATAGCCATCTGGTCCAATGTCGGAACGTCCGCGCTGGTGATGATGGCCACGCTCGACATGCGTCTCTTGGCTTTCTTCATGATTGGCTTGGTTGGTCTTTGTTATTACGGTGGCCTGCATGAGCATGAGAAATGGCGGCATCTCATCGGTGCTTCGCTTGCAGTCTGTCTTCTTTTCCTGGGGTTATCGCTGATCAAATCGGGAACCGCCCCGCTGCGGCACGAGCCTTGGGTTGTTGAATTCTTACGATTTGCGTCCGGTTCGTTTGGGGTTGCCTTGTTTGCGGGGGCGGTTATGACGCTGGTCGCCCAATCGTCCGCCACCGTCTCCGTGGTGGCGTTGACCCTTCTGGCGTCTGACCTGCTGACCATGGATCAGACCATTATGCTGGTTTTTGGTGCCAGCCTAGGCTCGGGAGCCAACATCTACATGCTGGCGATGAATCTTACCGGAACCGGCCGTGTCATCGCGCTGATGCAAGTCTGGTTGAAAGGCTTAGGGGTGTTGTTGCTGCTGCCCGTGTTTCTCTGCGAAATCTACGCTGGGTGGCATGGCATCAAGGTTGCTGCCGGATGGCTGGGGGCGACACCACAGGCTGCGGTGGCCTGGGTCTATCTGTTCTTGCAATTGGTTCCTGCGCTGGTGATGACGGTGTTTTCCGCTTCCTGTCTACGGTTGGCTCGACGATTCTGCCCGCCGGATCCAAGTGAGGAGCTTGCCCGGCCTGCGTTTATCTATGATCAGGCGTTGGAGGAAACCGAAACAGCGCTTGATCTTGTTGAACGGGAGCAGGTACGGCTTATAGAACGGTTGCCACGTATGCTGGAAACATTGATCACGGATGGTCAACGTGAAGGTTCCCTGCCACCGGGACTGCTGCATGCTTCAGGAATTGCCTTGATGAGCGAGATTGCCAGTTTCATGGATGCGCTCATGCTGCGGTGCCAGACGCATGCCGCGCTCGAGCGACTGGTCAATAGTCGCGCTCGACAGGACATCCTGGAGCCGCTTTATGACAATGCGCTGGCATTGAGCAACGCCTTGTCGGATGCATTTTCAAAGGCGGAATTGCAGGGTCTAGGCGGCCGTCTGGTGGAGGGGCTGCACGCGGTCCTCTGTGTGTTTGCGGAAAGTGCAGCGTCCGATCCCGGGTTGATTCCGACGGTTCAGGCATTGACGTCTGACCGTTCGGAGCTGATGAAGCAACTCCGTAGTGGTCTCGTCGAGACGCAACGCCATTTGGCGGCTGATGCACAAGCCAACCTGTTTACGGCAACCAGTCTCTTTGATCGGGTGATCTGGCTGGTGCATCGGTTTTCCGGGCTGATGGAGCAGCGTGAGGAGCTGGCGTAAGGATTAGCTGGTGACGACGTTTATTATGATGTAGTGTTGCGGGTACGTTGCTGATGGGCTAGGTTGCGTGTGATATTTTGATCGGTTTGTATGGGAGGGTGATGAATAAGGGAAATTCAGGACGGCTTGTGCGTTTAATCGTGGGCAGTCTGCTGTATCAGTGCGTATGGTTTGCCGCCGTGTATTTCGCCTCGTCGTCGGTTTTTCATGGTCTTGGCGTTAAGCTGGCGGTGGGCTGTATCCTGATTCAGTTCCTGATCTGGCCCCACTTGCGCATCCGGATCACCGCCCTGGCTGTCGTGGCATGTCTTGCCGGCCTCTTTCTGGACAGCTTACTCACCGTAATTGGAATTTTTGACCTGGCTCGTCATGTGATGCCCTATCCGCTGACACCGCTCTGGCTTCTGGCCTTGTGGGCCGGTTTTGGCGTGTACATTGCGGTGGGGCTTGAAGGCATGTACGGGCGTCTGCGCTTGGCTGCTCTCGGAGGGTTTATTGGCGGGCCGTTGGCCTATCGTGGCGGGGTACCGTTTGATGCGGTTACGCTGGGTGATCCGGCATGGCGCTCGTTGTTGATTATCGGTGTCGCCTGGGCGGGGGTGTTCGCGATGCTCGTCTGGGTGGCGGGTGCCTTGCACCGCTGGCAATCGGACAAGGCACCAACGGGGGCGGCCGCCTTGAGAGGTCTGACGCGGACGCTTCACGCATTCCTCGCCTTGGTGGGTGCTGGCTTGCTCTTTCTCCCGGTGAGTTCCGCATCCGCATTACAAGGTGATGTCAGTCTCTTTTCAGCGTCCCGGCGCATCGGTGAGGTTGACCTTGTTTTGCGGGGAGTGGGGCGGTTGCGTCGTTATATGATCAACGGTTGTGATATTGCCCTGTTCACGCCTCCGCTCACGACTCGCCAGACGCTTCTCAAGGGCGACCCAAAGGCCCTTGAGTTTGTATACTTCCGGCGCATCACCGGTCCGCAGTTCGGTGAGGCCGCGGAAGAGATCTTGAAGCGTAACACCACCCCCGCTGAGTATCGCAAATATCAGGCAGGGATCCGGCAAATGTCCGGATTCTTCAAGACCGTGGATGCCGGTGATCGCTACCTGCTGTGGTATGTGCCGGAAGAAGGTATCGTGCTTGAGCTTAACGGGCAACGGCAGGGGGGCATTAACGAGCCAGGGTTTGCTGACGTGTATTTCCGGATCTGGCTGGGTGCCGATCCAATCGACCAAAGGCTTTGGCATGGTATGATGGAACATGTTCCGCAAGGAGAGTCGAAATGAAGGGTTCCCAGGGCGATGGCAAGGCTGGCGAAAACGTGCCGGATCGGCGTCGCATGCTGAACCGGCGCATCTGGGTGACAGGGGCGTCGTCGGGAATAGGTCGTTCGTTGGCGATTGAGCTGGCCCACTGCGGGGCCAGGCTGGCGATTTCCGGGCGTGATGCCGCTCGGCTGGCGGAGGTTGCCCGTGATTGCGCGGGGGATGTGCTTGTGCTCCCTATGGATGTCAGCCAGCGTGAGGATAACCAGATGGCGGCGCAGCAGCTTGAACGCCACTTCGGGGCCTTGGACAGTGTTGTCCTGAATGCTGGCATTTGTGAGTACGTCGATCTTCCCGCGTTTGATGCGGTGTCCATCACGCGGGTGATGAATGTTAATTTCAATGGGCTTGTCTATGGTGTCGAAGCGGCCTTGCCGCTGCTGCGTCGAGGGGTTGCTCCGCATCTCGTCGGAATGAGCAGTACCGTGGCGTTTGTCGCGCTTCCGCGTGCTGAGGCATATGGCTCATCGAAGGCCGCCATCCGTTATCTCCTGCAGTCTCTGCGGGTGGATCTGCTGCCTCAGAAGATCGATGTCTCCATCATCTGTCCCGGGTTTGTCAAGACGCCGCTGACCGATCTGAATGACTTTCCGATGCCGATGCGAATAACTGCGGAATCGGCAGCCCTATCCATCCGGCGGGGTATGGAGCGTCGACAGCATGAGATCAGTTTTCCGAAACGTTTCAGTGTGGTCATGTCGGTGTTGGGTGCGTTACCGAGTCGCCTGCGCACGAAATTATTGCGGTCTCTCAGTCGAAGTACTGCGGCGTGATGGGAAAGGAGCCGTTATGTCAACAGCGATCAAATATGTTTTCGGGTGGGGTGGGGGGCTCGTTGTTTTCCTTCTTCTCGATGCGCTCTGGCTGGGACTGGTTGCCAAGGCCTTTTACCAATCTCGGATGGCTACCGTTGTCAATATGGAGGTGAACTGGCCCGTGGCCGGTTTGTTTTATGCCCTGCACGTGATAGGGATCATGTTTTTTGTGACCGTGCCAGCGGTTCAGGTGGGGCTTCCGCTGCCCTCTGTGCTCTGGCGCGGTGCCCTTTATGGTTTCTTCACATACGCTACGTATGACCTCACCAACCTTGCTACGGTTCGGGGGTGGCCCGCGTCGGTGGCGCTGGTGGATATGGCATGGGGAGCCTTCTTGAACGCCGTAGTGTCCGTGGCGAGTGTTCTGATCATCGCCCGAACGCAATCTGGGTTGGGGTGGGGGCGATAGACGGTGTTCATATTTGAGGGTGAACGATTGGGTGCCTTAACCTCGTCATCCGCTCTGGTCGCCGTTCTCGTTTCACCGCCCTCCGAAGAGGCGATCCACATGGTTTGAACGGGTCCCAGAGCTTTAGCTCACGAAGGGAATCGTCATGAGAGGAGTAACATCCTTGAACCGGGATCCCGGATATTGCCGAAGCTGTCTGGAAAAGCAGCAGATGAACGACACTCGGGCAGATGAGATTCAGGCAGCCATCAAGAAGTGCGCCGCACAACCGGCGATACATCCTTCATTTTTCTGACATACACCTATGCCCTGTAGGGCAGATGCCCTTAAATATTGACCTTGAGGCCGTGGAGCGAGTAGGATGACGGGCGGGGTATCGCGCTTTATACTCACTCGGTTGGTGTTTATCATTAAAAACGGCGAATGGGAGATTCGATGACGACGATTCAGGATTATGCGTTGAATGGGGGCTCGGCTCTCGCATTATGTGTTTTGCTTTTCTTGCTTTACAGGATTGTCCGGCGACGGATCAAACTGCTGAATAGTTCCCCGATCGCTATTCATCTGCTTATCGTGCTTCTCCCGGTAACATTGTTTTGCTCCGATGCGTTGGCACAACTGAATGCACGGATTCCCGACGTGTTGCTGGCTTGCTCGATTTTCATGGGGATCCATCTAGCGATTCGCCTAGGGGATGTGTGGTTGTTTGATGTGCTCCTGGCTCATCGCAAGAACGGCGGAATCCCGCAGGTGTTGCGCGATATCTGCCGCTGGCTGTTTTCGACGGTTGCGTTACTGATTATTGTGCGCACGCTGTTCCCCGAAGTGAACCTGAATGTACTGGCGGTCTCCTCGATTGTGGTTGGCTACATCCTCGGCAACGCAACCCAGGATACGCTCGGCAACCTGGTTTCCGGACTTGCCTTGAACACCGAATCGCCGTTTGTCATCGGGGATTGGGTGACCATCGGCGGAAATACCGGTAGGATTGTCGATATGACGTGGCGGGCAACCCGACTACAGACGAAGACAGGGGATTATGTTACGATCCCGAATGCCACCATTGCGAGGGAGATGATCATGAACTTTTCCCAGCCGACGACGGTTCACGCCTGCGTTGTCGAAGTCGGTGTGAATTATGGGGTTCCGCCTGCCAAAGTCAGGCAGACGCTGATTGAAGCGGCACTCTCGGTGCCTGCGGTGTTGCGTTCGCCAGCCCCGAAGATGCGCCTTGGATGCTATAATGATTTTTCGATTGATTACCGGCTAGTGTTTTATATCGATGACTTTGAACTCAAGGAGGAGCTTAGCACCCAAGTCATGGAGCGGATCTGGTACTATTTCAAACGGAATGACATTTCGATTCCGTTCCCGATTCGCGATGTCAATATGCGACAGATCACGCCAGCAGACGATAAGGCACGTGAGGATGCCTTGCTGAAAACCCGTTCAGGATCGCTGGATCGGATTGAGTTGTTCCGCCCTCTTGCCCCCGACGTCCGCCGCCAGCTTGCCACGGCGCTGGTCGAGCGAGTCTATGGTCCCGGTGAGCTGATCCTGGAGCAGGGCATGGCGGGCAGTCTGTTTTTTATCCTCGAATCTGGCCGGGTGGATGTGTCGGTGATACAGGGGGATCGGCGGATCAGCGTGGCGACGCTTGGTGAGGGTGACGTTTTTGGCGAAATGTCTTTCCTGACCGGCGAGAAAACCAACGCGTCTATCCGGGCGATGGACGATTGCGTTGTCCTGACCCTGAGCCATACAGAGCTAGCCGGGCTTCTTGCGTCGAACAGCAGGCTGGCGGATGATTTCGCGGTCGTCCTAGAAAACCGGCAGACGGCAGGAAATGCGAGGCTGACGCAATCGGGAAATGACAAATCGGCTGAAAAAACAGGGGGTGGTGCTGCGTCATCGTCAGCGATCGGCGTGCGCATCCGTCGTTTCTTCGGCCTCCCGTCGGTGTGATCGTTTGTTGCGGTGTCGTGATACCCTGTATAAATGGCCACTAACAATTAGTGTTGATTTATTCAAAAAAGACTGTTAAATCATCAGTCATAGATCTGAAAGACCCCACGAATGCTTAGATGAATGACGGCGCTCAATAGCTCTGAAAGCATCTATCATGATCAGGATGGTAGGGTTTGTTTTGTCGGTGCATGAGAAGTCTATGGGGTTGGTTTTTTTTGTGCCGAAATCTGGAGAAGAAAGCGAGGAAGCATGCAGGAAGGGAAGAGCGCAGCACAGCACGGGAGGACGGCGTTTGCCGATCTGGCCGGGAAGTACCTGACGTTCAAGCTTGATGCCGAGGAGTTCGGCCTTGAGATCTTGAAGGTTCAGGAAATCATCAAGATGATGGACATTACCCGGGTGCCTCGCACGCCGGCGTTCGTCCGCGGGGTGATCAATCTACGAGGGAAAGTCATCCCCGTGGTGGATCTTCGCCTGAAATTCGAAATGGAAAAACGCGAGGGTACCGACAAGACCTGTATCATTGTGGTCACCGTGCGCCGGGGCACTGGCTCGGTAGTGATGGGGATCATCGTGGACGAGGTCTCCGAGGTGCTGGATGTGGCGGGTGAGAAGATCGAGCCGCCACCGGAGTTCGGCGGCGTGGTCGATACCTCCTTCATCCTAGGCATGGGGAAGGTCGGCGACCGGGTGGTCAC
>DIZZ01000013.1:0-3216 GCA_002428045.1 Verrucomicrobia bacterium UBA6015
TCCTTCGGCGGGCACGTTTGATAAGCGCCCCGCTACCCTGTCTGTGCCCCAGTGCCACATGAACTCAGCAGCAACTCAGCGCATACATCATTCGCGCACAGCAAACCTCGACAGAATCAGGATTCATAAAAGCTTGCCGTCCAATTAACACCGTCTAATCACAAAAACAGCCTCACTCTGTGACTGGTCGGCATATGTTCCAAAGCTTACCCGTATAAAAACGACATGGTCGGACATTCCGTCGCCAGCTTGAATCGAGATTTGGTTAGCGTTCTCGGGGGCATAAATATTTCGAAAAGGATTCTCATTGAGGGAATCTTTATCCCATTGCTTACCATAGAGTTTCTTTGCCAACTCTTCGGCATTTGTTACATCCCGACCGATATCAGTAAAATACTTCTTTGCTCCATACATTCCCCCGGGAGAGTCCTTCTAAATATAGTCTCGCAAGCATCACTGAGCACAATCCTGTCTGAATAGCTCGGAACCCAAGTCTTCGGTCTTCAGTCTTCCCCTCCCAGATCCCCCCCTTGGCCATTGGACATTCCCTGTTGGATATTGGACATTCTGCCCCCCATCTCCCCATTCGTTGCGTCCCTCATTCGTTGTGTACAAAACCAAGGACGCACCCGGAACGAGAAATAGACCGATTCCAGAATCGTCAGCCAACGACGGATCGTATCCACCGACATGGCGACATCCGCCGCCAGATTGCTGTAATTAGCCAATCCCCGGACTGGGCACGCTGCACATGCGACAGCGCCAGCAATTGATCAATCTCCTGCACTCGCGTAAGATCCCGCAAATCCTCGCGAAACATCTGCTCAGTCCGCAGGCTACTCCAGCGATTATAATAGCGGACATTCGTTCGAGTGAAGGGTTCCGGGAAACCGCCGAAACGATACAGACTATCAAAAGCCTCATCGGACACCTCTCCGGGATCGGAGATTATCCTCGGCTGATAGGCACGCTCAACGAGTTCGGCCACGGACAGCGAATGCATTGAAATAAATGCTCCCGCAACACATCCTCATAGTTTTTTTCATGCCAAAAGACTGATAAAAAGAAATAGAAAAGGCAAGATCATTTTACGATATTACAAAATATTTCGCGCCGGAAAGGCCGGATTACGCACTGGCCGCAGCGTTGTGAGCCAGAGGCAAAGGGGGGCTAGGGGGGGCAGACTGAAGACTACAGACTGAAGACTTTTCTATTGCTCTGGAACCCCATGGCCTACGCGGCCGAAGCTACCTCATGGGGCCGTTTGGAGTGCGGCGAGCTCGCGCCGCTTTGGGTTGCCGAGACCTGGCTCGGTGAGTGGAATAAGGAATTTTTCCGTTATGCCGTGCGACGGGTCGTACGGAACAAAGCGGCGCCGGGTCGCCGCACTCCATACCAATACTCATTCAAGTTAATGTTGACAGGATAACAGGTTTTTCAGGACGAAATGAATCGAACACTCAGCGTCCTTGATCCTGTCCATCCTGTTTATCCTGTCTGAATAGCTCGGAACCCAAGTCTTCGGTCTCTCCCTGCTCCCGTCCTCCGTTGGCTATTGGACATTCCTTGTTGAACATTGGATATTCATCATTCTACCATTCCCGTCCCCACGACCAAAGCGGCCGAGGCTACACCGATTCGCTCCCACTCCAACACTTCACCGTTGTACGTGGCCACGGTCTGCTGCACCGTAATCGCCTCGGCAGACATGCTCGTTCGGATCACATAGAAGCCGTCAAGCAGGGCCTCGTCCTTGATTTGCTGTTGCCTGCGCTGATAGGACAAGCCATCTTCGGTAATGGTCAGCGAGAAGTGCTTTCCCTCTTTGTGCTTGTTGATGATTTTACCCACACGGATACCTATCTCGTGGCTGCCCCGCAGCGGTTTGCTTTTCCTTTGCGTGGCCGCACGGATCGCTTCGAGCTTTTCCTCCGTTGCCTTGAGTAGCTCCTCGCGCAGCCCCCTGGCCGTGGCGAGCTTTGACTTTGGGTCAATGATGCGGGCGGCGATCATGGCCATGATCAAGTCCCGCAGACCCTCGACAACATGAGATGGCCATTTGCTCAGATTGGCGATCGTTTTCTTTATCACCCGCTTGCCTTCACGGTGATCCTCCCGCAGCAATATGCACGGCGGAGAGTTGCGATTGAGACCTTTTCAATATACATGGGGACATATTTTCGGTCATTCTTTCCACTTAATTATCGTTTTTATAAAGGCTTTATGGCATTTATTAAGCCGATAAATCTCGGAACTTCAGCTTAATCGGCCTCCCGAATCCGCTGCCCCGATGTCGGTGACGTTGTCCTGCCCCTGTTGCCTTATCGTTTGCAATTCAACTGGACTTTCCCATCCGGAGCAGGGTGCTCCGGGTACGTTTCTGGCAATGGCAGGTAGGGCGAAGACCTCCGGGCAAGCCGTTCGAGGCAATGGCAGTGGCTTGCAGGGTTGCTTGCATGACGCAGACGGTGTGGAACCCGTCCCTCCCGCTGCGGGGCGGAAACCACTCTTGGCCTCCCACACTTACTCGCACACTTTATCCCCACCCTTAACCGGATACCCTCAATCAGCACCACTTAGTCGGTTTTCGTAATGTAAGCTTTATTTGTGACCGACTCCTGCACCGTACGGGTTGCCCGCACTGCGTGAAAAGCGGTTTGCCGATCGCTATTTGTCGGGTGCTCATTTCCCGAGCGGGATCATGCCATTACCGCCCCAGGCCTGTCGACGGAACTGACCACCGCTCTGCATGATGAACCAGGTTCCCGGCGTCACCTGGCCGGGTATCCCTTTGGCATCATAGCATCCGAAATCGGCCTTTTTGTCGCCATCATAATCCCCCACCACCGGCTCCGTGCCCGCATAGCCAAATGTTGCCGTACGGAACGGACGACTGCTTGGCATGATGTACCAAGACCCCGGCGGCACATTTAGGCCTGGTATTCCGGCGGCATCATAGCAACCGATATCCGCCTTGCGATCGCCATCGAAGTCGCCCACAACCGGTACCGTACCGACATATCCGAACGTTGCCGTACGGAATGGACGACTGCTTGGCATGATGTACCAGGAGCCGGGTGCGGCATGTCCTGGAATACCCTTCGCATCATAGCAACCGAAATCGGCAATCCCGTCGCCATCGAAATCGCCAACGATCGGCACGGTTCCGGGATAGCCGAAGCTTGCCGTGCGGAAGCCCCGGCTGCTTTGCATGAT
>DIZZ01000013.1:3251-20956 GCA_002428045.1 Verrucomicrobia bacterium UBA6015
GCCTTTCCATCCCCGTCGAAATCGCCCACAATCGGTATAGTGCCCTGGTAGCCGAAGGACGCCTGGCGGAAAGGGCTCTTGCTGGGCATGATGTACCACTTTCCCGTAGCCGCATCATAACACCCGAAGTCCGTGATTTCATCCCCATCGAAATCGCCGGTGATCGGTATTGTGCCCACATAGCCGAACTCATTCGTACGCGTTCCCCCGCCGCTGAGGCGGAAGCTCCACAGCCCTCCCGTCGGACGGTAATAGCCAAGATCGCTCTTTCCATCGCCATCAAAATCGTTCGCGACAATGACCTTGGCCGTATTCTGGTTGATATGGAACCGGCGGGAGACACCACCGCCCGTGACCGTGATATAACCGTAGCGCACCAACCCACTGTTGGTGGAAATGTTGTAGGTTACCGTGCCATTTCCAGAGCCCGACGCCCCTCCCGTGATGGTGATCCAATTCGCGCTGCGCGTAGCGGTCCAGGGGACTGTGGATGTCACCGCGATCTTCTGGCCTGACGCGGCTGCCGAGGTGGTGTGGATCCGGCTTGCAGGCCAGATCGTGATCGACGAGGACGACGGATTCAGCCCATCCATCCCCGTGAGACCGGTATTATCAGGATCGAGCCAATCCCGAAGGCGCGTAGCTGCGGTCCCGCCGCCCGTCCAACTGGTATAAAGCTTCCCGTACCAGTCAGACTGAAAATTCGAATCGACGCCATTGCAGGCGGAATCGCCCCCCAGTAATTGCCCCACAACCCGCTTACCCGCCAGGCTCCACAGCCCGGAACCCGACGAGCCAGGTTCCGTCGTACCGAGTTCCCAGTGCAACACACGCCAATAGCCTGCGGACGCATTTACCGTTTCATAATAGGCATCTGTACTCGACAGCGTATGGGTTTCCTTGGACCAGGCCTTCTCTCTCCCATCCGGATGATGAATACCCACGGCACCCGCAGATGCCGTATTGGAACGATCCCAGCCGGCATAATGCACATTAAAGGAGGCACCGGGGTTGGTGCTAAGCTCCAGCAAGGTGAAATCGGTTGCCTCATGGGTGGCACGCAGCGAGGCACCACTCTGGTACTGGGCTAGGGATCCCCCGCTCAAATTACCGCAGGTTGGCGACTGGTAGTTCCAGTAGACCACAACCGAAGCGGCATCGCCGGAGGCACTGATGCAATGGTTGGCCGTCAGGAAGAAGGGCCGGAAATCGGCACGCTGATTCATCAGAAGGGTTCCCGTACACAACCCCGTCCCATTAATCGTATAGCGACCCACGCTACGGATGGGATTCGCCCATCCTGCGGTTTCCGGGCAGACCACATCAATATTGCATAGTCCCTGCGCCTTGCGCGCGCCCTTGGCGGCATTATCAAGCCAATTCATCAGATCCAGATAGCCGCTGTTCACCCGGCTGACCGTCAGCGCAAACCCGGACCGTGCCTGCGCTGGCATAGTCGCCTCAATCATGATGAAATCGCCAGGAAGGACCGGTGTCCAAAGCTGACGGTTTGCCGTCATGTCAGCCTGGCTGTATGGGCCGACAGAGAAACCTTCATCGGCGGTCATGATCCGTAGCGAGCAGCCCTCGGGCAGGACAACGTCCGTGAACCCGATATTGACATCCGTTGCCCCCGGCGCATGCACTAGCAGGGTCCAGCGCACAAGCCCATTCTCCAGCACATCCCATTGCCCACAGTCTACGTGACGGGCATTCGCCTCGAAGGGCTCGGCAAACTGCAGATCCTTCGACCGGCGCCCGGATTTTGCCCGCTTATCGCGGAGGCGCAACGCCTCGGCATTAATCGGCGGAACCTGAAGCAACGGCGTTGCCACCAGTGCTGTACCGGCGGGGGCGGACTCCTCGTTCCCCGAGACTGCTCCCTGCAAGGGGAACCAGAGAGACAAGACCAAGAGCGAAAGCATACCGAATCGAAGTGAACCGCGTTGTTCCATTTTCATCAAAAACTCCTTTTATAAAACATTCTGATCGGTTTCCATCCTACGCCCGCAACAGGCCCCTTGCAAGTACTAAACAGTACCAAACCGTGGTTCAAAAATGAAATCGTCGACATTACAGGTGGAAGGATCGGCTGGCACGGTGCATGTGATCTGCCCTGAGGTTCAAGAGAGTCTGGCTTGACATCTGCGCGATATGGCCTAATGTGACCTTGCGCGTGACAAACGGTGGTGTTCACATTTTCAGGAGATGTTTTATGTCCAGTTCATTTGGTCAACTTTTTCGTATCAGTACGTTTGGCGAATCGCATTGCAAGGGCGTCGGTGTAATCGTTGACGGGGTGCCCGCAGGGCTTGCCTTGACCGAGGCCGACATCCAGCCCCAACTCAGTCGGCGGCGCCCAGGCCAAAGCAGCCTGACGACCCCGCGCGATGAGGCGGACAAGGTCATTATACAATCCGGCACGGAATTCGGGCTAACCCTCGGTACCCCGATCTCGATGTTTGTCGCCAACCAGGATCAGCGTCCGGCCGACTACGGGGAGATGGCCCGCATCCCCCGTCCATCGCATGCAGATTATACCTACATGGCCAAGTACGGGATCAAGGCATCCAGCGGCGGAGGTCGTTCCAGTGCCCGAGAAACGATCGGACGAGTGGCCGGGGGTGCCGTTGCCGAGAAGATCCTGCGTCACAACTATGGCGTCGAAATTGTCGCCTGGGTCAGTGCGGTAGGCTCCATCGAGACAGACACGGTAGATATGGCCACGGTCACGCGCGAGCAGGTTGATCAATCGATTGTGCGCTGCCCGGACGAAGCGACGGCAGTCGCCATGACGGAGCGGATCGAACACGTGCGCGATGCCGCCGATTCGACCGGGGGCGTCGTGACCTGCGTGTGTCGGCATGTTCCCGCCGGCTGGGGCGAACCGGTCTTTGATAAACTAGAGGCTCTTCTGGCACATGCCATGCTCTCGATCCCGGCCACCAAGGGCATTGAAATCGGCTCCGGATTTGGCGGAACCCGTATGCTTGGATCGGCACATAACGATCCGTTTGTGATGAAAAACGGTAAGCTCGGTACTGTGACCAATTACAGCGGCGGAATCCAGGGCGGGATCAGCAACGGGGAGAATATTTATTTCCGGGTGGCCTTCAAGCCACCGGCCACGATCGGCAGCACACAAACCACAGCCACGTTCGACGGCGAATCCGCGAAGCTAAAAGCCAAGGGGCGTCACGATCCCTGCGTCGTGCCGCGGGCGGTCCCGATTGTCGAGGCGATGGCTGCCCTGGTGCTTGCCGATGTCGCCATGCGGCAGGAAGCTCGGGCTGCCTTCGTTCGCTAATCCATCCATTCGATTCACCTCACAACCAATAAGCATACCGCAACCACAGAAAGATCCCCATGTTGAAACTCAAGCTTGACCGTCCCCTCGCCTTCTTTGATATCGAAGCCACCGGCACCAGCCCGCGAGCCGACCGGATGGTCGAGCTGTGCATTTTGCGCATACGCCCAGATCATAGCCAGGCCACCCTGACGTATCGCCTCAATCCCGGCATGCCGATCCCTTCCGAGACGACGGCGATCCATGGCATTACCGATGAGGATGTAAAGGATTGCCCCCGATTTGAACAGATCGCCACAGAGGTGGCGGATTTCCTGGAAGGATGCGACCTGGGCGGGTTCAATATCCTGCGTTACGACATCCCGATGCTGGCCGAGGAGTTCACCCGAGCAGGGATTGTCTTCATCACCGAAACGCGCCGCGTCCTTGACGTCCAGCGCATCTATCACCGCAAGGAACCGCGCGACCTCAGCGCTGCCTTGAAATTCTACTGCGGTGATGAGCATCTCGATGCACACGGGGCAGAGGCCGACGTCCTGGCAACGATCCGAACCTTCGAGGGACAACTTGAACGCTATGCCGATCTGCCCCGTTCGATGGCCGAACTGGATAGCTATTGCAATCCCCAGAACCCCACCTGGGCCGATCAGACGGGCAAGTTGAAATGGAGCGGACGCGACATCCTCATCAACTTCGGCAAGAACAAGGGCAAATCGCTCAAGGCGCTGCTCAAGTCCGATTCCAGTTTTATCAACTGGATGCTGAAGAGTGACTTTCCTGCCGACACCCGCGAGCTCATAAGCAATGCCCAGAAAGGCATCTGGCCTACCCCTGTCGTCGCCACCGAAGAGGTCTGATCTCAGCGGCTGAAAAGATCAAGCTGCGCCGCCTCGGCCACGGGAATACGGTTGCTCCGACGGCGCTGCGCGATCTTGGGTTGTCCCGTCTCGCCTAACTCGCCATCCTCCAGGTTGGCGAGGATCTCCTTGGCTCGGGCCACCACGCCATGCGGCATCCCCGCCAGACGGGCGACCTGGATGCCGTAGCTCTTGTCCGCCCCGCCCGGCACGATCTTGCGCAGGAAGACGATCGTATCGTCTTTCTCACGCACCAGGATATTGTAGTTGCATACCCCCTTCATCGTCAGCGCCAGATCGGTCAGTTCGTGATAATGCGTGGCGAACAGGGTGCGGGCCTTGATCTCAACGGTATTGTGCAAGTGCTCGGCAACCGCCCAGGCAATACTGATCCCGTCAAACGTGCTGGTTCCTCGTCCGATTTCATCCAGCACAATCAAGCTGCGTGTCGTGGCATTGTTCAGGATGTTGGCTGTCTCCTGCATCTCCACCATGAAGGTACTGCGGCCGCGCGCCAGATCATCGCTGGCACCCACCCGCGTGAACACCCGATCCACAAGCCCCACCTCGGCAGCTCCCGCCGGTACGAAAGATCCCATCTGGGCCATGACCGCCAGCATCGCGACTTGCCGGATGTACGTTGATTTACCCGCCATGTTCGGGCCGGTGATGATCTGTAACTGATGCTGCTGGCAGTCCAGCAGGGTATCATTCGGCACGAACCGCTCGGCATCGGGCATCTGCTCGATCACCGGATGGCGTCCATCCTTGATGACCAGGCGGTCGCTGTCGTTGATCTCGGGACGCACATAATGCAAGGCCAGTGCCCGATCGGCCAGCGTCGAGAGGACATCGAGCGTGGCCAGGGCATCGGCGGTCTGCTGGATGACTGCGGTTTCGGCCACCACCGCATCACGCACCTCGCAAAATATCTCATACTCCAACGCCACCGCGCGGTCGTGCGCACCAACAATGCGGGTTTCGTACTCCTTAAGTTCGGGGGTGACGTAGCGTTCGCCGTTCACCAGGGTCTGCTTACGGATATAGTTGACCGGAACATTGGCCAGTTGCGATTTGGAGATTTCGATATAATAACCGAACACCTTGTTGTGACGAACCTTCAGCGTCTTTATGCCGGTCCGTTCAATCTCGCTGGCCTGGTATTCAGCCAGCCAGGTGCGACCGCGGGCGGCGGCATCGCGCAGTTCATCGAGCAGCGGGCTATACCCGTCGCGGATGATGCCCCCCTCCTTGACCGTCATGGGCGGCTCATCATGGATCGACTCGCCGATCCGGCTAACCAGAGCGGGCTGCAGGACAATCGAGGCAGACACCCCGGCCAGCAATTCGCAACGATGTCCACGAACCAGGCGGGAGACGGTGGGCAGTGCACCCAGCGACTGGGCAATGGCCATCAGGTCGCGCGCATTGCCACTGCCGGTGCCGATCCGGGCAATCAAACGGGCCAGATCGCGCACCGACTCAAACGCACTACGCATTTCATGCAGCAACGCCCGATCCTGCACAAAGGCGTCCACCGCCTCATGGCGGGATCGGATCGACTCAAGCACGGCCAGTGGACGCAGCACCCAATCGCGCAAGGCACGAGCCCCCATCGGGGTGCGGGTCGTGTCCAGCACATCCAGCAGCGTTCGGCCACCGGTCCGTCCTTTCATCGGGATCAGATCCAGATTGGCGCAGGTAGACTCGTCCAGGATCATGAACTCGGCTGCTGTTCGAGTCTGGAACGAGCGGACATGCCCGACCTCGCGCCGCAGATCAACCCGCACATACTGCAGAATCGCGCCCGCGCTGCAAACCACCGGGCCGACATCCTCGCAACCAAACCCCAGCAGGGAATGGACGTTGAAATGCCGGGCCAGCAGATCGTGCGCGGCCTCGTAGCCAAACGTCCAGTCCTCGCCGCGGGTCACCGGCAATCCGGGCAAGGCGTGCAACACCGCCATCAGGTCGTCATCCGCCGGGATGGATTCGGGAATGATGCATTCCCCCGGCCCGTAGCGCCGCAATTCATCACTAACCGCCGACGCATCCGGCAGGGATTCCCCCCAGAACAGGCCGGTTGAAAGATCAACCATGGAAAGCCCGTACTCCTTACCAACCCGGCAAATACCCGCTAGGTAATTGAACTGCGTGGCATCTAGCAGATTGCCTTCGGTCACGGTGCCTGGCGTCACCACGCGCGTCACTTCCCGGCGCACCAGCCCCTTGGCCAGCGCCGGATCCTCCATCTGTTCGCAGATGGCCACCTTCAGCCCCGCCCGCATCATGCGTGACAGGTAGGCCTCAAGGGCATGATAAGGAACCCCGCACATCGGCACGTTACTGCGCCGGGTCAGTGAGATATCCAGCACCGGAGCAGCCCGCTTCGCATCCTCGAAGAACATCTCGTAGAAATCGCCCATCCGGAAAAAGAGGACGACGTCCTCCGCGATCTCGCTCTTGATCCGCCGATACTGACGCATCATCGGGGTTAGCGTATCGCCGCTCATGCCGGCACCTCCTGCAAATCATGCAACCGCTGTGCAAACATGCACCAGGCCTCCACCGTCAAATTCTCGGGACGCGCTTCGGCATCGATCCCCAGTCGCTGCAGCAATCCCATGCTATCGTCCGCCGGGATTCGCAAGGCTTCGGGTGCTTTCGCCAGCAGCGCCACAAGCTGCTTGCGGCGATGCTGGAAACAGTGCCGGGTAAGTCCATAGAAACCAGCAAACACCGGGGGTGCCAGCAAGGGTTCAGGGCGGCGATGCAGCGTTACAATCGCGGAACGGATTGTTGGACGGGGCCAGAAGCAGGACGGACTGATGACTTTAACCGTCTTCACCTCGTAATGTAGCTGGCTCCACACGCCCAGCAACCCATAGGCTTTGCATCCGGGACGTGCCGTCAACCGCTCCGCCACCTCGAGCTGTACCGTCACGGTAATCGATAGCGGTGCGCAGTCGGTACAGATCACATCCAGCAAAATCCGACTGCCGGGGTTATAGGGCAGGTTGGACACCAATTTGGTCAACCCATGCTCGCGCAACAGCGCAACGCTCTGATCCAGGGCATCCCCCTCGATCAACCGCAGCCGGGGTTCGGTGGCGAAGGTTTCCCTCAACAGTGCCGCCAGCCGGTGATCCTTCTCGATCGCCGTCACCAATGCCCCGCAGCCGAGCAGATCCTCGGTCACCACCCCCATGCCGGGACCAACCTCCAGGACACGGTCACCCGGATGGATATCGGCAGCAGTGATCAGGATGTCCAGGACATTCCCGTCAATCAGGAAATTCTGCCCCAGGGCACGACTGGGGTGGATGCCATGCGCATCGGCCAAAGACCGAACTTCAGAAAGCCGTGTAAGCCGCCGCCCCTTGCCGTCACCCTCCATACGTACACTCCCTCAGCGCCTAGAGCGTTTCCCTCAAGATGCGGACAAACGAATCCTTACGCAAACGGGCAATCCATTGCTCGTAAATCCGCTGTCCCTCTTCCTGCCGCAATTCACGTTCAATCCCCGTATAGGCTTCATCAAAGCTGGACGGAGCCGCGTCCCTGCGCCCTTCGACCTTCAGCAGTATGCAGTTCGACCCCATCTCGATCACGTCACTCACCGCTCCCAGATCGGCCTTCATGACTAGCTCGGCCAATTCGCTGCGCATCATATCGGGCGGCATCCAGTCACGCACGCCGCCTTCGGACGCCAGGGATTCCTCGGAGAACTGACGCGCCACCTCCTCAAATACCGTGCCCGATGCCAGTGCCGCCTGCGCCTTTTCCAGCTTCTGCCGCTGCGTCGCCTGCGATGCCTCGTCCTCACCCTTGGCGATCACGATCATGCTGAACTTCACAGCCGCCGGCTTGGCGTAGCGTTCGGGGGCCTGCATATAACGCTCCCGCACCGTCAGCGGCGACACGCGCACCTGGCTATCGACCCGCAGATTGCGCATCGCGCCGACCACCATCTGCTCCCGGATCTGGGTCCGCCATTCGGCTTCGCTCTGGCCATCCTGCGACAGGGCGCGCAAAAACGCGATCCGGTCATCCTTGAACATTTCACGGACCACGGTTTCAACACGCTCGGTGACCATCTCATCGGGAATCTTGATTTCCTTCTGGTCTTCATACGCATCAACGATCAGCTTGCGGTTGATCAGATCATCCAGCGTCTTGAGATACAGCGAATTGACGTCCTCACCGTCCTGTCTTTCCCTGACCTTCTGCAATAATTCACGGGATGCCCCGATCACATCGCTGAAGGTGATCGTGTGCCCGTTGGCATAAGCAGCCACGCCATCGATCTGGATGGACGTTGTCTCACCCGCCATGGCCGTGCAGCACGATATCAGCAGCAAACTAAAACCTACCCTTGCGCTCATTCCTGGACTCCCCGGTTAGCGTGACAAATTACGCGTTTCCAACTGTTTGCGGATGGCGATGGGATCGGTTCCCGGCGCGGCCACCCCGGTCGCGACGGACGCCTCGACGACCGCCGACGAGATCGCCACGAACAAACGACGATCAAACGGCTTGGGGATGATGTACTCCCTGCCAAACGCAAGCGTTTCGTCCGGATAAACCGCCGCCACATCTGGGGGCACCGGCAGACGGGCCACGGCGGCCAACGCTTCGGAGGCCGCCATCTTCATGGCCATGTTGATCGTCCGTGCACCGCAATCCAGGGCACCGCGGAAGAGGAACGGGAATCCCAGCACGTTATTGATCTGGTTCGGGAAGTCCGAGCGCCCGGTCGCCATCACATACGGGGCCTTGCCCATGACCTCCGCCACGACACTTGGCTGGATCTCGGGGACGGGATTCGACATGGCGAACACGGCCGGGAACGAGGCCATGCCCTTGACATCCTCCGCCTTGATACAGTCCGCCGCAGATACCCCCACGAACACATGCGCATCACGCATCGCCTCGCCAACCGTCTTCGCGGAGGTCTCGGCGGCATGTTCCAGCTTCTTGCCGGTAAGGCCGGCACGAGACCGGCTGATGACGCCGCGCGAGTCACAGAGAACGATATGCCGGGCACCGGCCGCCTTGAGCATTTCGGTGATCCGGATACCGGCGGCACCGGCACCATTGACCACGATACGCAACTCGCCGAGATCGCGCTCGCAAAGCTGGCAGTAGTTCTTCACGCCAGCGAGCGTGATCACCGCCGTACCCCACTGGTCGTCATGGAACACCGGGATATCCAACATCGCATCCAGTGTATCCTCAATCTCGAAACAAGCGGGGGCGGCAATATCCTCCAGATTGATTCCGCCATACATCGGGGCGATCGCCAACACGGCATCAATCACCCGTTGCGGATCAGTCGGCCCGGTATCCGCGCCGCCCTGCCGGCAATGGTTCAGCGGCACCGGCCACCCGTCAACATCGCCAAACGCCTTGAAAAGCACCGCCTTTCCTTCCATCACAGGGATGCTGGCCGCCGCGCCCAGATCACCAAGACCCAGGATGGCCGTGCCATCGCTGACCACAGCGACAAGACGGGACTTTGCCGTCAGGCGATACACCTCGGCAGGGTTCGCGGCAATCGCCTTAACGGCCTCCGCGACACCTGGCGTATAGGCCAGGCACAACTCCCGGACAGACGTCAACGGCTTCGTGCAGGCCATTCCGACCTTGCCGCCCTGATGATACGCAAAAATTTCTTCCGTGGTCACTTTATTCATCCCGCCCCATCCTCTCTCGCGTTCATGATTGAGCTTATCTCAAAAGTTTTGAGACTAACAGATTACAGGGAAGATGCAATATCCGAGTAAAGACCAAATTGCGGAAGGTGCCTCATGACTGATTCCTTAAAACAGGCGGGGCCTGGACCGGAATCTCGAGCCGAGCACCCGTGCTGGACTGCACACGAAGCACCTGGCCTTCGCGGACGGCCTGCATATCCGATAATTCTAGAGCCACGCGGTAGACGTGCGGCGCGAGACGCTGGGGGGTGGCGGTCACGCCAGGCGGAGCGTCCACCCGCACGATGTCAAACGGGATTGCCGCTGGCGAAAAGATTGTCAGTTGCGCCTTGCCTGACTTGCTGATCGACAGATCAATCGAGGCGGGCCTGCTGACAATCTCCGATACGTTCTTAATTACAAAGGGGATATGAAGCAGCGGTCGCCACGGGTGATCCGTCTGAAGCGTCAGTTTCCCGTCCTGCTCCGTGGCCATCTCGGCATCGCACGAAAGCGTTACGCGATAAGCACCGTCGTTGGTTTCCACGCCCACGGTGATCCCCTCGGGAACGCCCCGTATGCTGCTTATCGTAAAGGCCACGCCATCCATTGCCGCGACCGTGAACGACGCTTCAAGCCGCCCCTCCGTGCCCACCTGCATCAGCGCTAGGCGTGACGGCGTTAAACGGAGATCCTCCTGTACCGTACCGGTAATGACCAGGGATAAAAACGCAGCCCCATCGGCTTGCACATGGATCGCCATGCGTTGAGCACCGGTCCGCCCTTCAAGAACAACCTTGAACCCGAGCGTGACCGCCTCCCCCGGGGCCAGCGTGTCCGCCGTCAAGGCGGCCGTCGCGCAGCCACAGGTCCTGGAAACATCCGTGATTCGAACGGGTTTGTCGCTGACATTCCGCAGGGAGACCGATTGGCTTATTGTCTCCGAGGCATAGCGCACACCGAAGTCCACGCTGGCAGGGTCAAAGGCAATCGGGCACCCCGCGCTTGCCAACGGATTCAGCACCGGGGGCAAAGGTTCTGAGGCGGGCTGATCGTGAACAACCATCCGAGTAAGGAAAAAAAGGCACAAACCAACCAGTCCACCCAAGGCTCCCGCCACGAGGGTCTTCCTGCCTGCAAGCATACTCAAGATCCTATACACTTCCCCCTCCCACACACAATCCCCCACACAACCAGCACCGAATGTATCAGAGCAGGCCGCTATCTAGCAAGAGTTGAACAGATAAATAACTGGATGAAACCGCCTCATGATGGTACATACATGGACTGCGGGAACGGGGGCATTTAGAATGAAAAAAAACGCGGTGCTGAAATACGAGTTACTGATTCTGCTGATTTCGGCCATCTGGGGAACGGCCTTCGTGGCCCAGCAGATCGGCATGCAGAAGGGGCTCGGCCCGTTGACCTTTAACACCCTGCGCTTCGCACTGGGTGCCGTATCCCTGATCCCCGTCATGGCTTTTCGATCGAGGTTCCTGCCCGGCACGGGCCTGGCACTGGGCGGGGTGCCTCTTAAATGGAGTCTCGCGGCCGGTTTTTTCCTGTTCGCCGCCGCCGGTATGCAGCAGATCGGTCTACAATATACCTCTGCCGCGAACTCGGGATTCATCACCTCCCTGTACGTGCTTTTCGTCCCGCTGCTGGGACTCGCGCTACGCCTGCGGCACGAGGCACCGAGAAGCTTGTGGTTCGGCATTAGCATCTGCCTTGCGGGCTTCTACCTGCTGAGTATCACGGAGGGACTGCAGGTGTCCAAGGGGGATGGTCTGACGCTGGTCTGCGCCTTACTCTGGGCCTTTCAAATCCTCGTGATTGACCATATCGCCGGCAAAGGGGATCCGATCTGGATCGCGTGCCTTGAGTTTTCCGTATGCACCCTGCTGAGCGGATGTGCTGCGATCGCCTTCGAGACTTGCGATCTCTCACAGGTCAGGGCAGGTGCTGGAGCGATCGCCTATGCTGGCATAGGATCAGCCGGCATTGCCTTTACACTGCAGGTCATCTGCCAGAAACGTTGTCCGCCCGCCCCGGCGGCGGTGATCATGAGCCTTGAGGCGGTATTTGCGGCCATCACAGGCTACGTGATCCTTGACCAGCGACTCTCCATGCGGGGCATCACCGGCTGCGGCCTGATCCTGCTCGGGGTACTGGTTGTCCAGTGCGTCCCGATGCTGGTCAGGCGCCCTCGCCGCGTGCCGTAATGTTGTGATATTTGTGAAATTTGTGAAATTTACGCATTCTTCCTTGAATTAGTGAGCGAAAACATCTAATTCATAAATGTTGTTTGGTGCAAACGTAAATCGATTCAGTTGAACGCAGAAAGGAACGTATCGTGAAAAAGAGTATATGCGCTGGCATGGGGTTGATTCTGACAATGGCCGTGACGACATTCGGAGACGAAGAGGCCACCGCCCGTGTGGGCCAGTCGCTTGAAAAACTGGCGGAAAATGCAAAATCCGTACTTGTCGAGGACCGGATTCATGACGTATTCGACTGGTATCGCAAGCTGACGGATTTCGGATTGACCTATCAGCCCTCCTTGATGGCACCCAACGATCTGGTCGGAAAATTAAACAAGGAACAGTTGCGACTCTATGCTGGCATCAAGTTGTTTGACGCACTTTACGCCGCGACCTTTATGAAGCGTCAGGATGTCGCCGATTGCGTTCGCGTGATCGAAGAGATCCAGGATACGCTAGACGTTCGCTCGCACGCCGACATCAACAACTACTTCCTTCATACCCTCAAGAAAGCGGCGAGTCGCCCCGATGAAGTGGATATTGCCACGTTGATCGATCAATTGGCGTCTGATTATGTGCGCGAACTGCCAGCACTGCTTTCCAGCGTCGAGAGCGCGGACTACCTGATTGACAGCCTGTACGGGTTATTCATCCAAAAGTCCTATATTTTCGGGGCAATGACAAGTAACAACGCCAGTTGGGAACGTCTCAGAGAAGGATGCATCGAATATCCCCGCGCCGAACAAACCAAGCTTCTTCTGGATTTGTTTGAAGCCTTCAACCGACTGGATGAAGACATTCGCATCAGCGGCGAAACCCATAAGAAATTGGATGTCGTGCGCGAGGATCACCGATTGAGCAAAGCGGCGGCGACCCGCACCATGACCCGCGAAGAAGCGCGGCCGCACTGGAGAGCCATGAGACAAACGGTCATCGCTACCCGCAATGCCATCCTGACGCCTGATGCCAAAGAATAATGATCGCTGAACCCATTCTGAACGCGCTGCTGCATTTGTTTGCCATGACGGCGGCGCGATTGGATGGCGACAAACGCCAATCTGTACGCAAGAAGGTGCTAGCCTATCTGAACAATCATGTGGGCCTCTCCGATGCAGACGTTTACATTGGTTTGTACGAGGGACTGACAGAGGTTCAGGCAGAGGTTCAGGAAAATGCGCCAGAGGCAACCCTGCTGCAACGCGCAACGGAGATTGCTCAACGGTTGAAGCCCCTACTGCACGGGTTCGAGAAATATGCAGCGCTCATCAGGTTTTTGGAAATCGGTGCGCTTGTCCCTGATGATGCGCTTCCCCGTAAGATAGCTAGCCTTTTGAGCGATACACTCGGTCTGGATCCATCCCTCGCCAACGCGATCCGTGCATTCATTGCCGATCCTGAAAAGGCATCCGTTGCATGTGAGAACGTGAAGGTCTTCGGAGGGGATAAGGAGGGTTGCTTCCAAGGCCGTTTCGCTGCGTTCTTCTTGCCGGGAACGGATATATTCCTGATCTCCCCGCTTGGCGATGCTCCGATCCGGCTTGAAGGACGCCCACTGGAGCGAGGACACTGCCAGCCACTGCGGCGGGGCCATGTCTTGCGCGATCACCGTGGACATGAAATCTATTTCGCGCATCTGGCCACGGCATTTGAGCAGAACGCCGATAGGCATTCGCTGATCACCTTTCAAGGCAGGCACCTGGATTACCGCTTTCCCCACAGCGACAACGGGCTGCACAATTTTTCCTTTACGGAAAGGGGCGGGAGAATGGTCGCCGTCATGGGGGCCAGCGGCTCAGGAAAATCCACCTTGCTGGGTATCCTGAACGGCACGATCCGGCCCGATTCCGGAGCACTGCTGCTGAACAGCCATAATGTTTATACGCAGCCCAAGGCCGTCGAAGGAGTAATCGGCTTTGTCCCTCAGGACGATCTGCTTTTCGAGGATTTAACCGTCTTCGAAAACCTGTATTATGCAGCGCGCCTCTGCATGGCGCATCTACCGGAAGACGAATTGGTTCAGCGAGTCCGCTCCCTCCTAGAAGATCTCGGGCAAGCCGGGGCGGCTGATTTGAAAGTGGGATCGCCCCTCCAGAAAACCATTAGCGGCGGCCAACGCAAGCGCCTGAACATCGCGCTGGAGCTGATCCGTGAACCCACCGTGCTCTTTGTGGATGAACCGACATCAGGCTTGTCCTCAACCGATTCCGAAACCGTAATGAGCCTGCTTCGGGAACTTGCCGTGCGGGGGAAGCTCGTCTTTGTGGTCATCCACCAGCCGTCCTCAATAATCTTTCGGATGTTCGATGCGCTGTGGGTGCTTGATCAGGGCGGGTGGCCTATTTTCAAGGGAACGCCCCTGGAGGCGGTTACTTATTTTCGGTCACAGGCGGCATTGCCGGGGGCGGGAGAATCCATCTGCCCCGATTGCGGAGGCGTGAACCCCGAGCAAATCTTCGATATCATTGAAGCTAGGACCATGGACAAAAGCGGACAGTACACGCGGGAGCGACGGATTTCGCCCGAGCGGTGGCACGCCCTTTATCAAAACTATGCGGAGGGAAAGGAACACCCAGAACATGATGATGTTGAGATTGCGCCCTCGCCGGTTGAGAAATGCCTGGCTCGCCCGAGTCATTGGGGCCAGTTAAAGATATTCTTCATGCGCGATGTGAGATCCCGTCTGGCGAACCGCCAATATGTATTGATCAATCTTCTGGAGCCACTGATCCTAGGACTGCTGATCGGGTTTGTATCCCGTGGGGCGCATGGCAGCAATTATTCCTTTCACAACAATAACAATGTTCATGTGTTCTTCTTCATGAGCGTCATGGTCTCGCTGTTTCTCGGATTGAGCGTCAGCGCCGAGGAAATCTGTCGCGACGGCAAAATACTTCGACGCGAGCGCTTCCTGCATCTGAGCTGGTGGAGTTACATCAACGCGAAAACGCTCTATGTGGCGATGGTCGCTGCCATTCAGATGCTGCTTTATGTGTCCATCGCCAATTGGATAGTCGCCGTGCCGGAATACCATTGCAAAACCTGGCTTACCTTGTTTTTGTGCGCATTCTGCTCCAGCCTGCTCGGATTGAATATCTCGGCTGCACTACGCTCTGCCGTCACGATTTATATATTGATTCCCCTGCTACTTATTCCGCAGATGCTGCTCTGCGGGGTGGTGATTAAATACGATGATCTAATTGCCCCCCACTCACGCCGACGCGAAGTGCCACGCTATGCAAACCTGCTTCCGCCTCGCTGGGGATATGAAGCGCTGATCGTTGAGCAGTATGCAAAAAACGCTTACATGCAGCATTTTTTCGATGCAGATGCCGCGCTCCGCCTTGCAGAGTACGATCTCGACTATTATCTGCCGGAAATCCAGAACCGCATTCAATCCATCGCCCTGTTGCGCGGAAGCGGAAAATCGGACCCAATGATGGAAAACCTGAGCATCATACAAAATGAACTGGACAGTCTGTCGAGGAAAACCGGGACATTGCACGGCTTGCGGAAAGAGGATTTTACGCCCGAGCGATTTAATGACGACCTCGCCCAGCAGGCGACCGCCTTTATTGCGGAANNCCGCCATATTTTTGAAGACAGGCGAAAAGCCGCCGGGGACAAGCGTAGCATAGAAGCCCGGTTGGAACAAACACTCACGCGGGAGGGTCTTGCGGAACTGAAAAAGACACACACCAATCGCTCTATTCAAGAACAGGTTCTGAATCTGCGCGACATGGAGCCTATCGGATCGGCACGGGACGGTCTCACCCATAAAACGCTTCCCATTTATCGGACGCCCGAGTCACCATGGGGAGAAGCGCACTTCCTTGCGGGCGATAAACGATTTTTAGGACATGTCGTCCGGACCTTCCATTTCAATCACTTGGCGACGATCCTGCTATCGGCTTTTCTTTATTTGGCACTGAAAACCAAAGCTATTTCCCGTGTTTTCAAGATCTAAAGTAGACAGGGGAGGAATCGGTGAGTGGAAATTGCCTCGCTATGCAGTGATCCACAATTCGGGATTGTGCGGTGGGGTTTGGGGCTGCACTTCAAGCTCCTGCTGGACCTCGCCGCCGTACAGCGCCTTGAGGACGTCGATTTCCAGCAGGATGCAAGCGATGACAGGGAACCGCCACCGTTTTTGCTGCCGCACGGGGTTCGGCGGGCGCGGCTCGCCCGGAGGTCTTCGCCCTACCTATCTTTGAATCGCCAAACCTATTTCCTGAAACGAACCAAACCAAGGTTTGGTCAACGCTACAGCGTGATCCCGACCTGGTTCCACATGCCGCCCAGATCAACGACGGTACCCCTGTCGAGCGCCGCGTCGACACCGAAGCAGGCCACTGCGGAGCGAATTCCGTCGTCCAGACCGACCAGTGGCGCCGCGCCGGTAACCATCGAGTTGCGCAGGGCTGTCGACATGGTTCCATCCGCACCGCCGTGCCCCCCGCCGACCGTGGTTTCCCTCATCACGGGTTTTTCGTGACTGATGCGCCGATATTCGATTTCGCCGGTTAGCACGTCGCCGCGGAGCGTTCCCTCCGTCCCACACAAGTACATCCGCCGCTCGTTGATGGCCGTATTGAGGTTCGTGTGGAACGTGGCACGAACCCCGTTGGCGTATTCCAGGATGACCACCTGATTGTCGATGATGTCCTTGTCCGCCAGGAACGGATTCAGCTTGTGCGCACGTGTGTAAATCCCCATTTTCTGCCATCCGTGATAGGCTGGCAGACCGTTAGCGTGAGGTCCGATCCGGTCCACCTGGTGCGCATTCTCGGGCTTGAAGAAATCCAGGCCTCCGAAACTGGCGACACGCATGGGGGCACTGCCCGTGATCCAGTTGGCCAGATCAAAATCATGACAGCATTTCTCGAGCAGATGCGTGCCAGCCCATTCGCGTTTGCGCCGCCAGTCGCTCATGATGTAGCCGCCATGGTCCGGGCCGATCGTTTCGTTGAACTCAAACGAGATCAACTTACCCAGCACGCCCTCGGCAATCAGTTCCTTGATGCGCCGATAGAAAGGGGCATAGCGCAGGACGAACCCCATGGAAAAAAGGCGCGAATGCTTCTCGATGGCCTTTTTCAGGGTCACACAGTCATCGATATTGGTGGTCAACGGCTTTTCGCTGAAAACATGTTTGTTGGCCTCAAGCGCACCGAGGATGTGCTCCTTGTGGAATACGTTCCAGGACCCAACGCAGACCCAGTCAACGGAAGGATCGCGCGACAGATCAAGATGATTCTCGAAGACCTTGGCCTTAGGGCAGTGCAACCGTTCCTTGGCCTGCTTAATCGCCGCTTCGCTTACATCCGCCAGCGCCACAACCTCGACCTGATCGCCGTTCTCCAAGGTTCTTTCAATCACCCCCGTCAGCCGGGCACCGCACCCGATCAAGCCGACACGCACTTTCTTTGCCTCTCCCATAATCAACGCTCCTTGTAGTCAGTTCACCATCGTATTCAACACTATCTGAATCGCGTGCGGTAAGCAATACCGGATTTCCACGACACTGCGCCTTGGGCGCAATACGCTCGTAATCACGTTCTGTAACTTCGATTCCGAATTACATATT
>DIZZ01000267.1 GCA_002428045.1 Verrucomicrobia bacterium UBA6015
TGCTGGGGGTGCGCCAGAACCTGTTCCTGGTCGTGGTGGCCGCCAGCGGGGCGAGCCAGGGCATGGGGTCCGGGGGAAGTGCGGGCGTTGCTGAGGTCGATACCCGGAACAGCAAGCGCGCGATGGCGGTCGTCTGGCGCGACCCGGTCAAGAACAGCGTCGGCCAATACGACTGCTTCGTGCGCATGTTCAAGTGGTTGGATTGATTGGTTATTCAGTTTTTCAGCGTTTTCCGGCGGTGTCTATCGTCGGGTCACCTTGAGGACCATGGTTCGGTTGCGGCGCTGGTTTTCAGGGGTGTCGTTCGGGAACGGAGCTGGCCCCGGGTTTGTGGCAGCTACAGCATCCAGTCCGGTTTCACGCTTCAGGAAGGCAACCGCCGCTTCGGCGCGTGCCTTGGCCAGTGCCTGGTTATCGGCGAACGCGGCCGTCGGACGCATCGGGATATTATCTGAATGCCCCTCGGCAACCAGACGCAGCCCGCCGATATGAGGACGTAGCTGCCCGGCAAGCGCTTTCAACTGGGTGGCTGCCTTCGGCGACACGTTGGTACTGCTGCTGAACGCCCCCTCGTTGAAATGAATGACCAGTTCCTGCGGGGTCGTCTTGATGGTCACTCCCTCCACGTTCAGTACGGGCCAGGACGCCAGCGGCCCGGCGGCTGGTCCCGAGGGGGTTAGGGTTGAGGGGGATAGGGTCGGGGGTCGGGGGTCGGGGGCGGCCAAAGGCTCCCTTATGGCTGCTACCTCCGTGTGCGCCGCAGACCTCGTGAGTGATGCAGACGGCGGCGGCGTGCCCGTTGCGTCATCGGTTCGTCCGCAACCGCCAGCCCGTAGAATCAACACCGCCGCAACCAGCGTCAGCAGAGCGCCGAGGGCAAAGACAATCTTGCCACGCAAGGCGGCTTGCCGGCGGACACTGTCTAGGTCGGCATGCAGCACGGCGATATTCTTTTTCATGAACGCGGTCTGCTTGCGCAGTTCCAACAGATCCTCCGGTTCTGACTCCTGGAGTCGACGCGGTTCGCTGGCTTGCTCCAGAAGACGCTGTTCGGCCTCCTGCACCGCCTGCTGGGCTTGCGCCAGGGCTTCGCTCAACTCCGCCATTCGGACAACATTGGCCTCGCGCTCCTCCTCATTCTGACGGATGGCAAGCTGCAGGGCATCGCACTCATCGCGCGACTCGGCATAGCGACTCTCCATTTCGGCGCGTTGTTCAGCCGTTGCGTCCTCGATCTGCTGTAACCGCCTTTGCAGGGTTTCCATCGCTTGGTGCAACGCCTCTATATCCTCGGTAGGCTCATCCGCCGTGGCGATCTGCGCTGGGGACGTCTCGACAACCGTTGCCTCCTCGGGTTCTTCTGCAGGGGCGGATACCCCTGCAACCTCAGGGCTCTCGGCTTCTTCCGGCTCAATGAGCTGCGCCAGCGGCATCTGTTCCCCATTGCCGCGGTTGATCAGCACGGCGTCGGCGGGCAGCACATGATGCGCCACCAGCTCGGGGACGGCCGCCAGCGCGAACGGACCATACTCCTTGCCGTCCGACCGATGGGCAATCCAGTACATCTCCAGTTCGGGAATGGTCTCGACGGGCACCCACTCCTCACGATCCGCGGAGACGGCATTCCCCGCCACCAACCGGCACTGCGCCGACCAACGCAACAAATCCTTGAGCGTCACTGGCCCGAATTCGGCCCCGTCATTCTTGCGAACATACCATGTTTTCTTCTGCTGCATGAGCGTTCCTCCCAAAGTGGCTAGCTGGGACTGTCTTTGTAATTATCGCGATTGATACCGAGATGGCTGATCCGGTAATTCAGGATACGCTGGGTTGTGTTCAGTTGGCGGGCCGCCGCCGCCGCACTACCCCGGTTCTTCTTGAGCGCGTCGATGATAATCTCGCGCTCATAGGCATTGACCATGGCCTTCAGGTCGGCGCCATCGTTGGGAAGGATGCCGGTGCGGGTCTGTTCAGCGGTCTGCAGCGACGGCGGCAGCGTATAGGCATGGATGACATCGTCATTGCTGGTCAGCACGGCCCGCTCGATGCAGTTCTCCAGCTCGCGCACATTGCCGGGCCAGTGATACGCCATCATCATATTGATCGCGGCGGATGAGATCCGCTTGATCGTCTTGCTGTAGGCCTTGTTGTATTTCTGCACAAAATGATCCGCCAGCAGGATGATGTCGGACTTGCGCTCGCGCAGCAGCGGCAGGATGATTGGAAACACATTCAGCCGGTAATACAGATCCTCGCGGAACCGGCTCAGCTCGATCGCCTTTTCCAGATTGACGCTGGTCGCGGTAATGATGCGCACATTCACCTCGACCGGCCGCATGCCCCCGACACGTTCGAAACAGCGTTCCTGCAACACCCGCAGCAGGCGAACCTGGACGGCGGGGCTGATATCGCCGATCTCATCCAGGAACAGCGTTCCTCCATTGGCCAGCTCGAAGCGCCCCTGGCGTTGCTGCATTGCCCCTGTGAAGGCCCCCTTCTCGTGACCGAAGAGTTCACTCTCGATCAGGTTCTCGGGCAGTGCCGCACAGTTCACACAAACAAACGGATTATGCTTGCGCGGACTGCTGAAATGAATCGCCCGGGCAACCAGTTCCTTGCCGGACCCCGACCCACCGCGAATCAATACCGTGGCGTTACTGTCGGCCACCTGCGCGATTTGCTCGTAGACCATGCGCATGGTGTGGCAGTTGCCGATGATATTCGAGGGGCGGTAACGATCGCCCAGTTCCAGTTTCAGCTTGCGGTTCTCGGCCAGCAGACGCTCCCGCGCCGCCAAGCCTTCGCGGATGTTATACACCGCCTCGGCTAGCAGATCGGCCAGCAGTTTCAGGAAGTTCATATCCTTGCGCAACTCGGCATCCGGTGCAGGCTGGCGATCGATACTGAGCGTGCCGACCACCCGGCTTTGGTGGATCACCGGCACGCAGATAAACGCCATGTACTCATTATGCCGTGAACGGGTGCGGTCAAGGAACTCCGGCTCATTGCGGATATCCGGCACAATGATCGGCTTGCCGGTCGCGGCAACCTTTCCGGTGATGCCTTCGCCGAGGTGATAAAGCCCGCGCCGCTTATCTTCCTCCGCGATTCCACGTGAGGCCTCGATCTGGAACAAGTCACTGTCCGGATGGCGCAGGGTCAGGGTGCCGCGTAGCAACCCCATCTCTGTCTCCAGGATGTCCAGCACACGATCCAGCAGCGAGGAAACGCCCTTCTCGTGCGCCATCGCCTGCGAAACCTGGTAAAGAATATTCAACTCCACCTCAGCTCGTGACAGGGTGGCTTTATCGTCGCTCATGGTGCTTGCCTTTGTTGGGAACCGATGAATTACTAATGTCTAAACATATTTGTGCTTTATCAACAAGAAGTCAACATATTTGTATGCATTAATGAAGTGACCGAAACCACGCAATACCGTTCATCATATTCACAACTGATTAATTTATAATTACTTAAATATTATTAACAAAATATGGCACGCATTTTGCTATCAGAATTTCCCGATATATGTTGGGTTTTGAACATTCGAGGAAACAGGAAAGGACCGCATGAGAAAAGCAGTGTGGGGGCTGGTTACGGCGGTAACGGCGGCAGGGGCGCTGGTGTGTTCTACACTATCGGCGTCTGCGCAGGAGGCGGGCGTGGCGGCGGCAGAAGGGATGGCAGAAGTGGCTGCGGACGTGCCAGCAACCGATCTATTGGCCTATACCATCGACAATCTATTTCTTTTCATCGGCGCGGTACTGGTGATCTTCATGCAACCGGGCTTCGCCATGGTGGAAACCGGATTCAATGCTGCGAAGAACACCGTCAACATCCTGTTCAAGAATGTGATGGATCTGTGCGTTGGCGTGCTGCTCTACTATCTGGTGGGCTACGGCCTGATGTATGGTGCCCCGGTGATCGACGGGTTCCTTGCATGGGGTGGCGTCGGCGTCGGCGAGATGACCAAGACGCCGGCAGGTGGTGCCCTGCACAAGCAGGTCGATTTCCTGTTCCAGGTCGCCTTTGCGGCGACGGCGGCCACGATCGTCTCCGGCAGCGTGGCCGGTCGTATGAAGTTCAGCTCCTACCTGATCTACAGCGCCATCATTACCGGCCTGATCTACCCGATCAGCGGGTTCTGGAAATGGGGGGGTGGCTGGCTCCATACCATGGGATTCTATGATTTTGCCGGGTCGATCCTAGTGCATGCCGTGGGCGGTTTTGCTGGGCTGGCTGGTGCCATCGTGCTTGGGCCACGCATGGGGCGTTTCAACAAGGATGGCAAACCGCGCGCTATGCCCGGGCACAACCTACCGCTGGCCGCGCTGGGTGTGTTCATCCTCTGGACTGGCTGGTATGGCTTCAACCCGGCAAGCCAACTGGCGATCCATGGCGCGAATAATACCGCGATGGTCATGAAGATTGCCGTCAACACCACGATGGCGGCCGCCGCGGGCGGTGTCGTGGCCATGATCGTGACCTGGGCGTTGCACAAGAAACCGGAACTCTCGATGGCCCTCAACGGCATCCTGGCGGGGTTGGTCGGCATCACAGCCAACTGTAGCGTCGTGACCAATACGCAGTCGATCCTCATCGGGGCGATTGCCGGAGCGCTTGTGGTGGGTGGGATCAAGTTGCTGGATAAACTGCGGATCGATGATCCGGTCGGTGCCTGGCCGGTCCACGGATTGTGCGGCGTCTGGGGTGGACTGGCGACCTGGATATTCGGTGATCCCGCCATTCTGGGAACGGTAGGCGATGCGGCGGTTGCCGTCGGGACGATGAAGGCACAGCTCGTAGGTTCCGTCGTGGTGCCGCTCTGGTCATTTGTGACGATGATTATCCTGTTCTCCATCCTCAAGGCCATCGGGATGCTGCGTGTGTCCCCGGAAGAGGAAGTGCGCGGGTTGGACATCGGAGAACATGGGGAGGAAGCCTACAAAGGGTTCCAGATCTTCGCCACCGAGTAACACGACATTCAACCAGCCTCCGCGTCCTTCAGGGATTGCGGAGGCTGGATTAAGCAACGAACGTTAAAGAAAGGAAGCTATCGTATGAAACTGGTTATCGCGTATATACAACCCGAGCGGCTCAATGCCGTGAAGCAGTCTCTCTACGGCAACGCGATCTACAAGATCTCGGTGACCAATGCCCTGGGCTGCGGCCAGCAGAAGGGGTATCACGAGTCGTACCGCGGCGTGGATGTCGAAGTCAACCTGCTCAAGAAAGTGCGGATTGAAGTCGCCGTGAACGATGAGTTTGTAAAACCGACCATTGATGCTATTATTGACGGTGCTAGGACCGGAAAGATTGGTGATGGAAAGATTTTTGTCATGAATCTGGAAGCATGTATCCGGATTCGTACCGGGGAGACAGGAAAGGAGGCTATCGGCTAGGTTTTGCAGATACACGGACCCGAGTTTGATTAACAAGAAAACCTGACCTGAATGGCAGGAGAAAAAAGAAGGACATGAAGATGAAGATTATTAGTGGATTGGTTGCAATGATGATGGTGGCTTCAACGGCAGTGTTCGGTGCGGATGCCTCGCTGAGCCTCGACATGGCCAGCGCCTATGTGTTCCGTGGCGTAACCTACAACGACGGATTGGTCGCGCATCCCGGCGTCAAGGCATCTGGACTGAACGGCTTGACGGTCGGTACCTGGGGCGTGCTGAACCTGGACGATTACGATGGCGCCGTGGCGAAGAACCAGTTCTCCGAGGTCGACCTGTATGGTTCCTACACGTTGCCGATCGAGGTTGTTGGCGTATCGATCGGCTACACGGAGTATGTGTACCCAACGGCGGCTGCCGATTCGGACCGCGAAGCCAGCCTGGGACTCAGCAAGTCTGCCGGGCCGATTGACCTGGCAGCAACCGCTTACTACATGGTTGATGGCCCCTATCGCAATCAATTGTACTCCGAGGTTACGGCTGGAACATTGATCGAGCTGGGTGCCGTTGGCCTGAAACTCGGCGCTTTGGTTGCCTACCTTGCGCCGGACGAGGGCGATAGCGGTTTCTCGCACTACTCGGGCACGGCCGGACTCACCTTCGGCCCGGTCAGCGCCAGCGTGACGTACATCGGCCAGATCGATGACAAGGTGCTGTCGGATGATGCGTACGACACCGAAGTGGTCGGCACCGTGGGTGTTTCCGTCGCCCTCTAACGCTAACATAGAGATCCCACAGAAGGCACCGGTCAATTCATTGACCGGTGCCTTCTGTTCCTAAACTGCTGGGTGCATGATAGCCATGTAAGCGGTTCACCCGAGATCACCTAGCTATCATACCCAAAGGACTTTAGGATCTTATGATTGAAATTTGCAAACAAGGAAGGAAAGCTTCTCGCACAGATACTCGGTTTCAATCACGATTTGATCGGATTTCGAGCATTTAGCATATCTGACAAGGGAATAGTCGCAAAGTTTTACGCAGCCATAAAACAGAAAAACAATTCCAGAGAGATGCATATGCTTCGATTCCGAATTACATATT